>CAZCXJ010000197.1:0-3156 GCA_964502585.1 uncultured Candidatus Halobonum sp.
TGTTCGACAAATCTACGGGGCAGGTAGCCCCACAGGAACAGGTACGCTGCGAACCGTAATTTCCCAACGCTCGGGGAATCGCGCTATCCACGGCGTGATGGATGTCATCTAAACAGATCATCCTGCGTCTCCTCAAGCCCCTCGTCGAGGTCTTCGTGTGCGGCGGCTACGTGTCGCCCGAGTCCGGGACAGCTGCCGGCGAACTCCATGGGATCGGTCCGCTCGGTCAGGCGCCTAAGTAGGTCGCTGAAGCTCTCGTCCTCGCGCTTGAGCGCCCTGAGCCGGTCGTACACGTCCTCGGTGATCGTAATGTTCTTAGAGGCCACATGTACACGTCCGTCTGCTTGCAACTGAGTGTTCCCCCAACTTCCCGCCGGTGGGTTCCGACACGGCTCCGCGTCGTGTGACCGTCCCCGCGAGTCTGCTCTTCGCACCAACCAACGACCGGGCCGTGTTGAGCGAGTATCCTCTGCCCGGGGAACACCTGTGGGCGGCTCGTTATCCGCACGACGGCGGTGTCGGCCGGTTGAGTCGGGTCGGCACCATCGGCGAGCTACTGCTGTAGCTCGTGGAGATCGTCCTCGTAGTCAACGGTCTCGCGACCCAGTTCTTTACGGGGACTCCGACAGTTCCAACGCTGTTCCCGAGCCCCCTGGCGGCTTCAGCGGGAGTGCGGTACTGGTTTTCAGTAGTCGGGCCGCGAACCTGATAGCCGCCGTCCTGCAGGTCGGCCAACTGTCGGACGCCGATCGTCCCATCTCTCCACGACCCAGCGGACGGGCCTCACGCGGCGGAAGCCTCCGCCGGAGCGCCGAGACGTCCGGCCAGCACGGCAACCGGGCTGGTGTCCCGACGATACGGGCGACCGTCACGGAGACAACAACGGGAACCGGGTGACGCCAAGTGTTATACGTATCGGTTGGATAGTGGGAATCGAGGCAATAGAAATGGGAGAACCGACCATCGACGACGATCCGAGTGGCGAGGGCGAATCACTCGTTCTTCGCGTCGACGACCGGGGGCGGGTAACGATCCCGAAAGCCGTCCGTGATCGGCTCGGTATCGAACCCGACAGCGAGGTTCCAGCCTGGCTACTCGGGTCGGTACTCACCATCGACCCGAAGCCGAGCGCCGACCTCCGGACAGCGACTGCTGGTCGTGACGACTGGACGGACTCGACACCGACGGATGCGGGTGAATCGTTGTTCGGTTCGATGGACCCGGAGACGGAGTGACCCGGGAGGTAATAGATGGCTGGTGAGATCCCACAGGGTGTCAACATCCTCACGGACGTCAACGTTCTCGCTATTGGCCTCACCAGTGACCACCCGGCCTACGAGGACGTGCAGTCGTGGATCACGGCGGCGCTCGATGGGCCGAACGTCCTGCTCGTCCCCGACTACTACCCTCTCCGAGCACAGTATATCATGACCCGGGAGTTCGGTGTCGGGACGGTCGACGCTCGGAACGCCGTCCAATCGCTGATCCGGAGTCCCGCCAGGATTGTCGGCGCGACGAAGGCAGTGCTGCTAGATGCCTACGAGATCAGCGCCGAGAAACAACACGACGTGTACGACTCGTTCATTTTGGCGATGGCCCGGGCACACGACGCCGCCTATCTCGTGACGACTGACACGGATTTCGATACGCTATGCGAGGAGGAGACTGTCGTCTATCAGAACCCGATTCCGGACGACAAACTGGACTCGCTCTCCACCGTGGACGGGTGAAACCCGCTCGGCGCTCTCGTCGGGGAGCCCTGATGCTACCCAAGACCGAGGTAGCGCGAGTGGGAGTACCCAATATGACCTGGTCCACACGCGTCACAGAGACGGGACAGGTGACAATCCCGAACCCGCTCCGTGAAAAGTACGACCTGGACCCCGGCGACGATGTCGTCTGGGTGGACACCGGCGAGGGTATTCTCGTGAAAGAGCGCACTCGTACCGGTGGGCGTGGGCTGCTCGTTGACGAGACCGCTGAGAAGACACGCGAGGAGATCGCCGAGGAGCTCGAAAAACGTCTCCGCGACCGCCGCGACCGCAACTACGAGGAATGACATCCTCCCCGGCGTGAACGCGGGGTTTCCCGACCGCGTTTGGGATATTATGGTTTGCAGTCCACGACCTGTTCTCGCGGGGCGAAACAGCCCTCGCTACGGGCGAACAGGCGGACTGCTGGCTGTGCCATCCAGCCGTTATCCCTATCTCCCTCATCCGAGGCGACACTCGGGAGTACCTTCTGTCGAATGTTCTCTGCGCCGTTGCTGTCGGCGTTCGCCACCGTCTCGCACGACTCGCAGACGTACAACCCACGTTCGACGCGCTGGCTTCCGTCCTCTGTGCCGCAGACCGAACAGGTCTTGGACGTGCCGCGTTCGTCCACCCGCTCCACGTCGATGCCCTGTTCTTCGGCTTTGTATTCGAGCATCGACGTGAAGCGGTCGAACGCCCATCCGTGGAGGTCGAGGTTGCCGTGGTCGCCCCAATCCGTCCCGTCGCGGATGCCCGAGAGCTCGCCCACGACGATGATGCCGACGCCGCGCTCGACGCACTCGGCCACGATGTCCTTGGACAGCGTGTGCAAGAAGTGCGACCGGCGCTCGGTTCGCTTTCGGTCGAGGCGGCCGGCCTCCTCGGATGTGGTGTCGTCGCACTTGGCCCGCTCCTTCTGAAACCAGTATTCGTCCTCTTTGAGCGCCCCGCCGGGATACACCACTCCGTCGCTACCGAACGAAACGGCGGCGATGTTCGAGATGCCGAGGTCGATGCCCGCCACACCATCGCCGGGCGGGTCCGGGTCAATCTCGTGGCGGCAGACGAAGTGAAGCCGCCACTCGCCCCCGTCGTACACCGCTCGAACCTGCTGGACGTTCTCAATTGTAACGTCCGGGTCGGCGTCGTACTCGCAGAGGATGAAGTCGCTCCACCCATTCTTGAGGTTGCGGCCTTTCGAGAGACGGACGCGCCCGTTCTCGGGGTCGTGCTTGAAGCCGTCCTCTTTGAACGTGACCGTCGAGCGTGGATGCTGGTCGCCGTGCTTGCGGTATGCTGGCGGGGTCGCGTTCTGGTTCCCGTTTTGCCGATGGCTGTACCACGATGTGAACGCCTCAGCGAGTTCTTGGATAACTCGCTGACTGGACTGTGCGTTGAGGTC
>CAZCXJ010000198.1:0-3132 GCA_964502585.1 uncultured Candidatus Halobonum sp.
GTGCCGACACTGGGCCGCAAGGCACGACAGATCATCGATGGGGAGGTACCGCTCTGAGGGAGCGGAGCCGGCTCACGCCAGTTCCCCCAGCGTCTCGATCTCCCCCTCGTAGGATTCGGGATAGTGGGGACCGTTCAGGCGCGAGTCGACCTCGCCACCGAGCACGAACAGCGTAGTTGGCGCGCCCGCCACGTCGAACTCCTCGTAGAGCAGTTCCGCCCAGCCTGGACCGTATACCGCGAACAACGCCATCTCGTCCGGGAAATCGAGTTGGTCCTCGAACGTCTCGCGGACGATGTCGCACGGTTCACAGTCCTCCTGCCAGACGTACACCACGGCTCGGGGGGTCAGTTGCAGCAGCGTGGGGAGTTGCTCGCCCCGGACCGGGAGGAACGGGTCCGGAGCGCCTTCCGCTCTCGGCGTGGTCCCCTGGAACTGGCCGAGGACGGCGACCGTCCTGACGAGGTCGTCGGCGGCGAGTCCCTCTGTCCGCTCGTCGAGGGCACAGTACTGGGCGACGAACTGGAGGTCCTCTTCGCCGAGCGCCGTGAGCCGGTCAACCACGTCTGGGTCGTCGAACCTGGCCTCGAGTTCTTCGTGGAGCTGGTCCTGGCGGTTCAGGGCGGTCGCCGTCTCGTCCACGGACGCCTGGAACTCCGTAGTGACGGCGACTGTGTCCCCGTCGGCTGTTGGTTCCAGTACCCCCGCCTCGACCAGCGTCTCCAGGAGCTCGGCTGACTGCATGTACCGTTGCCACCGGCCGACCGGATATAAACGCTGTGTGGCCAACGACTCCCGTGCTCGTGGGCGGTGGACGGGGAGAGTCTCAGTCCTCCCCGACACTGATCCGCGGGTCCACCACGCTGTAGAAGATGTCGACCGCGAAGTTGGCTACCACGACCAGCGCCGCAACGACGAAGAAGACGAACTGGATGACAGGGAAGTCACGCGCCCGGATCGCCTCGATGATCGTGAGTCCCAGTCCGGGCCAGTTGAACACGAGCTCGATGAGCACGAGGCCGCTCACGGCCTGCACGATCGAGATGGGGAACAGCGTCATCAGCGGGAGGACGGCGTGTCGACCGAGGTGCCTGACCCGGCGAACGTAGGGCAGGCCGGTCACCTTCTGGTAGTACGCGAAGTCCTGGCCCATGACCTCGACGTAGCTGGTCCGCATGATCAGCGTCGGGCCGTACATGTACCGGATAGCGACGACCGAGACTGGCAGGATCCAGTGGTGGAGGAAATCGAGTGTCAGGTACTTCCGCCACCAGACGTCGAACCGGAGCTCCGTGGCCGTCGAGACCATACTGCCCGTCGGGAAGATCCCCAGCCAGACCGAGAGGATGACGATCGCGAGGATAGCGGTGAAAAAGCCCGGGAACGAGCCGATCAGTGTGACCAGCGTCACCGCCGACTGCTCCAGACGTGACCCTCGTTTGTCCCCGATGAAGCTCCCGACGACGCCACCGAGCACGTAGGCGAGCAGCAGGCCTGGAAGCGCCAGGATCATCGTGTTGACCATCCGAGGTCTGACGAACTCCCAGACGGGGATCCGGGTCTGGAGCGAGGTCCCCACGTCCAGCATCAGGAAGTTCGTGAGGTAGTTCCAGTACTGGATGTGCAGCGGGTCGTTCAGCCCCCACCGCTCCTGCAGTTGGGCGACGGCCTCGGGGGATGCCCCTTGATTGAGCATCAGCGTCGTGTAGTCTCCGGGCATGAGCCGGAAGAAGAAAAACAGGAACGTGAGGATCACCCACAGCAGGAACACGGTCCTGAGGCTGCGCATCGCAAGATACCGGATTCTGCTCATGGGTTCAACGTCACCTCCACGGGACGGGGCGGGACATCCCCGTAGCTACCGGCGCTGTCACCGGGTCCGACGCGGCGCTGAGGATCCAACCTGGCCACGTCAGACCCCCCCCGTCGCGCGGTCGGCGCTCTCGAACGACCGACCGATCAGATATGTCGACAGTACAGTGAAGGCGATCATGAACCCGGGGACTAGCGCCCACGCCCAGGCCTCTCGCAGGTATCCCGAGAAGTACGCGTTCCGGATCATGACCCCCCAGGATGGGGTCTGTGCGTCCGCGACCCCGATGAACGCCAGCGACGCCTGGGCGATGATGGCCACGCCGATCCCGAGCGCGAAATAGAGGATCGCCATCGGTGCGACGTTCGGGAGGATGTGCTTCAGGATGATCCGCCTGGAGCTCGCGCCCGACGCTTTCGAGGCCTGGATATACGGTCGCTCCTTGATCTGGAGGACCTGTGCGCGTATCACGCGGGCGTTCGAGCGCCACAGCAAGACTCCGATGATGAAGATGGCGATCCAGAAGCCGGCCCCGAAGAAGGCGACGACGACCAGCGCGAACGGAATGAAGGGGATCGCGAAAAACAGGTCGGTGATGCGCATCAGTGTCTCGTCGACGATCCCACCTAGATAGCCGGACAGGAGCGCGATGGTCAGCCCGATGGAGACGATCATCGTCCCGCCGACCACGCCGGCGATCGCGGTGGGGCGGGCACCGACGATGATGCGTGACAGGACGTCGTATCCGTCGCCGGTGGTGCCCAGCGGATGGGCCACGCTGGGCGGTTCGGCGAGCATGATCCCCCCGTCGGGAGCGATGAGTCGCTCGTTGTAGCCGTACGGGGCGAGCGATTCGCCGAACACTGCGAGGGCTGCGACGAGCGTGAGAAAGAGCAGGGGGATCCGCGTGATATTCTGCGACAGGAGTCGCCGGAAGCCCGCGATCGTGTTCCGGACGACGAGGTTGTTCTTCCGAAGTGACTTGATCCGGTTCAGGGGTCGTTGGAATGACATGGGGAGAGTGTGTACGGGTGTGGTGTCAGACGCCGGCAGTTCTGACCCGACGAGGCTCGGTGATTTCGGCCGATTTTGCGGGTCTTCGCCCCGGTATCAGCGCCCAGTCAGGCGGTGTACTCGTCGATGTCGATCGGGAGGTCGACTTCGTCATCCGGCGGCCGGGTGTAGCTGCCCTCGCTGTCGAGACAGGGGTAGTCGTCGGGATCCGGGTTCCCTTCGGCCTCCCACCGCGGCGAGAGGTCGGCGTCCTGTGGGTAGTGAAGCCGCCCGTCGTTGTCCCACCCCCACCCCTCCTCGCGGAG
>CAZCXJ010000199.1:0-3084 GCA_964502585.1 uncultured Candidatus Halobonum sp.
AACGGCTCACGGGGATGGCGTGTGCCTCGGAGGTCCGAGACGGAGGTAAAAAAACGTCACGTCCTACATAGACACTGATACTGACAGGAATTAGTAGAAAATCCCATACTTTCGAATTGGTTGATCCCAGAGTTGTTGGACTCGGCGTGCAAGATGCACAGTGCGAATGTAGTAGGCGACACTTTTGCTCTGAGGTGAGCCCCACCAAGGAGAAGGGCACTCATCATGACGGAGATTGTATGACCTCGTTCGGTGGTAACATTTAACATATCTGTCGTCCGAATAGGGTGTAGGCGTTCGCTCTGTCGAGGAAGGGAGTGGTTGCGTAGAACGCCGAAAAGAGATAACCATGCCAACCACGAACACAGCGGAGAACGAGGAATTGATTCGCGAGTACATCGCCGCGAGTGAGGATCACGGTCTCGACACGATGGAGGCACTCATCTCGGACGACTACACCTGTAAGTACACACGCATGACCGGCGAAGAGGTGCAGATCAACGCCGAGAACTTCCGGGAGTTTATGACCGGACTCATGAATGTAGTGTCGGACCTCAACCACGAGATCCACGAGCTGGTGGTCGAGGGCGACCGGGTGATGGTCCGGCTCACTTGGAATGCCATCCACGACGGAACGTTATACGGTATCGAGCCCACGGACAACCAAGTCGAAGTCGAGGAGTACAACTCCTTCCGGATCAAGGACGGTGAGATCGTCGAACAGCGCTTCCTGATGGACGATCTGCAGTTCCTGCGGCAACTGGGTCTCGATCTCCTTATCGAGAGTTGACATTACGGAGGTTCAAATCGATGCCAGCCACACACCGGTTCGATGATGCAACGGTCCAATCGTTTGGCGAACGCGTCCGGGGGACGGTACTCCAGCCTGGTGACGAGGGCTACGAGGCGGCCCGGACGGTCTGGAACGCCAAGGTGGACAGGAACCCAGCGCTCGTCGTCCGTTGCAGCGGTGCAGCCGACGTCGTGTCGGCTGTGGACTTCTCCCGCGAACAGGAACTGGACATCGCAGTCAAATCCGGAGGTCATCACGCCGCCGGTCACGCTGTCTGTGATGAGGGCCTCGTCGTTGACCTCTCGTCGATGAACGGCGTGCGGATGAGTCCGAACAGGAACGTTGTTCGTGTTCAGGGGGGGCAACCTGGGCTGATCTCAAACACGAGCTCAAAGCGTTCGGACGTGAACTCGTCGGTGCGGTGAACGTGGACGGCGTTGGCGTTGCCGGGTACACGTTAGGTGGCGGGATGGGGTTCAATATGCGCAAGCGTGGGTTGGCCATCGACAACCTCCGGGCCGCCGATGTCGTCACCCCGGACGGAACGTTGGTTCACGCGAGCAAGGACGAGAACCCGGAGCTCTTCTGGGCGCTCCGCGGCGGTGGCGGCAACTTCGGCATCGTCACGTCCTTCGAATTCGATTGCCACCCGACCGACCATCGGGCCGTGTCCGGTCAGTTCCTCTATCCCATCAAGGAGGTCGACAGCGTCCTTCGATTCTACCGCGAATACATGGCGGACCTACCGAAGGAGGTGGTCGTCGGTACGGGCGTCCTTCCATTCGACGGCGACCCCGTCGCCTTCTTGGGAGTTACCCACATGGAAGAGACCGACGTGTCGACCCCGGTACTGGACCCGATCCGGACGTTCGGGGAGCCGATCCACCAAGAGGTCAGGGCCCTCACGTACGAGGAACTGGGTGAGGAGCCGATCGAGCGTGGTCGGCGCAGTCTCATGGAGTCGCTGTTGTTCACCGAGTTGCCAGACGATGCGATCGAGACGTTCCGTGAGCAGGCCGTCCCATCCAGCGGCCCAGTGTACGTTATCATGTTGTCGCTCGGTGGGGTTGTGAACGAAGTTGCCGAAGATGCGACGGCGTACCCGCATCGAGACGCCGAACATCTGCTCATTCTCGCGCCACAGTGGAGCGATTCCGCCCAAGACGACGACTTCGCGGAATGGGCTCGCACGTTTCGTAGAGCCATGGCTCCTCACTCGACCGGCGGTGAGTACGTGAACAACCAGACCGACACCGATCCCGAGCGGGTGAGAGCGGCCTACGGGGATAACTACGATCGATTGGTCGAGGTCAAGAACGAGTGGGATCCGGAGAACGTCTTTCAACTGAACCAGAACATCGAGCCGACGATCTGACCGAGTTATGAATACCCCCTCGATATCTCGCAACGTGTTTTTGATAGCCATCGGGGGATAATCCGTCGAATGTATGCCGTCTTTTGCTGATCCCTATGAGTACCACAGCCGGCCAGACGGTGATCGACGGGGGCAGGCCGGACGTCGGGCGCCGATCTACCTGACCTTCCCCCGTGCCTGGACGTTCCAGACCGCCTCGACGCGGCCGTCGCGGGTCCCCACCAGCGTGTCGTGGAGGTTGACGGTGGTGCAGACGTGCGGGGGGACCCACTCGATCCGGTCGCCGACGGCGAACGACGCCTCGCAGTCGCTCGTGTCGACCCAGCCGTGCTCCTCCGAGGCGGTGAAGTAGTCGAGCCCCTCGTGCCCGACCGCCATCGGCGGCAGGTCGGTATCGCGGGCGATACTTTTACTCCCCGCGTCGACGACGAGCCGGTCCTCGGCCTCGGTCGAGATGACCGTCGAGGCGACCGTCAGCGCACAGTCCTCCGGGGAGACGTCCGGGGAGTTCTCCACGAGCCGGCGGTCGTTGAAGACGTACATCCCGGGGTTGATCTCGGTGACGACCGGGTGTTTCCCGCTGTACAGCGACGTCGCGGTCGAGCCGACACGCACCTCCTCTACCCGCCAAGCGACCGGACCGTCTCCACCACGACGTCGACGCCGATTCCCAATGCACTCTCGTCGATGTCGAACCGCGCCGTGTGATGGCCGGCGACGTTCGACGCACCTACTCCGATGTACGTGGCCGTCCCGCCCTGCTCCTGCACCCGCTCGACGAGGTAGGAGGCGTCCTCGCTCCCGCCGAAGTCCATCCGCTCTTTGATCTCGGTCACGCCCTCGACGGCCTCCGCGGCCGCCGCCACGGCGTCGACCATCTCCCCATCACACTCGAAGGTCGTTGTCTTGCCGTAGG
>CAZCXJ010000200.1:0-3068 GCA_964502585.1 uncultured Candidatus Halobonum sp.
CTGGCTCGAGTTCCGACTCGACGCAGTACTCTCCCGACCGATGACCGTCGGCCACCGCCAGCACAATACCAGGACCGTCTGGATGCGGTGGGCGGGCTCGTCCCGTGGACACAGCAGCAGTTGACACAGCCGGTACGTTCATCGCCGGGCGCGCTGTGGCCCGGGGCATGCGTCTACAGGAATCGGATCTGGACGCGCTGGTCGCGGCCCGCGGGGGCCCGAGCAACGAGTACGAGGTCGCGGACACGTTCGTCGAGTTGATCGATACGCACGTGGACCGGATCGACCGGGACGCGCAGGGCAACGTCATCGCCACGCACGAGGGCGATGCGGAGACGGACCTTGAGATCCTGCTGGCCGCCCATACGGACGAACTGGCACTCCTGATCGACGGCGTGACCGACGACGGGTTCCTGGAGTACACCAAACTCGGCGGCCACTACAAGGGGAACTTCCCAGGTCAGCGTGTCGTCGTCGGTCCCGACCGCGTCCCGGGCGTCATCGGCCCCAAGTCGCGCCACTACATGGACGACGAGAAGGAGACCGTCGATGAAGAGACGCTGCGGATCGACGTCGGCGCGACCGCGGCCGCCGAGGTGGCCGACCTGAACATCCAGCCGGGGGACTTCGCCACGTGGGACCGCGAGGTCAACCACCTGGCGACCGACCGGATCACCGGCCGTGCCCTGGACGACCGGATCGCGCTTGCGATCCTGGTCGCCATCGCACGCGAGACAGCAGCCGATGCGACCGTCCATTTCGCGGCGACCGTCCAGGAGGAGGTCGGCCTCCGGGGGGCACGCATGACCGGGTTCGCGGTCGACCCCGACGTGGCTATCGCCCTGGAGATCTTCCCGGCGGACGACTACCCGGCCGGGGGGTCGGACACGCCCGACGTGATGCTGGGTGAGGGGCCGGTCATCGAGTTCGGCGACGGCACCTCGGAGTACATGTTCGACGGGGTCCTGGTCGACCGGCAGACGTTCACGTGGTTGACCGACGCGGCGGCCGCGACGGACACGCCCGTCCAGCACGCCGTCATGATCGGCGGGTCGACCGACGCGACGGAGTTCCAACAGGTCCGCGGGGGTCGCTATGCGGGCGCGGTCGCCGTCCTGACGCGGTACACCCACTCGCCGGTCGAGACGCTCTCGCTGGCGGATGCGGAGGCCGTCGGGACGGTCCTCGTCGAGGCGCTCGAGACGCCGTTCCCGTCCCGGGACGACATCCGTCGGTGAGCGGGTCGTTCGATTCGAGGCCATGATCTCGCCCGCGGTGACCGGCGGGATTCTCTCGCTGAATCAAGATAGCAGACACGTTCCCGAACTGACTGATGAACTGCTTGGCGAATCCCCAGGCACACCTGACGGGTGGTTCGGCCGCTCTGGGCTGCCTCGAGCATAGCGCCTCCCCTGTGGCTTCGGTGCCTGGATAACGTTTATACAATCGTATAGACCACGTAGAAGCATGAGCAGCGACCGACAGTCCGTTCCGGTTTCGCTCCCGCCGGAGCTCGTTGACCGGCTCGATAGACTCGTCGAGGACGGGGTCTTCGGGTCACGGTCCGAGGCGCTCCGATACGGCGCTCGGCTCGTCGTTCGCGAACAGCACTTGGAACGTCTCCACGAACAGGCAGACAGCGAGGCGCGGAAAGACGTCGAAGAGCGGCTGGACCGAAAACGTGTATCTTGACCTCGATGTCATCCTCGCCGAGCTGAAAGCCGATGACTGGTTAGCGAGTGATGTCGATATCGAGTCGATCAGGGACCCGAAGACGTCAGTCGCGACGGGCATCGAACTCCAGTACGTGATGGAAGACGAGTGGGATCGTAACCGCGTCGTCCGGGCGCACCAGGAGATCGCTCAGACGAACATCGAGTTGGTGCCGCTGACCAGTGACGCACTCGACGCTGCCGCCGATCTCCGATCACAGTACGGAGCCCTCAACGTATTCGATGGCGTGCATCTCGGCACTGCGGCTGTCCTTGAGGAGCCGATCGTCTCAACGGACACGCTGTTTCCCGAGATCCCCGAAATCGAGCATACCGATCCCCGTGATCTCGAGTGAACGGGACATGGACCTGATCGTTCAATTCACTGAGTGGTGTCCTTTCTCGCCTTCTCCGTCGGTCCACGCGACTAAACAGCCGCTCGGCCGGCAAACTATTTTGACCGGACGGATTGAGTCCCTCGGAGATTCGCTCCTCTGGGCCGACTCTCGATGCCTTGGCCCGATTGCAAACAGCGCGTGTACGGCACGTCCCGTTCGAGAATCTCTCGATCGTCGGCGATCCGTTCGACGCCGAGATGGACGACGTCGGTCCCGTCAACGGTCCGTGTCCGGCCGACCGAGCTCCGCTCGGGGGTCGGCGTGACGGTCGGCGTCCCGTCCAACATGGGATTGACCGTCCGCTCGCGTTCCGTGGGGCGCCCCGAGAGCCCAGCACACCCGGTCCCGATGGTGAGAAGGCCCGCCCCGCACGTCCGAAGCAGCCGACGGCGGCCCAACGGCATCGGTGGCCGTTCCCGTCGCGGGACGATATCCGCCGATGACCAGGTCACTCGACCTGTGGCCACGGTCTGTCGACCGGCGTCTCAGTGACCTACCGCGAACTGGATCACCCGCTCGAAGAATCCCACCCCGAGGACGTGATCCGTCCTGCTAGGAGGCGCCAAGGAAGCTAAGTATGTGTAGATTCTACACATCAATATGGCTGAGGAGAAAACCCGTGTCGATTTCAACGCTCCAACGTCCCTCATCGAGCGTGCCGACAGTGTCGTTGAGGTCCTCGATATCTCTCGGACGCGCCTGCTGATCGATGCGCTCGAAGATGAACTCGAAGCCCTGGCAGCCGACGATGACTTCCGCCGGCGGGTGACCGACGCCTATTACGACGGCCGGATCGACGTCGACACGGTCGAGGCAATCCTCGGCCATGAGGAGGCGATGCGGATGAAACTCCTCCGGGCGTCGATCGACCGGACTCCGGCTCTCCCGCAACTCGAGGGCGACCTCCCGAGTGACGATGCCTTCTACGACGGCGAGATATCCGAATGGACGGGGTCGG
>CAZCXJ010000201.1:0-3005 GCA_964502585.1 uncultured Candidatus Halobonum sp.
ACGAACTGACCTACCATATGCACATCATCCTCCGGCACGATATCGAGCGCGAATTGCTTGACGGCGACCTCACAGTTGACGGCGTGCCGACGCGGTGGAACGAGTTGATGAACGACTACCTCGGCGTCGTCCCCGAGGACGACGCGGGCGGGGCGCTTCAAGACATCCACTGGACGATGCGGTTTGGCGGCTTCCCTTCCTACACCATCGGGTCCGTGCTCGCTGCACAGCTCACGGCGGCGATGCGCGAGGACATCGACGTGGAGGGCCACATCCGCGACCGGGAGTTCCGCCCGCTGTGGGACTGGATGACCGAGCACGTCCACCGACACGGTCAACGGTACGCCGCCGACGAGCTGGTCGAGGTCGCAACCGGGGAGCAGCTGACGGCCGATTACTTCCTCGAGTATGTCGAGGAGAAGTTCACTGCGTTGTACGACCTGTAGGATTCAAAATCCGCTAACACCGGGAGTATCGATAGCCTGAGGACGACGGCGACGATGCGACGGCTGCCGTGGGCTCACCACCGCGTGCGTCCGGAGATGGCTTGCCTGTGAGAGCGAGCCTGGTGGTATGCCCTTTGCCGTGGCGGGCTCAACCGGGGACGGGAGCGTCCGGAGGGTCACCGGCCCCGCAACCGAGCGTCAGCGCGGGACTGAGCGGCAGGAGTACGCCCAGGACTAATGACCATTCGCCTGTCCGAGCCGGCGGCGGACAGCGTTGACTGCAGCGACGGCGTCGACACGGCCCGCTGGGTCGGCGGCTGACCAGACCCGCTCCCCGTCGACAGCGACGCAGAACACTTCCTCGCTCGCGGGTGAGAGCGTCACCTGCTCCGGGTCGACGGACGGATGATCCCGGAGCCGCGACAACAGTGCCCGGCGGGTGCCGGCAGCCTGTCCGCCAGCCCGGCAGGGACGGCAGTAGCGTATCTCGATTTCTGTCATGGACAATAATTGGAGACAGGCAGTATAAACGCCTGGGTCAGCGCGAATACCGACGCGGGTCACAGCCATCAGACACATAGGTACGGTGCGCGAATCAGGGGCCATGGATGGAGGGCCCCCGACCCGTCGGGAACTGCTGACGCTCGCCGGCGTCGGGGCGAGCGCCGCACTCGCCGGGTGTTCGCAATTCGGTGGCGACGGCAGTGGGAACGCGACGACAACCCCCGTCGACGATGACCGCGCTCTCGAACTTGCGGAGACGTTCGCCCCGACGCTGTATTTCGACGTAGCCGAGACCTGGTTTCCAACCGACCCGCGACCATATGCGACCGAACAGGATGGTGACCGCGTGGTCACCGGCTTCGAAGCCGTCGAAGGCTATCTGCAGGGGTTCGAGTTAGGCGATCCACCGACGATTCCGAACCCGACCGTGTTCTACAATGCCGTCAGCTATGAGGATTCGCCGCTCGCGGTCGTGCAGTTCTGGATGTACTCGGCATTCGACCAGTTCACGGCGAACTTTCACTGGCACGACTGGGAGGTGCTGCACGTGTTTGTCGACACGGAGGACGACGACTCACAACTGTACGTCGCCAGCTCCCACTCCCGGCGCGTCCCGAACAACGAGCACCTCGATCCTGAGGCACCGCCGCGCATTCTAACGGAGCTGGGATCACACTCCAGTGCGCTCTCGGTCAACTCCGCAGAGGATTCCTTCCAGCGACTTCCGGGCGGGAACGACATCGCGGACGTGACGAACGCGGCCGTCACCGTGGCCGAAGCGATCGCGGAGGTGCCGCTCGCGTATGGTCTGCCACGCGACGAAGGGTTCCGGCTCCCGTACGTCGTGCCCGAGCTCGACGGGAAACCCGTCTATGACCACCCGGAACTCCCGTCATTCGAACGGTCACACCTCGTGCCGCCGGACCTAACAGTGCGGTCGTACGACGCGCTCGACTCGCCGCCGGAGGATCTCCCCACCCGAGAAACGGGCGTCAGATTCGGCTTCGCTGAGGCGGCTGACGTGACCTATGATCTCGTGCCGACCGCCGAGGCCGAGGATATCGACGCCTTCGATGGCCCCCAACTGAGTTTCGAGTTTTCCATCCCGAAATTCGCTGAGGATGCGGTTGCGAGCCACATCACGACCGCCGGGACGCCGTGGGATCAAGACCGCTACATCGACCCGGCAACGGACATCACCGATCCGAACCACCGGGCAGAACTGGCCGACCGCTACGACGCGGTGGGAGCGGGCGGCAGTACCGCTCGGGTGGTCGGCTTCGTGCGCGAAGTGATACCCGACGAGGAGGCCCCGGACGGGGACGGCGTCACCCCGGTCGAACCGGTTGTGGAAACGGTCGCCCTCCTGGAGAGCGACCCCGAGGCCGTTCCGTCGTTCGCCGGCGTTGTCGCCGCCGATGCCGAGCCCGGCGAGCACCGACTCACAGTCAACGGAGCCGGGCGCAAGCCACACAGCGAGCGACTCCGGGCCGAAGAGGGAGTGACCGCGGCAGGCGCCGACGGACAGCTGTCGCTGGTCGCCAACGAGGACGCGACAAAGCTCCAAGTCGACGCCGACGGAACTGACGAGGCGCTCGATCGGGTGGCTATCGTGGATGACTTCGGCGGGAAGTTGTATGAAACGCGCGTCGACGGGCCGGACGCCACCTACGTTCACCGCGAGGGCGCTTATACCACGGAGGTGGAGGACAGCGACGGCGCCCTTGGCGCGTTCCGGACGAACCCGGACCCCGACGCTGACGAAGGTAAGGTGACCGTTGAGCGCCCGGAGACGGGCAAGGCGTCGCTGGCGTCGTTCGTCGCCGATCTCGCGGTCGAGACGCGCGATGACGTGCAAAGTCGGATGGACGGCGATGACGACGGCGACACCGACGATACCGATGATAACGATGGTGGGCAGCCGACGAGCACGTCTACGGACGGCAGTCAGGGTGGGCCGGCAAAGGGACTGGCGACGGCCCTGGACGCCGTGGCGACATCGGCACAGCGCGCGGCCGACCGGGCCCGTGAGTCGGACGCGCCGGGCGCGGACGA
>CAZCXJ010000202.1:0-2914 GCA_964502585.1 uncultured Candidatus Halobonum sp.
AGATGCCGCCCGAGACCATCCCGCCGACGCCCATCGCGACGACCTCCAGTAACCCCAGTTTCCCTGGCCGACTGCGCGTCAGGAGTGATCGAAACGAACGCATATCACGTTTTGATCGGTGTTTCGTTCGGTCCTCGTGACCGGATGACCGTGGTGTTTTGATATTGGCTCCGAGGAAGAATGAACAACCGCGATCATTCCCACCGGTTAGGAACAGGAGCCACGCGTAACCGGGCAAGCCAAGTAGTCCCAACCGGACCATGAGCGACTCCGACGACATCGATACCGAGACCGACTCCGACGGCATCGACACGGCCGTCGAGCGTCTCCGTGACGCCCTCGACGAGGCAGTGGAGGAGGCCGAAGAACTGAGCGACCAAGCACTCGAGAGCGTCGAGGAGGCGATCGACGACCTCGAACACCGGATCGAATCCCTCCGCAGCGAGGAGTGATCAGTCCCCCGTTAGATGCGGGGCCCTCCCGCGGTTCTCCGACTGAGACTCGGCAGGGAGCTCTCGGCGGGGGACTCGCGTTTGTTCTGCACGGTCCCCACTCGGGCGGTCTCGCCAGCACTCTCGTCTTGCCGATCCCCGTCGAATCACTGATGTGTTCTCGCCGACGGATCCTGTAGCGCATACCAGCTGACAGCGGCGAGGATCGCTCCCACCACGCCGGCAAGGAGGTCCATCGGTTCGAACGCCCGGCCGGGAACCCGCCTTTGCACCCGACCGGTTACCAGACCGTGCACGGTGGAGACACACACCGCGAGGACGGCGGCGTTTCCGTCACTCAGGCGGCCAGTGCTGAACGCGGTCACCAGCGTCAGCACGTACCCTGCATGCCCGATGAGATGCAGGAGTTTGTCCGGGCCCAGCCATTTCCATCCCGGATGGCGTCTGAACGGGGACGGCAGCAGTGCCGCGACGAGCAGGCCGACCGTGCTCCCGACGACGGCCGCCCACCGGGTCCGGGGATCCCGATCGCGCATACTCGCCCTAGGTTCCGGAGCCGTTTGAATCCATGATATCCGTCCGGAGCCGACAGCGTCTGGGGCTCGCGAACGCAGGACCCGCCCCCGGTCAACCGCGACTCGGCCGGGTCACACGCGGGGCCCCCCCGCGATCAATCGCGTCT
This sequence comes from uncultured Candidatus Halobonum sp., assembly GCA_964502585.1. Taxonomy (GTDB): domain Archaea; phylum Halobacteriota; class Halobacteria; order Halobacteriales; family Haloferacaceae; genus CAZCXJ01. The sequence continues at coordinate 1,135 of CAZCXJ010000202.1, forward strand.
CCGACAGGCGATGCGGTCCAGGACTGGGCGACAACTGCTACATCGGAGCCTTGATGCCGACGAAGGACCCGTCGCCGTACCCGGCTTCGATCGGTTCGGGCTCGTCGATGTCGTCGGGCCAGTGGTAGATGGTCTGGACGAACTCGAACTCCGAGAACCCCGCGGCTTCGAGCGCATCGAGGAGTTCGTCAGTCGAGACGAACGTGGCCTCCCGATAGAACGGGTTCTCCGACTTCTTCTCCTGGTAGATCCGGCCGACGGGACTCTCCTTGTCGATGTAACCGATGACGAGCGAGCCGTCCGGACGCAGCACCCGCCGGGCTTCAGCCAGCGTTCGGGGGATGTCGTCGACGAAACAGATCGTCGTGACGATCAGCGCCGTGTCGAACGTTCCGTCGCTGAACGGCAGGGATTCGGCGACCCCTTTGACGGCGTCGATCCCCCGCTCGCGTGCCCGAACCAGCATGTCGCCTGCAGGGTCGAGTCCCACCTGCATCCCGAGCGGGGCCGCGAACCGGGCGCTGCCGACGCCGATCTCGACCCCGAACCCTGGCTGGGGGACCAGTCGCCGGAGCGCCTCGACTTCGGACCGGTAGGCGGCTTCGTGCGTGTCGAACCAGCGCTCGTATCGCTCGGTGTATCGGTCGAAGGGGCTGGACGTGGGCATGGTTGTCGGTCGCGTGGGCTCCCCTTTACCAGTACTGGCGGTCGGTTGGGCCCATCCTGCGCCCGCGGGTGCGGCTGGTCGCGCGGACTGGCGTGCAGTCGAATGCCCGGCATCCTCCGGGCGCACCGTTCGGCCCGGTTGGTCTGCCTCGATCGACGTCTGCTTGGCTCCAGCGGAGCGATGAGTCTGCCCGCGATGATCGTGGATTCGAGGCCAGTGAATCCACACCTCGGAACTCACTCGCGAATAGAGGGCGTCGTTAGCCAACGGGGGGCGTACGTGATAGATTTAATACCACAGGCCGAGCAAACGAGGCTATAATATGGAATCCGAAGACGACTCGCCGAAAAACGTCGACGTTTCGGTCGAATTGAACGGGCCGTACGACGAGATCGTCGCCGTCCTGAACCAGCCGGAGTCGGAGGGCCCCGAGCTCGGTGTTCTCGTCGACGACCTCTTGGCAGTCCTGGACACCGTCGAACGGATCAACGGCGGCACCCGGAGCCGGGTCGCCTCGAACCTGCCCGACGACATGGCCGTCCCGGCGGACGCGGAGGAGGTTGTCGACCTTCTGCGGGTGCTCGAACGGTACGACCTGGTGCAGCTCGATGGCAACACCTGGCGTCCACCCGCCTGATCTGGAAGCTCCCAAACACCGCGTCCAGGCGGGGGAAGTCGCCGGGGATGAGTCCCGAGAGGACGGTATTCGTATCGAGGATGAGCGGCTTATCTGCTTGCCAGTCGTTCCGCGACATTGCTATCGATCAACTCGGCCAGTTCGTCGACATCGTCTTCGGTGAGTTCGCTGTCCGATGAGAGTCGTTCCATCATCTCTAGATCGTCGATTTTCTCCTCGAAGGCATTGCGCGCGACCTCGGACCAGTTGATCTCCGGGTGATCCTCCATTCGATCTTTGAGGTCGTCGTCGACGTTGACGGTCACCGTGGGCATACTCGCTCACTCCGTACTCCAGCGTCAAAAAATAATAATACTTGTTTTTATTGTGGAAACCGTCCATTATGTGAATACTGTGTAATACCACAACGAGTCGGTAGACTGTGGACGGATTTGCCACGCCGCGCGTGACTGTCCCGGTCCAGCAACGTCTCCTAT
>CAZCXJ010000203.1:0-2908 GCA_964502585.1 uncultured Candidatus Halobonum sp.
GAATACGCTCCTAGCGGTTTCTGTACAGAACGCTTCCACCCCTTTCGTAGCCCATCATGTTAAACGTTAGCATGGGCCACTGTGGGGATAAGACCCGAGAAACCCGCTCCGGTGATGAATACGCGCCCTGTATTCAGTACGGCCGCTGGACCCGTTCAGTTCTCGCGGGTTTCAACACGGCCGTATTGTCCATGCCGAGTACGGTCCCCTCTCTGGGCAGCCGTACACGAAGGTGTGAGACCCAGTTGTGACTACTCACCATTCTCGGGTCGGTCCGGAGCCAGGACCCGGTCGAGGTCGTCGTGGCGGAACCACATCCGTCCGGCGCGGTGGCGCTCGAACTCAACCCGGTACAGGTAGTCGTCGCGGGAGTCGCCGGTCTTGACCGACAGACAGTCCTCGTGGACGGCGGTCACGGTGCCGACCGCGCCGTGATAGCGATGATCCGGATCGACGGGGTCCGGAACCGTCACCCGAACCCGGTCGCCCTGGTGATACTCCTGAGTCATCGCCTCCTGCCCGCCGTCGCTCCGGCAGTGGTCGGGCTGTGCGGCTGGGCGCGTGCGACGACCGATGACGGACGTGCCATCGTGCCCGCCTCGTCCCGCCCGTGCAAGTATGCATGGCGCGTCACAGTGTGTCGCGGGCTGAAACAGCGGCGCCGGCTGGTATGATCGGCTATCGGTCGGCCGAGTCCCGGCGGCGTTACTGTCGGGTGGCAGTGTCGCAGGTGGGGGCGCATCGTCCAGTCCCGTCACCCCTTGTGGTCCGGCCAGCGCCCGGTCGACAGCCACCCCGACCCGTGACCGGATTATTCGGCGTCGGACTCGTTTAGGTCGGCCGGGACGACCGGGTCGTCCGGCCGGTCCTCGGCCACGTCGAGTTCGCCGTCCAGGTACTGTTCGCCCCGGTCGGTAATCACGTACACCGCGTTGCCCAGGTGCTCAACCAGTCCGTGGTCGGCCAACGTCTGCAGGCGCCGGGAGCAGTGTTGGGGGGACACCCGGACGTACCCGCTTTCGGCCAACTGCTTGGGCGTCCCGCTCCCCTTCCGGCGGACGTACTCGAGGATGCGATCGTCCCAGATGCTCATCCAGGTTCCTGAGTACCGCATCGGGCCGACCTTCCACCGGCCGACACATATGTCTGCTGACTTTATCGATGTGTGGCGAACTCACTCTCCACCTGTCTTCCAAGCGATGTGGAACCCGCAAATTTTGAGGTTCATTGCGAACATATATGTGTGTGAAGTTCATAAACGTGGACTGGACGAGTCGCCGAGTCGGTTGGTCCACTCTCCACATGAGAATGGGGCCGGCGTCCCCGCGCCGGCCCGGATGGGTCCGTGCCAACGGATGGTCAGACCATGTTCGACGAACCCACCGTGGGACAAGCGCCCCACAGACGGTCACATGCACAGCCATCGCAAAAAGCCATCCCAACGCTCTGCACGACGTGTCGTGGCCGGGCGACCGGGTACGATGCGCGGCGGGCCGGCCCGGCCTGCCGGCCGTGTGCCCGGCTCCGGCCAGACGGCGGCAGCGAACCCGTGGTTCTCGATGCCCGGCAGCACGCCCCCCGTGCGTGGTTCGGCGACGAGCCGGCCACCGTCGGCCCGCTGGACGCCCTCCAGCGTGACATCCTCGCGGCGGTCGCGCTGGACGAGCCCCGCGGGGCGGATCACGGCCGGCCATACGGCCTGTCGCTCAAGCACGCCCTCGAGGGATTCCGCGACGAGCGGATCAACGATAACAGGTTGTACCCGGCACTGCGGGAGCTGGTGGACGCCGGCATGTTGCGTACTGCCGGCACCGACCAGCGGACGAACTTCTACGCGTTCACCCGCGACGGCCGGGTGACGCTGGGCGTGTACGCGCAGTTCCTCGCCGATGCGGCCGGTGCGGCCGGCATCCGAATCACCGCACCCGAGCCGACGGTTGACCGGCCCGTGGTCACGGCCCGCCCGGAGTTCCGCTGGGGCGACAACATCGGGGGTGACGCCCAGTCATGAGGCCAGTCCAGGTCGATCAGCCCGTGGTCTTCGGCTCGGGGTCCCGATCAGCGATGATTGAGCCAATCGGCTTCAGCTGTGAAACGCTATATTCAGTGGCTACAACGCCGACCGGTTAGTTCTAGCAGGTTAGGACTGAACGGCTCTGCTGAAACCCCCAGCAGCCGATACAAACGGTGTGCTGAATACAGAGCCTCTATTCACCACGACACTCGTATCCGTCGCAAGGGTTTCAACGAAGTCCACTAGCAGGGATGACAGACCGGGACGAATAGTTGGAAAACGCGTCTGCCGAGATGTCGGTGATGGTCGTTCTATTAGGAATGCCCCTCAAGATTGTTGTTCTGCCCATTCGAGAAGTGGTTCGAGACGTTCGCGAACCTCGTAGCCATCATCGGTCAGCCTGTATTCTACACGCGGTGGAATCTCGTTATGTTGTGTCCGAGAAACTAGCCCGGTTTCCTCGAACTCCTCTAGTCGTTTTGAAATCGTTGAACTACTGGCATCCGTGAGGTGTTCCTCAATCTCGCCGAACCGAAGTGAGTCGTGAGCGCCGATAATGCTGACCAACTGCATCGCGTACTTCCGACTGAGCGTGTTTATCACGCCCGTCAACGGGCAGTAACACGCTCCGTCCACGTCGCACGTCGGCTCGGGTGTAGGAGTAGCGTCTGCCATTAGTTTGAGGCCTCCAACCTACTCTTTAGCTTTGGACTCCACAGTATAACAACTTCGTATTGTAAACCATAGGCGAACATGACGACTCCTCGCTCGTATGACCTCGTGATTCTCGGCGGTGGTGCAGCTGCCTTCGCGGCAATCACAGAGGCCGACCGGCGCGGCCTCTCGACCGCGATGGTGAACACCGGACTGCCACTCGGCGGGACGTGCGTGAAC
>CAZCXJ010000204.1:0-2908 GCA_964502585.1 uncultured Candidatus Halobonum sp.
GCTCTCGTTGTGTGGGATCTCGACGCCTGCGTCGATCGCGCCTTCCTGTACCGCAAACACCTTGTTTCCCGGCGTCGCCGTGTTGAGGCCGATATCCAGCACGGCCTCCTCGACCCCGGCCTCCAGGGCCCGCTGGCCCGCGAGGACCCCCGTGAGGTACGCCGATGGAAGGTTCCCAGTCGGGGCCTCCCAGCCGTACTCCTCGAGGTCCTCGCTGGAGGCGGCTGCATGGGTGTTGTCGCCGTCCGGACCGGGTGTGACCAGCTGCGCCCTGACGTGTCTGTTCGAGACCCGCGCCACGAGGCGTGGCTTGCCTGATTTCAACAGGCGCAACCTCTGATGGTAATCGGTCCGGACCTCGCGGCGACGCCGCATCGGTACGCTGTACTGTGGTCCGGTTGCCATTAGTTGTCCTCCAGTGTGATATCGTAGGTTGATTCGATGAACGCTTCGAGTCGACGGACGTCCTCGAACTCTCCGCCGGCAGCCTTGTCGTACAGCTCGCGGTACTGCGAGCGGTCGAGTGGACCGTCGTCGCGGAGCTCACGGAGCCGCTGCCGCTGGGCACGGATCCGGGCCGTCCAGTCGGCCTTCGAATCCTGTCGGCCGCCGGCCTTTCCTTTCCGCGTCCCGGCGCCCTTCCGATGGCCGTACGAGCGTTTCGCGCTCCGCTCGCGCGTCCGGCCCCGCGAGTTCGACTTGGCGTCCTTCGGGCGGATGTTGCCCTGTTGGATCTGCTCGCGGACGTCCTCACGCGTGATCGCGTCCGCCAACTCGGACTGTGCCTCGGGATTGAGCCAGACTCGATCCTCGCCGATGTCGAGAACGTCGGCGGCGAGTCGGCGCTGTGCTGACAGATCCGTCATTCGTCAGTCACCTCGACTTCGATGTACGTCGGGTTGAGGACCCGGATCCCGCGGTCCTCGCACTCGTCTTCGATCCGTTCTCGCTTGCGTGCCCCGACCTTCGACGCGATCCGAACGGCCTGGGTGTCCGGGTCGACCCCCTCGAGGTCGTCCGTGTTGTGGACACGGATTTCCTCGAACCCGCTCGGATGGAGCCCCCGGGCGGCCGTGGGTGACCGGAACCCGGCCTCGACCGTCGCTCCCTTGCCCTTGATGCCACGGCGTTGTTTCGAGAGCTGACCGCGCGGGCGGCGCCAGCTCGTCGGCACCCGCTTCTTCTTGTGGTGGTCTTGCCGGTTGAATCGCGGTTTGCCTTCGCGATGTTTTTGCGCCAGCGCCCGTGCGGTCTCGTCGTCGAGTTCGGGCGTTTTCTCGGCGTGACCCCGCGGCTGAAGTTCCGTCTCGACGTCCTCGTCCGGCTCCTCGTCCTCCGGTTCGGTCTCCTCTTCGATCTCTGCTTCCGTCTCCTCCTCGACTTCGAGGCCGCCGACGTCCGCCTTGATCCGGGCGGCGAGGGCGTTCCCGACACCGTCGACCTCGGAGAGTTCGCCCTGGGAGGCGGCTTTGACGTCCTCGATGGTCTCGTACCCGGCCTCCCGTAGCGACTCCGCCTTCGAAGGGCCAACACCGGAGATGTCTTCCAATTCCTGGATCTCGTCAGCCATCCGTCAGGCACCTCCTTTGGGCGTCTCGGTGATGTAGACCCCGTCCTGGAAGACCCGCGTGTCCTTTCCGCTCACCCGGGTCAACTGTTCGATGTTTGCGGCGGTCTGTCCGACGTCCTCCTTCGAGGGGCCCGTCAGGACGAGCTCTTCGCCGTCGACCTCTACCTCAGTGTCGCCCCGGATCTCCGTGCGTCGTGGGGCGCGCTCGCCGAGGAAGTTCGAGACGACGACCTCGTCGCCTTCGACCGATACGTCCATCGGGAAGTGGGCATAGAACACCTCCATCCGGTACTCCCATCCATCAGTGACGCCGTAGACCGCGTTCCGTACGTGGCTCTCGAAGGTGCCCATCGTCGCCTCAGTCTGCCGGTCGGCGTCGGTCGGACCTTCAATGACCACTCGGTCGTCCTCGACCGTCACCGAGACGTCTGGGTACCAGAGACGGCGGGTCACGTGGCCGTTGGGCCCTTCGACCGTCAGATCGAGGTGGTCCGTCTCCGCGCTGACCGCCTCGGGAAGTTCGATTTCGATTCGTGTCATCAGTAGACGTATCCGATGAGTTGGCCACCGATACCCTGTTCGCGGGCCTCGTAGTGGCTCATGACGCCGTGGGAGGTGGTGACGATGAGGGCCCCGTAGTCACGGGCCGGGAGGAACCGTTTCTCCCACTTCTCGAACCCGTCCGCACTAACGCTGTATCGGGGCTTGATCGTCCCACACTCGTTGATGGCGCCTTTTAGTTCGACCTCGAACCGCCCGGCTTTGCCGTCGTCGACGAACTCGAAGCCGTCGACGTAACCCCGGTCGTACAGCACTTCCAGGATCGATCCGACCGTGTTCGAGGCGGGCTGGACCGTATACGTGAGGTGACCGACACTCTCGGCGTTGTTCAACCCTGAGAGCGCGTTCGCCAGTGGATCATTGCCTGCCATAGTTACTTGTACTTACGGAAGCCCATCGAGCGGGCGACCTCACGGAAACACTGCCGACAGAGGTTGATGTCGTACTTGCCAACCCCTGTTTGCGACCGCATCGGCGGCACTCGTGCCGTCCGCCGGTCCGCTTGCTCGCGTGTTCGCCCGTCTCCTCGGGTCCGATAACTTCGACATCCGGTTCTTCCCCCTCGGGTTCCGTCTCGCTCTCGCTCATCCGTTCACCTCCACGTCGAACTCCTGCTCGAGGAAGGCGATCGCATCCTCATGCGTCATCCGATGGTTCTCCGGCACAGACCGCGTCTCCTGCTCGCGTCTCGTGACCCGATAGCCGGGTCGAACCAGCGTCACCGTCACGTCCAGGCCGTAGATCCCGATGTTCGGGTCGTACTCCTGGCTCGGGAAG
>CAZCXJ010000205.1:0-2865 GCA_964502585.1 uncultured Candidatus Halobonum sp.
TCAGAGACGGTACACGTCCTCATCCACACCAGAACCGAGGACGGAGTGGTCGACCACTACGTCTGTCGGGGGTGCTACGAGGAGGAGGTGGCACCCGTATTCGAGTAGCAACCATCCGCCGCGCGTGACCGTCATCGAGCGGTGGGACCGGCGCCGGAGGACGCCCTGAAGCCACCGAGGGGGACGGCCCATGCTCCCGTCGTGTCGCCTTCAGTGGCGGTGGACGGATCAGGTACTGTCCACGATCGCGATCTGGAGCCGCCGGTGGACGTCGATGAGGCTCGGGTCGATGTCCCAGTCCTTCTTCACGCCGCCCGTCGCGCGGGTCGGGTTGAACGCGCGGCTCGAGGCGTTGAGTCCGATGGTGTACGCCCCCGGCGGGAGGTCCCCGTCCACCCGGAAGGTAGCATCGTTGATGCTGTGTTTGTCGTCCGTCGGCTGCGAGTACCAGAACGAGAAATCGTCGCTCGGGCCGACCTTTGTCGGCGTGCCCCCGCCGCAGCCGCTGGCATTCAACGACACGTGCCGGAGGTGGCGGTGCTGGACGGTATAGGAGACGTCGATCTCGATGGATTTTGGCTCCCCGTTGGCATCGAGGGGACGCTCGATGACCGGGCACTTCAGCGGCAACGTCTCGCTCACGCTGCCGTCTGTCGTCCGCCACGACAGGCCATTCTCGTCGAACCGGGCGTTCGGCTGGGTGTTGTCGACCCACAGGGTCACCCAGTCGCTGTGGACGCCGAGCGGGTCGGCGTTGTCGTCGCCGAGCTCGATTCGGACGTCGTACAGTCCGTTTGCGTTCGGCGTGTCCCGGCGGGTGTCCCAGTGCAACAGCAGGTTCTGGTAGCGGTCGGTCAGCACCGACGGGTCCGGGAGTTCGTACCAGCCCTCGTCGTTGACCGGCCGGATGTGCTTCGTGGCCGGCGGCCAGTTCTCGCGGACCGCGTACCAGTCACAGTCCGTGAACGGCTGTGGGTCCGTCGGCGTGCCACCCTGGGGGTCTCGGTACCGGTACACGAGTCGGTAGTGCTCCGCTTCGTCGGTCCGGAACCCGCAGCCGTAGAGGTTCAGCCGACCGGCGTATGGGGTTGCCGCGTCGCCCGAGCCCGGCTGCGGCCGCGGTTGGTTGACTTTGAGTGCGTACCCCTCCCGCGACGAACTGTTCGAGTGGTACTGCGGAGCCAGGGGCATGGCGCCGAGGAGCCGCACCTCCGGCTGCTCACAGTCCGGAATTTCCACTTCGGCGTCGCACTGGGGTGCCGCCAGCGCCAGGTCGGACGCCTCGAGGACGACCTCCGAATCCGGAATCTCGTTCCACCGGACGTCGAAGAACCCCTCGGAGTAGATGGTCTCGGCCGTGCCGTCGCCGTCGACGTCCTGGGTGACCTCGAACGTGACATCCGGGACGTCGCGTATCGTCGTCCACTCGGGGACGAAGACGTCCGTGCACCGAAGGAACGGGCCGATGAAGTCCGTCCGGGCCATCGCCTCGGCCTCGAGCTCCTCGACGGGCGCCATCCGGGGCGCGACCTCCGCCCGGTCGACATCGGCGGGGTCGACATCGACGGCAGGGACGTCAGCGGGCAGCGGCGGGTCGACCCCCGCGGTCGGCACGCCCCGATCGAGCAGCGATTCGACCTCGGCCGTCGAGTCACCGAACGACGACTCCGCCGTCATGGCGAACAGTCGGTCGGTGGACTCCCGGCCGATGAGTTCGGTCAACTGGTTGTACACCCCCGGCTCCCGGAGTTCGAACGGCGCCGGATCGGGACGCGGACGCGGCTCGGGGCGCGGACGCGGCTCGGGGACGAGCGGCGGGTCGAGGCGCACATCGAGGTGGTCGAGAAGATCCCTTATCCGCGGCTTGACGATCTCCGGCAGGCAGACCCGCTCCCGTCGGGCGCTGAGGATGCGGTCGATCTCCCACTGCGGGATGTAGACACAGAACCGCCCGCACTCGTCGGTCGTCACCGTCGCGATCTCCTCCCGGCGGCAGCCGAACGGGTAGAACCACCCCCACAGCGAGGACGAGGGGTAGTAGGCGAGGAAGTTACAATCCGTGTCGTAGACGTGGACGGTGGCGTTCGGGACCGGGTACGTCTGGTTGGTCGTCGCGTCCCGCTTGACGACCCGTCCACATACCCGTTTGAATCCCAGGATGTCGGGGTCGAGCTCCCACTCGAACTCATCGAGCAGGTCGATCGCCGGCGTCCCGACGAACTCCCGAAGGTCGACGCTGGACCGCTCCTGGAGGTAAGCGACCTGTTGGTCCGTAATCTCCCACTCCTCGGGTGTGACCTCGTTCGTGGATTGCGGCTTGCGTCGCTGCTTGCGCGTCGGGCTGACCGTCGCCTTGATATCTCGGGCCAGGATGTCGTCGATCCGATCAACGGCGATGAGGTCGTCTTCCGTGGCGTCCCGGAGGGACGCGACCGACTCGTACCCTGCTTCTCGGAGTGCCTCTGCGCGTTTCGGTCCGATGCCCGGAATCTGTTCCAGTTCGTGTGGTTCCTGTGATGACATAGTCGCTGGGCAGGTTCGGGAAGCAGGCCGGGAGCCCCTTCCCGATAGTCGCTGGTTCCCCACCCCAGTTCTGCCCCACGCACACTGGGGATGGCGAAAAATCGATTCCCCCCGCGGTCGGCGCTGTCGATCGTTCCCTGATTTCCGCGCTATATTCACGGATTAAAACATTAAATTTTATCGAAGACGACTGATAGGTCTCGGCAGTGTGCCGCCCTCAGGGCAGGTCCGTCCGGCGGGGCCGTGTCCGTTGGCGTAGGAGGCCGTGTTTAGATAACTACCCAGACGGTCGCCGGATCGCGGCCGTGCCCTGCGGTCTCACCGCCGTTCGGGTGAGGATTT
>CAZCXJ010000206.1:0-2853 GCA_964502585.1 uncultured Candidatus Halobonum sp.
ACACCTGCCTGCTGAGTCAGAGTGCTTCGACATTCAGGATAGTCTGGCCGACCCGTTCATCGACATTCATATCACCGTTTACGAACCGCACCTCCACCTCGAACCGTCGAGTCCCCGGGTCGGAAACGGGATATAACCGACCGAAACGGGCCGATTCGCCCTCCTGTAGTCCAGCACTCCGAACCAGCTCGTCGTCGATGTAGACCTCGAAGGCACCGAACTGTTCGGTCTCAGCTTCTGTGACTTGCCCGGCGACAGGAGCCCGTGTCCCCGTGGGAACGAGCGACGGGCAGCCAACCTCGAACCGTCCGCGGTCGGAAGAGCCAGTCACTTGTTCGACCGCCGGGACCCGAACCCGTGCGGATTCGCGAGCACGGGTCTCGACGGTCACCCGGTCGACCTGTGTGTCGACCCCCGTGTCGCCGTTCACGAACCGTACCTCCACGTCGAACTGGCGGGGTTCCGGCCTGGTGAGCCGCGCTCGTTTACTGAACAGCGCCGCCTGCCCTTCCTGTAGGCCTACCGTTCGAATCAGCTCCTCTTCAAGGTAGACCTCGAAGGCACCGAACTGTTCGGTCTCCGCCTCGGCAACTCCCCCGATGAGTTGGAACTCCTGGCCGACCTCGACGACTCCCGGCGCGACCACGCTGAACGAGCCCCGTCGCGAGGACCCGGAGGCGCTGTCGAGCGGTTGCGGGTCCTCGTTTCCCATTGCTATCCAGACGGCACCCGCAGCGACGGGGCTGGCAGCGAGTGCCGCCAATACCGCGCGCCGCCTCGCCGACGAGCCGTTTTCGTCCGTCGACTCCGACTCAGCCGACGTTTCCCGTGTTGCCCCTTCGCTCGCTGTGGGTCCGGTCGTCGTGCTCACCGCTGTCTGTGAGTCCTCGACCGGGTACGCCTGGCTAAAGGCTTCTCTGAACGCGTACGCCGAGTCGTAGCGGTCAGCAGGGTCAGCCGCGAGTGCCCGCATCACGACGTCGTCGACCGCCGCCGGGAGCGAGGGTTCGAACGCACTCGGTGCCGCCACGTCCCCCGCCCGGATCGCTCCCTCGAGGTCAGCCCCACTGACCGGCGGTCGACCAGTCAGCGCGTAGTACGCGATGGCACCTACCCCGTAGACGTCGGTTCGTCTGTCGCTGGCGGAAGGGTCATCGAGCACCTCTGGTGCAGTAAACGGACCCGGTTCGAACGCCCCAACTGCGCTGGACGTTGCCTGTCGGAGCCCCCAGTCGTCCACGAGTCCCGTGATGTTCTCGCCGTCGTTCACCGTCCAGACATAGTCGGGTTGGAGTGCTCCGTGGACAGTATTGTACAGCGCGGCGTTCCGGATCGCCCCGGCAATATCCCCGACAACTGTGGCGATTGCAGCCGGCGAAAGTTTCGGCTGTGTCACACCGAGTGGTTGCCCGTCGATCTGGGCAACCGCGAGCCACGCGCGGGGTGTATCACCGCGGTCGTACACCGAGACGATGTTCGGATGGGTGTTGGCGTTTGTCCACTGACCCGCCACGCGCCTGAACGCTGCGCCGGCTGGGCCGTCGCTGTGGTCGGGAGCCAGCACGAGAAAGCGAACTGCGGCGTCGACGTCGGCTAACTCGCCGCGGTACACGTGGACGGAACCACCCTCGTGTTCGCTGTCGGCGGTCACCACCCCCGGTGCTTCGGCGGCGAATTCAGTGGCGTGCTCACCCATACCGGAGTCTCGTTCCGCGCGGGTATTATTTGTTACTCTATTTAAATAAATCGGCGAGCGCGTCCCGCAGCAACGAACCAACTGGACCAGCGACGGGTGAACAGACCCGTAGTCGCCGTTCGACTGCTGAGCGCCCCTGCGGCCGCTACCGCACGCCCGCCGTTGAGTCGTCTGAGTACCGCTCTTCGAAGATACCGTCAGGAGTGTCGTCCGACGTGATAAATGATGCCCCACAGGAAGGACAACCCGACCATTACGACGACCGCTCCGGCGAACTGTTCGTTGACGGGGATCTCTGCGCCCGTGATAGCGCGGATCCGCTTGATGATGAACAGTGAGAGTTCCCCGAGAGGCGGTAGTACGTCCCAGACCATCTTCGACAGGATCGTTCCGATGATCAGCGTCCCGAACGCCGCTAATCCGTGTGAGGCTCCCGATGAGGCTGGCATATACCGGAATTCTATCGTGGCGCCTAAATTATTAACCCAGACAGAGGTGGGTTGGCCTGGTGACTTGCGCCACGGAGCAAACCGGTGTTGTGCGGGCGGATTGGGAGTGACCCAGTCCTTTCCGCACACCGACAACACGTGAAAAGGTGTATGGCACCCTCCGTGTGTTGGATACTACTATGGGACGGTTCAAGCGGATCGGGTACAAGCTTCTGGCTGTTGTAGCTCTCTTCGCAGGGAGTTCCGTATTCGCCCCGTCAGCGACCCTGATAGAAGGCCAACAACGGTTGTTCGTCGGATTCCTGTACGGGATCTTGGCATCGTCCATCCACGACCTGATCGGGCGGGACATCGTGAGAGAGCTGGTCGGGATGACGGAGAACAGTCTCACGAACTTTCTCGCACTTGCGGTCGTTGTGGTGGTCTACGGGGGGCTCATTGTGGCACTGCTGTGGAGTCTCGGTGAGCTGGTCGTCGCGTTTACACCCGGGCTAGAGGACGTTGCGCGGGAGGAGCTGCGGTCTCCCGACGTGCTGGTCACGGCGATGACGGTGGTTGTCATCGAGGTCATCAACACGGAGGACCAGACCGGCTGAGAGGGGTGAGGGAGTCAGCCACTGCAGTGGTTCAGACGCCGCTCGCAGGAGTCGTGATGGGACCGCCGAGGTGAACGAGTCACTACCGAAGCCGTTCATCCGGACACCAAGT
>CAZCXJ010000207.1:0-2769 GCA_964502585.1 uncultured Candidatus Halobonum sp.
GCCCTCCCCGATTTGAACGGGGGACAAGCCGATCTACAGTCGGCTGCTCTACCAGGCTGAGCTAAGGGCGGGCACCGAATCCTAGCCTCCGACGAAAACTTAAGAATTCCCATTCACTCCACATCGCCTGTCCGATACGCTGCCTGACTGTTCCGGGTCCCCGGGGGACTGTCGCCGATGGGTGGGCTTTTGACCGCGGCCTGGCTTCCGGGGGTATGTTTCCGCCGCTTTCGTACCTGGAGTGGATCAAGGGGCGTCCGTCCGAGGCGACCCACGATCTCGGCTCAAGCGACCTACGGCCGGCAGGTCCAGCGACGGCCGGAATCCCTGACAGGCTCGAGAGTCTATCCCACCCGGACAGCGGACCCTCGCTCCGTGACTCGATCGCGGCCGAATACAACGTGCCCGCGGACCAGGTGCTCGTCACGGCGGGTGCCACGCAGGCAAACCTGTTGACCGCCGCCACTGCAGTGGACCTGGCTTCGCCCGTGGACCCCACCCCCACCTCGACCCAGGGCAATCGCTCCGAATCGGCACCCGACTCGGCCCCGCAGGTCCTGGTCGAAACCCCGGGATACGAACCGCTCGTCAGGACGCCTCAGGGTCTTGGTGCGCGTCTCGATCGCTTCACCCGCCCGCTGCCTGAGGCGCCGCTCCTCCCCCGAAGAGCCCGGGAGGCTGCGGATGACGATCTCGCACTCATCACGGTCTCGAACAGACACAACCCGACGGGGCGCCTTTCAGACCGGTCCGCTCTGGCCGATATAGCGGAGATCGGCTTGGAGCACAACGGATACCTGCTCGTCGACGAAGTATACGCGCCGTACGTCACAGAAGCGGTCGTGGGCTCATCATCACACTCAGGGACTGACGGGTCCGGGATGCCTCGCGGGTTCGGGGGTCCGACTGGCGCCGGCCTGCCTCGGACGGTCGTGACCGGCTCACTGACGAAGTTTCATGGGCTGGGCGACCTCCGTGTCGGATGGATTATTGCCCCCGAGACGTTCATCGGCAGAACCCGAGAAATCGCGAGTCACTTCCCGGCGATCGCTGGCCCAAGCCGGGCCCTCGCTCGACGGTTCTTTGCCAACCGGGACATCTTAGTCGGGGAGGCACGTGCCCACCTCCGGACCAACGCCGAGCTGCTGGTGAACTTCCTCGGGGAGCGTTCCGATCTGACCGGCTCGTTACACGACGGATCCCCGTTCGGCCTGGTGACGCACGAGTCGCTGGACGGATCTGAGCTCGCAGCGCTGGCGTGGGCCGAGGGGATCCTGCTCGTCCCAGGGCGGTTCTTTGACGTCCCGGAGTCGGTCCGCGTTTCGCTTGGTCGTGATCCAACCACCGTATCCGCCGCGCTCGACGCCTTCGAAACGGTGTTAGACGACATCTGATTGCCGCGCCTGTCCTCGTGGCTCACCCGAGACGCTCGTCGACCTTTTCGATCGGGTGTGGCGGGCCGTCGGAGTCTTTCCCGTCGCCGAGTTGTGCCCGGCAGGACGCGCCCGGGGCGACCGTCGCAGTGCCGTCACTCGATTCGATTTGATCGAGGAGGATTTGACCGATGGCCTTCGACATCGAATAGTGTTCCGCCTCGTAGCCGAACGAGCCCGCCATACCGCAACAGGTCGAATCGAGCGGGTCGACCGCATACCCAACCCGTCGGAGAACACCCACAGCGTGGTGATCTTTCTTAGTAGCTTTCTGATGGCAGTGCCCGTGGTACGTTAGCTGTTCCAGCGGTGCTCCTCCCTCGGATACCACCCCTTGGCCTTCGGCGCGTGCGAGTGGGAGGCGTTCGACCAACCGAAACGTGTCGAGATACTCCATAACCCCGTAACTATTGGCGGCGACCCGCTCAACGGGTCCGCGTTCGGCGCCCGATCCAGAAATCGGAAGCTCGCGGTCGCTCACGTCAGGATCCAAATCTAGGAGATCGGCCTGAAGCAGTACGGCATCGCTCGGCTCCAGGACGACGATGTCCTTTCCAGCCTCGACGGCGATGGCCAGCTCCCGGACCGCCCGGTCGGCCTGGTGACGGGCACGATCGAGGAATCCCAGCGAGTAGGCCGGCCGTCCAAGATCCTCGACGTCCGCTAGCTCAACGCGGACTCCTGCCGCCTCCAACACGCGGACGGCGGCTTTCCCTGCATCCGGGCGGTTGTAGTTGGTATGGATGTCCGGAACCAGGACTGCGGTTCGGTGGGCGGCGCCCGGCGCGATGTCGGCTGCCCCCCGCCCGTCGAACCAGTCCCGAAAGGTGCGGTCAGTGAAGGACGGGAGGTCCCGCTGGCGGGCGATGCCTAGCGTTTTTTCGGCGAGAACTCCGCTCAGCGGGAGCCGTGTCACCCAATTCGAGACCGGCGTCAGAGCGCTGCCAATCCGGTTAACCGTCCGAATGTTGGCGAAAATCCGGTCTCGGAGGCTCGCGCCGTAGCGCCTGTGGTGTTCGTGAGTCACCTCGGCCTTGAGTTTCGCCATATCGACGCCGCTGGGACAGTCCTGTGCGCATCCCTTGCACCCGATACACAGGTCTAGCACTTCGGTGAGGAACTCTTCGCGGAACGGATCCTCGGGTAGATCTCCCGACATCGCTTGTCGGAGCGCGTTCGCCCGTCCGCGCGTGGACTGGATCTCCTCGTTCGCCGCCCTGAACGTGGGACACATCACTCCCCCGGTGGTCGATTGCTTGCCCCGACAGCCCCCGCACCCGTGGCACAGCTCGACCATTCCCTGCATCCCGTTGTCGTTCTCCCAGGCGAGTTCGGG
>CAZCXJ010000208.1:0-2718 GCA_964502585.1 uncultured Candidatus Halobonum sp.
CCGGAAACCGCCGTTCAACCGCCTGTTGGTCCTTGTACTCCCGCAAGACCACTTCGTCCGACCACTCGTCGCTTTCGGCGAGTGTCGTCACGACCACGAAGCAGCTGGCCCGTTCCTTGCGCTCGGTGATCGCCGCCGCGTCCCGCTGGACGGCGGCGGCGATCTTGAAGACCGTCTCGTAGGGCTCCCAGTCCTTCGGTGGTCGGCCCGGCTTGTCGCGACGTTTCTTTTGCTCAGTCTCAACAACCTCTGCGTCGAGCTCGAAACAGGCTTCGTCATGGTCGTTGAGCCACTCTTCGAGGGCATCACGTGCGTCAGGTTCACACGCGAAGACGCGGTCGCCCACCCGGTCGACCGCGTCTTCGAGTTCCTCTTCGGTGGTGTCAAGATTGTGGTCGATAGCCCGTTCGGTTCGCCCATCCAGCGTTGAGGAGTGAACGACGATGCACCGTAGCTCGTGTCCGTGAAGTGGTTTCTGAAAGCTCTGGAGCTTGTAGGAGGCCGCATCGTCTTCGTCCTGGGTTTCGCTGAGGATGCCGATTTCCGTCCAGTCATTCTCTTCCCACGCGCGGTCGATGAGCGCATCGACCGCGTTGTAGGTCCGGGGAAGCCGGCTGATCAGGTCGATCCCTTCGGCAGCGGCCTGATTGAGCGAATTCTCGGTGACAGCGGCACTATCGGCGACGTAGACGGGGAGTTCGTCAGTGGCGACCCACTGACGAAGCTCCCCGAGGAGGTCGGTGTTCCAGGTTTTGTCGGAGGCGTTCCCATCGAGGATGTCGCCGACGACGGGAACGCCGGCTCGGTTGACACCGAGGCCGACGTTGAACTGCTTGAGATCCGGCCGATTGTCCTTGCTGAAGCCGTGAGTGATGTTGAGGGTATCCGGGTTGGCATCTTCGTCTCGTTCGTAGAGGCCGTGCACGGAGAAGGAAGTCGTATCGGCGTGGACCACGTCGGTGTCGACGGCTTCTCGTTTGGCGGCTTCGAGCAGCACGGTCCCGAGGACCGTGCGCGGCCCAGCCGCAGAGAGTTTGTCGAGTGCGCGGCCGAATGTGTCGTCGTTGAGGTGGTCGGGTTTGATCCCGTCACCGAAGAGGTTCTGGGTGTCGGTTTCGCGGAAAAACTCGGGCAGCCGATACATCGGCTGCCCTTCGGTCAGACAGTTCATGATCAATCCCATGATCCGCAGGCCGGGAGAGAGCCGACACTGGTCTTGATCCCACTCTACCTGGTCGTTAATACACGCGACGAGCCCGCACTCTTCACAGATCGCTTTGATGATCGGGAGCGGACCTGGTGTGTATGCTTTGGCCGCCGAACTCACACTGGAGGTGAGTTCGGCGTGGGGGAACAAGAACGTCGTTGTTTGGATTCCCCTCCGCCAGCATAATCGCACGAGGGAAAATTGATCGACTCACGGGCAGTGGGTGCGGAAAGTGGGTTTGATCTACCTATCGTTGGCGATCCGTTGGGAGGAAGCTCAGAAGGGTGACGGGTCGTCAAATGCACCGGTCCATCTCGGTAGATGGGAGGACGACTGGAAGCGGTAGCTGCTGGAGAAGGACATCCACCCCGAAGACGAGGCCGAACCGATCACCCACTTCGTTGTAGAGGGGGATAACTTGGTCGTCCAAGCCGGACGAACAGTCCAAAACGAAGGCTCGGCAGCTCACGCCCGCTCGGATTTCGTCGCGACAACCCTGACATGGTCGGCCGTCGGGTCAACGACGGCGATCCCATGGTCCCCTACATCAACGTCGAGATCTTCACGAAGCCGCTGGGCAACCCAGTGCGTGACTCCCCACGGGACGATCCCGTACTCCTCGCTCCAGATGTCGACCTGCAACGTCTCGGTCTCGGTCGCACTGACGAGATACTTGGTGTCCACCTCAACCTCGTTATACAGTTCGTAGCGCTCGTCGTCGACCTCAACCACGATCCGTGCTTGCGTGTGGAGCCCGTCTCCGTTGCTGGTGGTCATGCTAATTACTCCCGTGCCCAGCCCTCTCTACGTGCCCACCGGAGATAGGTCACACCCCTGATCGGGCCCATTCGCATCGCTCCCGAAACGGAGCGTGAGGGCACACGGCGAGCACACCCAGCAGATTGCGTCACCGCCCAGGAAGCTGATGTCAGTGCGGACACCACGGGTACATCGGCAGACGGCACAACCCAACGAGGACTCGGTGATATCGCGACTCCAGGAGCCGACGATCTCCCGTCGCTGTCCGGACCAACGAAGCGCCGGCAGAGGGCGTCCAGGTGGATGCACATCTATGTGCCCGACAACGTCTCCATCCGACATCGATAGTTACCCCACGCTTGTTCAAATAATCGTTCCACTCGTGGGGTAACTCTCCGAACTGACCGCCTATCAGCTCCGAAAGCCGCTCAGCGGAACGGACTCTCGGCCACTGAGATATTGCTCGATCTGTTCGCTCCCCCAGCCAACAGCCGATAAGACACTTGCCGCCGCTCGGACAGCGCGCGTCCGGTAGAACGACGGATCGTAGGCCGTCGTCTCATCAATCTCGTCGACCAAGCGGACCCGATCCAGCGAGTCCCGATCATCGTCTACGACGACGTACTGAATATCCTGTCCTGGAGCCGGCGACAGCCCGCGGTCAGCAGCTCGTTCGAGGGCCGCCACGGTCCTGGTTCGGTGCGAGTATGCCTCGACGTCTTTCGATGCTCGTGTCCGAATCACGAGCTCCG
>CAZCXJ010000209.1:0-2679 GCA_964502585.1 uncultured Candidatus Halobonum sp.
GACCCGGATGGCGACCCTGGTCGGGTGCACAGTGGAAGCGAGTGGGCAGTCCCTTCAGGCCCTGGGTGGTCGGAGCTGGCCCGGAGTTAGTCGACCGCTTCTCGTGACTGCCACTTGACGTCGCCGTCAGCGCCGGGGATGTGTAATCGGACGTACTGGGGTGGAACGTCACTCTCGGACCCGCCGCCGCTCGGCATGAACGAAAACGACAGCCCCGCCTCGGCGAACGATTCGACGCGCGCCTGCAGCGTGACAGTCGTTCCAGCCGGGGCCGAGACGAACTCCCGTCGGCCCTCGGACTCGCCCGACGGCACCACGTCCTCGAAGGTTGCTGATGGGGAGTGGTCGACCGTGGTGACCGTCACCGAGAGGTCCGATGTGGACGTGTTGTAGGCCCACAGCGTCCCGGGCGGATACTCCGGCCCTGGGACCGTGTCGTCCGAGGGTGGGCCGGAGAGACAGCCGCACGTCGCCACTGCTGTACTCACGCCGACCGTCGTGAGAAACCGTCTCCGAGACGACATGACGCCTGATTTTCGTCCCTAACAGATAAGCCGTGGGAATCGGAGACCCGCCCGTATCCGACGGGTCTGTTCGTCATGTCACGCTCTAGTTGAATGTCCGCCCAGGCCCCTTCAGCAGTCATCGTCTCGGGACCGCGGTCCATGGACATCTTGAACTCATCGGCAAAGGCTGCCATCACGGCCCCCTTGTTGCCGTCGGCGGCGTTCTCGAGAACGAACCGGATCACTCGGCACGTCGACGTCAGACATACCTATCAGACCAGAGTCGATTCTCGCTGATAGACGTTTCCTGGGGGCAGAATTAGGGGGCTTTTGCTCGGACAGTGCAACGTCGTGCGTCCCTGGTGGGTGGTCAGACCCGTCGAAACAGGTGCGTCCGCCACTCGAGGAATGCTTGACCCGAGGTGGTGAGGTATCGCGCCACACCGAGCGATGTGCGGCGGCCTCGTGCTCGGAGCGCCAGCCGCCTGCCGGGCCTGGCCGATGGTTTATGATTTATTAGCTGTTTTTGACGTTTGCAATGGCCGCGGAAACGGACGTGCAAACCTTCGCGGAACTGGCAAGCGCTATCCCGGAATACGACTCGTTCTTGACGGTCGATGAACTCCGGCAGCGGGACGAACACCTCGCTGCCGAGTACGACCACGTTGAGTTCGACGTCGTGGGCGAGAGCGCAGACGGAACCGAGATGTGGACGCTCACCCTCGGGGAGGGAGATGACACGGCCCTCATGTTCGCCGCTCCACACCCGAACGAGCCGATTGGGTGTCTGACGCTGGACTTCCTCGCGCACGAACTCGCCGACAACGCATCACTCCGTGACGCATTCGACTGTCAGTTCGTGTTGATGAAGGCGGCCGACCCGGACGGTCTGCAGTTGAATGAGGGCTGGTTCGACGGCCCGTTCACGCTCTCGAACTACGCGCAAAACTACTACCGACCATCGACTGAGGAACAAGTCGAGTGGGCGTTCCCGTTCGAGCATGACGATTACGCGTTCGGCGACCCCGTGCCGGAGACGGAGGTGCTGATGGACGTTATCGACACCCACGAACCGGGGTTCATTTTCAGCCTCCACAACGCTGGCTTCGGCGGGGCCTACTTCTTTTTGAGCGAGCCTCTGCCCGGCCTCCATGAGACGTTACAGCAGATTCCGGGCGAGCATGACATTCCGCTGCATCTCGGCGAGCCCGAGGTTCCGACGGTGGAAGAGTTCGATGACGTCATCTACCAACTCCCGACAGCGATGAAGATGCTCAAAACGTATGAGGAACACGGCGACCGCGACCCCGAAGAACTCGCGCCCGGGGCGAACAGTTACGATTATGCACAGCAGGTAACCGACGCCCCCGTCGTCGAACTGCTCGTTGAACTTCCGTACTTCAGCGAACCACGCATTACCGACCAGACGGAACTCGACGAGTCACGCGAGTCGGTCCTCGTGGACGCGTACACCGACCTTATCGAGTTCGCGGAAATGTTGCGTGACGAGTACGAAGCGATCGAAGACCTGCTTCCAGACTCCCGGCTCAAACGGGCGGCGGGCAGCTTGTGTGTTCAGGGGGCTGGAATGCTCGAATCACAGCTTGAGTGGGCTCGCTCAGCCGAGGAGACCAACCAGCCTGCGACGGTGGCCCAACGGATGGATGCCGAATACGTGATGCAGTTTTACTTCCTACCTGTCTTGGGTATGCTCCTCCGGGTCATCGACAAGGCGGCGATGCAAGCCGACGGAGAAGACTACACGGCTCTCGTCGAAACCCGGCGCAAGCTGGAACGAGAGTTCCACGAACGGATGGGGACGCTGGTCGAGGAATTGGACTACGAGCCGATACCGATTCAAGACTTGGTCGCCGTACAGGCACGGGCTGGGTTGGCGACCCTCGCTCACGTCCAAGACCGGACGTAGTCCGGGTCGAACGACTGCCGAGACGAAGGACCGAGACTCTGTCAAGAATGGCGTGCTGAATAGAGAGGGTAGATTCAGGAGAGCGTACGTTACGGACAAACGCGAAGAGGCAACTCCACCACTCCGATTAGCCCGACATCAGAAGGTTTCACACGAAAGTCAACGGAGTTCTCGGACGGTACGACCGAGCCGGGCTACGCTGCCGAGCGCAGGCGAGGCGGGAGCGATCCGGTTGATTACCCCGGG
>CAZCXJ010000210.1:0-2671 GCA_964502585.1 uncultured Candidatus Halobonum sp.
TCTGGACACGCCTCGCTATTGCCGCAGTGGCGAACGGGCTCTGTCCACGGTGTTCGGCACCACTCGACAGAGACGTGACTGCCTGTGAGGAGCACGACGCCGACGATGGACGCTGTGCGGCGTGTGAGCGACGCCACGCTATCCAGGTTCGATTCGACTGTACGAACTGTATCTACGACGGTACTGGCACGTTGGAAATCGGTCTCATGACCAACACTGACCTCCTTGCGTTTTTGATCGCCCACGGACTCAATCCCCTGTCCCCGGAGCATATCGCCGAAACCGTACGGGTCTTAGACGACACTGTGGAAGTCATTCATTCGACAGACCCGTTCAGAGCACAGGTGAGGTTCACTGCGAACGACGAGACGCTCAGCCTCCTTGTCGACGAAAACCTCGATGTTATCGAGGTTACAGCCGGCGAGACACCTGAAATCGTGTGAATACACCGCCCGCGGGTGCAGCACATCGATTCCGCTCCCCCTGAGGGGTTCGACCGAGCTGGAACAAGCGAATCGGAGAAACAGTAGATCAGACGGACAGCGGTTTTATTGAACTCTCGTGCTATCTTCTAGCATGGTCGAACCGGACACGTCTCCGCTTGATTCGGCCGCTGCCACAGTTGGGGAGCAAGCCAGTGAGGCGTTCGAACTCCTGAGCAACGACATCCGGCTGGCCATTCTGCTAACTTTGTGGGACGCTACGGAGGTCGGTCCCGAGGACGATGCGTTATCGTTCACGACGCTGCGCGACCGTGTCGGGGTCCCTCAGGGCGGGCAGTTCAACTATCACCTCGACAAGCTCGTCGGCCAGTTCATCGAACGAACGGAGGACGGATACGCCCTCCGGCGGACCGGGGAAAACGTCATCCGGACGGTGATCGGCGGCGCCGGATTCGATGCGCCGACACTGGATCAGGCGGAGATCGAACTCCCCTGTCGACACTGTGGCGGCCAGACGGCCCTGACGTACGAGGACGAATGGCTGTACCGGGTGTGTACCGAGTGTCCGGGGACGTTCGAAACCGAGAGCGTCCCGGACGGGTGTCTCAGCGGCTACCCGTTGGATCCGGCCGCGATCACCAACCGGACACCGGAGGAGTTGTTCGCGGTAGCGAAGTTCCTGGCGATGCGCAACGTACACAGCAAGATGGAGGGCATCTGTACGGAGTGTTCCGGGCCGACAACCCGGCAGCTACAGGTCTGCGAGGATCACGATGCCACCGACATCTGTGATGCGTGCGGGCGAACGGATCCGATCAGGGCCCAACTCACGTGTCAGGTCTGTGGGCACTGGGACATCGTCCCGGTCGACTTCTGTCTGGCCTTTCACCCCGAGGTGGTCGGGTTCTACTACGACCACGGGGTCTCGATCTGGTGGGAGGTGGACGACATCTCGACACTCAGACAAATACGCGAGCTCATTCAGGCTGACATCGAACTGACGGCGACTGACCCCCCGCGTGTGCGGGTGACCTTCAGCTGTGACGATGATATCCTCCAGTTGACGCTCACCGATGGACTCACCGTCGTCGATACCGAGCAACGGGCAGTGGAAACGTAGTCAGTTACCCACGACTGAATCCGTGTGCTTCCGGCTCGATACTCCGTGACCGCCGGAGGATGGCAACTGCGGCCATCCCGTTCCGTCTTGTCGAGGACGCCCGCGCCCGCTACAGAATATCATATCAGTGACTGAATCTCGTTTCAGACGGTCGTATGACTAAAGTGTAGTTCAGAAAATACTTTTCAATCTCCTCGTTCTGGGGCTCAATGGCGGTTCGCAGGGTCCGGCATGGCTGCCGGAGGCGTGACGAGCGTCGGAGGGCCGTCGGCAGGTCGGTGATCGAGCGCAACCGACGAAAACCGCGACCGAGACCATGAACGAAACCCACAGTACGGACAGGCGAACGGTACTGCAGACGATCACCGCGGCTGCGGTCGGGGGGACCGCCATCGTGGGGTCGGCGAACGCTGCTGAGACGAACGCCCCCGACAGGGGGCGTGGCCACGAGAACGTGGTCGAGATCGTCGCTCGGCACGACCACGAGGCGGACGAGCACAGCTTCGATCTCGATACCGGAGAGGTCCCATCCGGGTGGACGACGTTCGAGTTCGACAACCCGACCGATCACGTGCATTTCGTGTTCAGTAACAAGGCGCCTCAACAGGCCATCGAGGACGCTGAGAGGGAGGGGATGGACCTATTGGAGTTCTGGATCGAGGCCGTCACCAGGCCGTTCCAGTACTTCATGGACGCGACGTACGTTCCCGACAAGGAGCCCGACCCGAGCGACAACACCGACATCTACGAGACCCTGTTCCCGCCGTGGTTCGGGGATGTGACCTACTACGGGGGCCCGGGGCTCACTTCGGGTGGGCAATTCTCGCGGACGACGGTCGACCTGGTGCCGGGCGAGTACATCCTAGAGTGCTACGTCAAGAACGGCGACAACGACTTCCACTCGTACCTCGGGATGATCGACTCGCTCACGGTCACGGCCGAGGAGTCCGGGGCACCGGAACCCGACCCGACGCTCGAGGTCACCCTAGACAACGAAGGCCTCGCGGCGCCCACGTCCGTCCGCCCGGGACGACATACCGTGGCCGTGCACGTCGACGAACAGCAGGCGTATGCCAACCTGGTGGGTCACGACGTCCATCTCGTCCGG
>CAZCXJ010000211.1:0-2597 GCA_964502585.1 uncultured Candidatus Halobonum sp.
CCGGCCGGCGTGGCTACCCCGGGTACATGTACACCGACCTGGCAACGCTGTACGAACGGGCCGGGCGAATCGAGGGCCGGGATGGGTCGATCACCCAGATCCCTATCCTCACCATGCCGGGCGACGACGACACCCACCCTATCCCGGACCTGACGGGATACATCACGGAAGGCCAGATCTACGTCGACCGGGATCTCAATAGCCAGGGGATCGAGCCCCCGATTCAGGTCCTGCCCTCGCTGTCCAGGCTCATGGACGAGGGGATCGGCGAAGGGCTGACCCGGGAGGACCACGGTGACGTCTCCGATCAGATGTACGCGGCCTACGCCGAGGGTGTGGACCTCCGGGCGCTCGTGAACATCGTCGGCCGGGAGGCGCTCTCGGAACGTGACAACCGGTTCCTGGACTTCGCCGACCGCTTCGAGGAGGAGTTCGTTCAGCAAGGGTTCGAGACGGAACGCGACATCGGGGAAACACTAGACATCGGCTGGGACCTCCTGTCCATGC
Organism: uncultured Candidatus Halobonum sp.; assembly: GCA_964502585.1. Lineage (GTDB taxonomy): Archaea > Halobacteriota > Halobacteria > Halobacteriales > Haloferacaceae > CAZCXJ01. The sequence goes on from CAZCXJ010000211.1 coordinate 508, forward strand.
TCCCGAAGGAGGAACTCAACCGCGTGGACGAGGAGTTCATCGAGAAGTACTACAGGGAGGAAGCCGAGCCCGAAGAAGTCGCCGCGGGCTAACCGGGCAGCCGGACCCGCCGGAACGCGGCCGCCGCCCGCGGCGGTCCGTCCCGGACGAGCCTATAACAGTTCTGGGGGTCGAACGCGTCGGTCTGACCGGCCGGTCCGTCCCGACTGAAAAACATTAACCCCCTCGGGTTGCAACCGAGTGACAACGAATGGCAGAGGACGTCAAACCGACCCGCAAGAACCTGATGGAGATCGAAGACCGGATCGAACTCTCCGAACGGGGACACGACACGCTCGAACAGAAGCGGGACGGCCTCATCATGGAGTTCATGGACATCCTCGACCAGGCACAGGACGTCCGCTCCGAACTCGAGGCCGACTACGAGCACGCCCAGGAGAAGATCAACATCGCACGGGCCATGGAAGGTGACGTCGCCGTCCGGGGTGCCGCTGCCGCGCTCCAGGAACATCCCGAGATCACCACCCAGTCGAAGAACATCATGGGCGTGGTGGTTCCTCAGATCGAGTCCTCGAAGGTCCGGAAGACGATCGACGAACGGGGATACGGGCTCCTGGGATCGTCCGCACGGATCGACGAGGCCGCCGACGCCTACGAGAACCTCCTGGAGTCGATCATCCTCGCGGCCGAGGTCGAAACCGCGATGAAGAAGATGCTCGACGAGATCGAGACCACGAAGCGCCGGGTCAACGCTCTGGAATTCAAGCTTCTCCCGGAGCTGAGAGAAAACCAAGAGTACATCGAGCAGAAACTCGAGGAGCAGGAACGGGAAGAAATCTTCCGGCTCAAGAAGATCAAAGCGAAAAAAGAAGCCGAGGAGGCCGAACAGGAAGCCGCGGAACGGGAACGGGAGGAGGACACCAGGGACGAGACGGAAGAGCCCGTCCAAGCGGACGACTGAGCGGGGCCGGGTGAGATTCCGTGTCGTGCGCGAGGTGTGAGGTCGAGGCGGTCGTGTTTGCCGTCCCGCTCGAGCTCCGGGAACACGCCCCCGAGGGAGCCGCCGTCGCGGAGCTGTGTCCCCGTTGTCTCCGAGTGAGTGCCCGAGAACGGGCGGAGACGGACGAGGCGGACGGTCCGTCGACGGCACCCGAATTCTCGGCAGTGGTTGAGGAGTTCCCCACGGATGAATCGGGGGTCGCGCTCGCGCTGGCGCTCGGGAAGCTGGACGCACTGGCGCTCGAGCGGGCGGCACTGCTCGAGCTGCTCGAACGCGTGGAAAGAGCCGGGGACGATCCGTTGCTCACGCTCGACCGGATGCTCGCAGCCGGAAGCGTCCGCCCGCATTTCGATCTGGAGCGGCGCCGGGTCCAGCTGGAGCAGTTGCTCTGACCGGCCGACGCCGCCTAGACGCCCGTGGCGTACCGGAGGATGCCCGCGATACCGCCGAAGGCGTCGTAGAGTTGTTCCCCCTTTTCGAAATCCGTCGAAATGAACTTGGTGTCGGTCCCGCGTTGGTCGGCGATCTCCATCAGGTGGTCGATAACGTCCTCACGTGCGGTTTCCTCGCCCGGCTCGCCGCACGTCTCACAGGTGTGGTCGGGACTGTCCTGCCGGCGGTCGACGGTCTCGAACTCCTCGTGACCGTTGGGACACTCGTAGATGACGACGTCGGACCGCAGGTCCTCGGAGAGGAGGAGCCGGTCGACGGATCCCATCACGAGGTTCTGGCGTGTCTGATGGAAGCCGTAGGTCGCCTTCCCCCCGTCGTGGAGTTGCTCGAAGAACTCCTCCATCTGGCGTTTGTCCTTGACGATTTCCTGGTCCGCGAGCACCTCGTCCGCGGCATCGACCAGGTCGTAGAGCCCGGACTCGTCCGTATACGCGACGTCGAACTTGCCCAGAACCTGGTCCTGGAGCTCGTGATGGAGGTAATCCCCGTCCAGGAACTCCTCTTTCGTCGGCGACGGGCCGCCGACGAGGACCCCGTCGAGTTCGTGACGTTTCGGGACGAACAGGTCGTTGGCCATTCCCGCGACCTCCTGATAGAAGTTGTCGATCGCCTCGAGGCGGAGCCGGGCGAACCGCTG
>CAZCXJ010000212.1:0-2592 GCA_964502585.1 uncultured Candidatus Halobonum sp.
TCGTCGCGAGGGAAAACACCACGAACGACTTCAAGGAGTTCCTCAACGAGAGCGCGGAAGACGGCCCGCTCTCGTATGCCCCGTTCACGGTCGCGATCCCACAGATCCTCCGATACGATGTCGGCGAAATCCAGCAGACGGAAGAGGCGATCACCGACTACAGGGAGGCGAAACGGGAGGCCTTGGACTACGAGCTCAGGCTGTACGAACACCTTCAGGAGTTCCTGATCGAGGAGTGGAACCAAGAGGTTGGACGCGCGGTCGCGGCGGCGCGAGACAGCGGACAGATCGACAACGACCAGTTCACACTCAGTCCCGAAGAGGCCAACGCGCTTCACGACCGGCTCGAGGACCTCGAGGAGTGGGTCGGGGACGAGGACCGGTTCGGGTACGTCGATAACGAGGCACTCGAAACGTGGCGGGACCAGTTGGACCAGTGGATCAGCGCCATGGAAGAGACCGTCGACGTCGGGCCGGACCAGGAGTTCAAGGAGGAACTGGTCACCCGCCTGCCCGATCGGGTCCGGACGCTGGAGTCCCCGGAGACCCTGTACGAAGGCAAGGAACAGGAGCAGGAACTCGACCGTGTGTTCCGGGACGAGCTCAGAGCGCTTCAGATGCGCGCGACCCTGTTCCGGGCGGTGAAACTCATCGACGAGGACGAGGTCCGGGAGGCGATCAACTCGGCGATCAACGAGGACCGTGACGGGTGGATCGGCGCCCAGCGGCTCGAGGACCGTATCGGAACGATCAACCAGGAGGTCCAGGAGTACGAGACGAACCTCGACGTACTCGACGACCTCGAAGAGGACCTTCGATCGGCGATGGCCCATCACAAGGACCAGTGGCGGGGGGCCGTCGCGGACGACGTCTCACAGCTCATCTCGTTGGAGGAACACAAGACGGCCCTTACGAGCCAGTTGGAGGAGCTCGAACAGTCGCTGGTCGATGCGTTCCGGACCATCAACAACGCCCACGCTCCCGAGGAGGTCCCACAGAACCTCCTCGATTTCGACTTCGACCGTCTCAACGACCGGCTGACGGAGGTTGGGTTGGAGCCGGTCGACGACGAGGCGATCCAGGTCACCGTCGAGCGGGCCGTCGACGCCTACCAGGCGTGGTACGAGATCAACGACACCGGCCTGCTTTCCAGGATGATCGGCAGCCAGGAGGAAGTGAAGACCGACTACCGGAAGTACGTCGACGAGGCTGACGAGTCGTACGTCCTGATCCAGCCGACCGGCGAACGGGGCGAGTTCGACCGCGATTTCTACTGTGAGTTCGTGGCCGAAGGTGAGTTCAGCGGACTCGTTGACGAACTCGAGGAACGGCGCGAACGCCTCCTGGACGGGATCGTCCGGCAGTTCGAGGAATCGCTGACGTCGTTCGACCCGGCTGACGAGATCGCGGAGTACCGGGCCGAGTGGGTCGGTGACGACTTCGATCTGACCTGGCCGGGCGACGTCTCGGGGTATTCCGAGGAGTTCGCTGACCAACTGGCGGAGGAACTCGACGCGGACTCGGCGAGCGAGGCGCTGGACGCGCTCGATGCGGATCCGAGCGGGTTCGACGACCACGGCGTGATCCATCAGGCGTTCGAGGCCGCGTTCATCGAGCCCATCGAGACGAAACGAACCGCCGTCGAAGCGGACAAGCAAGACGCGGAGGCGGAGGCGGAGTTGTACGACGAACTCAGGGAGATCGTGTTCAATCACGGGGACTCCTTCGACGATACCGGACCCAGCCATCCGGTGGTGGACGAACTCCCGAGCGTCGAGGACAGCCCCTACGTCCGGAAGACCAAATCCGACCAAAGCGGGCTCCGCGGCCGCGACGACATCGCCGATGCGGGCATCTGGGAGGACCGGGAGGGCGAGGAGTTCCAGAAGATCAAGGCACACTTCCGACAGTTCGCGGAGAAGATCGGCCAGAACACGGACACGGTCGGGCTCCTCGAGCGCCGCATCGAGTTGGCCACCGGTACGGGCACCGACCAGTACTCCGATGCCAGGAGTACCGTGTACGACGGCCACTACGTCGGGAACGTGTACATGAGCCGGCCGTTCCCCGAGGACGATGAGAACCCCAGCAATCCCGTCTTCGATACTGTCCGGGAGACGCTTGAGGATTCAGGACTCTTCTTCCGGGAAGACGCCAACGGCTTCAGCCAGGAGTCAATGCCGTTCGGTGGCCCGTGGGACCTCTCGATGACGACGTTCATCGGGGGCGTCTTCTTGGACAACCTCCGGTTGGCCCAGCAGGTGAACCGAGGGTACAAGGTCTCCTACGAGGCCCAGCGTGACGAACTCAGCGACCGAGTTCGGATCCGACATGTGCATGCCGTCGATGGAAAGGACCCCGACATCTGTGAGGACAATCAGGGGGCGTTCGTGTATCGCGACCGCATGCTCGACCTCAACGATCCCGACGACCGCTACGAGTTGTTGGACTCGACCGAGGAAGAGATGGTTGACAACCTCATGTCCAACTACGTCACCTGGGACAGGTTCGATAGCTCAATCGACCTGAACCCATAGCGATGAGTCGACGGAGCAGTTCCCGACGGACCGAGCTGCTGAAAGTCCTCGGCGC
>CAZCXJ010000213.1:0-2559 GCA_964502585.1 uncultured Candidatus Halobonum sp.
GCTTCCGGGACTCGAGGACGAGGTGCTGGATATCAACATGGTCCAGCGGATGACCGACTCGGGCCGCCGGGTGAAGTTCCGGTGTGCCGTCGCGGTCGGCAACCGGGACGGCTACCTCGGATACGCGGAGGCACGCGACGACCAGGTCGGGGGAGCGATCCAGAAGGCGATCGACGTCGCCAAGCTGAACGTCATCTCGGTCGCCCGCGGGTCCGGGTCTTGGGAGGACCAAGCCGGCGGGGTCAACTCCCTGGCCCGCACCGCCACCGGTAAGGCTGGCTCGGTCACCGTGGAGATCCAGCCAGCCCCCCAGGGGCTCGGGCTGGCGGCCGCAGAGACCGTCCGGAACATCCTCGAGCTGGCTGGCGTCCAGGACGCCTGGACCAAATCGACTGGCAACACCCGGACCACGGTCAACCTCGCGAAGGCGACGTTCAACGCCCTGAAGAACGCCTCGGCGGCTCGAACTCCCGACCGGGCGCGGCGCGTCCGCCGGGAAGCACGCGGGGGTGGCTCGTGATGCAGGCTGTCGTGCAGGTCCGCGGTGAGGTAGACATGGCAGGGACGACACAGGACACCCTGGAGATGCTCAACCTCCATGCGGTGAACCAGTGTACGTTCGTTCCCGAGACTGACGCCTACCGCGGGATGGTGACCAAGGTGAACGACTACGTGGCGTTCGGCGAACCCTCGGCGGAAACCGTCGAACGGCTGCTCCGTCGACGCGGCGAACCGGAGGAAGGGACCGCCGAAATCACCGACGACTGGGTCGCAGATCACACCGAGTACGACGACGTGTCAGCACTCGCGGAGGCGCTCGTCGCGGAAGAAACCACGCTCCGTGAGGCGGGGCTGTCGCCGGCACTCCGGCTTCACCCTCCCCGGGGCGGCCACGACGGGATCAAGCATCCGACGAAGGACGGCGGGCAACTCGGGCATCACTCGACCGAAGAGATCGACGCTCTGTTGGAGGCAATGCGATGACGAACAAGAAGAAACGACAGCGCGGCTCACGGACCCACGGTGGGGGAAGCGGGAAGAACCGACGTGGAGCCGGGCATCGCGGCGGTCGCGGTGCCGCGGGTCGCGACAAACACGAGTTCCACAACTACCCGCCGTTGGGGAAGTACGGGTTCTCCCGGCCGGAGTCCGCACAGACGGATGTCCGGGAGATCACGGTCCAGAAGCTCGACGAAGACGCGCCGTTGTTCGTTGCGGACGGCATCGCGGACGCGGACGAGGAAACGTATCGGCTCGACGCCCGGGACGTCGTCGACGACGGGTACGAGGCGGACGTGGTGAAAGTCCTGGGAACCGGCCAGGTCCGAAACGAGTTGCATGTCGTGGCCGATGCCTTCACTGGGGAAGCCCGGCGCCTCATCGAGGAGGCCGGAGGGACCGCCGAACTGAGCGAGCGGGCGGAGCGGGCAGCCGAGGAAGAAGCGGAAGCGGAAGATACTCAATCCGACAGCGACGAAGCCGCGTAAGATGAGTTGGAAGGAGACCGCCGAACCGGTACTCAGCCGGATGCCCACGGTCTCGCAACCCGAGGGCCACGTCCCGTTCAAACGAAAGCTGGCCTGGACCGCGGGCATCCTGGTCATGTACTTCTTCCTGACGAACGTGACGGTCTTCGGTCTCCCCGAGGCCGGGGCTGGCGGCGATTTCTACGGTCGCTTCCGGTCGATCCTGGCGGGATCACAGGGGTCGATCCTGCAGCTCGGGATCGGCCCGATCGTCACGGGGAGCATCGTCCTCCAGCTCCTGGGAGGGGCGAATCTGCTCGGACTCGACACGAACGATCCACGGGACCAGATCCTCTATCAGGGACTCCAGAAACTGCTGGTGATCGTGATGGTCTTCCTTACGGCCTTCCCGATGGTGTTCGCCAGCGACTTCCTGCCGGCTGACCCACAACTGGCTGGACAGCTGGGGGTGAGTACCGGCGTTCTCGAGGGGCTGATCTTCGCCCAGATCGTCGTCGGCGGGATCCTCATCCTGTTCATGGACGAGGTGGTCTCGAAGTGGGGGGTCGGCTCCGGGGTCGGGCTGTTCATCATCGCCGGGGTATCCCAGCAGTTGGTCGCGGGCCTGTTCGCAGTCGAGGCGCTCGGCACCCAGGTCCGCGGGTTCTTCCCGACCTGGTACGGGATCGTCACCGGTAGCGTCGAGATGCCGGACACCCTCTTTTCCGGACAGGGCCTCGAAGCGTTGTTGTTCGATCCAGGGAACATCCTCGCGCTCATCACCACGATCCTCATCTTCGTGATCGTCGTGTACGCGGAGAGCGTCAGGGTCGAGATCCCGCTGAGCCACGCCAGAGTAAAGGGGGCTCGTGGACGCTTCCCGGTCAAACTCATCTACGCGAGCGTCCTGCCGATGATCCTCATCCGCGCCCTTCAGGCCAATATCCAGTTCCTCGGGCGGATTCTCAACGGTCAGCTGGAGTCGATGCCGGCGTGGGTTGGCGTGTACAACAACGGCCAGCCCGTCGACGGCCTGTTCTACTATCTGGCGCCGATCCAGACGCGAGGCGAATGGATGTGGTGGCTGGGGCAG
>CAZCXJ010000214.1:0-2533 GCA_964502585.1 uncultured Candidatus Halobonum sp.
GGATTTTTAACCGCGTCTCGTTACCGACTACTGAGAACGCCTCGGCGGGCGAGATGCACTCCTCACACTCCAGTAGGCTCTCGGCCTCGGCGGGCGAGTCGCTCATATCGGTTAGTTGTGGCGCTACTGGTAAAGGTTTGCCCGGAAACGCTTTTTTGAAAAATATCTTATATATTCTTCGCGAACGGGCGACTTTTTTACTACGAGTGCGTCCCTCTGCCGTGCGCGAATTCGGCTTCGAGATGCGGCTGTGCGCGGCCTTAGAAGCTGACGGCGAACTCGTCGCCCGCCAGCTCGGCGCGAGCCCGTACGGTAGGCGGATAGTGGATATCGTCATGGTCGCGCCGGGGCCGGGCTTCGAGGCTCGGCGCCGGCTCACCGACGCGACGATTCCCGCACCACTGCTCGAAGCTGATTTCGGTCCTGGAGTGGCACGCCGTCCTCGAGATGTCATCAACGCGCCCCCGGAACGCCGGCGCGAACTCGTGGAGTCCGGCGTTGAGTGTGGCTTCATTGAACGGGAACGACGCGACGGACAGTCACGTGTGCGCCAGGTCGCTCGCTATCCGGATGACTGGTTCGAGGAACTTCTCGCCGTGGAGAACAAGCCCGACTTAACCTCGCCTGGTGATATGCAACTGCAGCTACGAAAGGATGTCTCGCTCGCTCTTTTCGACCGAGTTGTGCTCGCCACGACGAGTCACGTCACTGGCGCACATCTTAATCGGATTCCTCGTCCCGTCGGGGTGTGGCGTGTCAACCCCGAGACGAGCAAGCGCGAGGTGGTCCGGGAGCCGGAGCCGCTCCCCGTTGACGATCCTGCGATGGACGTACTCGAGGAACGACCCGGCCGGACGGAGGTCCGGCCAGTCACCACAAGGGAGAAGGCGCGCTACCGCCGGCGTGTAGCCGAGCGTGCCTATGGGAAGGGATGGCGGGTGTCGTTTCCTGACTGTCCACACGTTGAGAACCGCTCGATTGCGGGCGTGGGTGGCATCCCGTATTGCCGCGCACAGGAACGGGTGGTCAGGTCCTCAGACGCCTGTTCGGATGTCGATTGTTCAAGCCCGGACGTGGACATCGCTGCACATCGGGATGAACACTCCCCATGGGCGCGAGACCCTGAGGGGGCCCGGCGCCGGCAGAGCGGTCTAGATAGATTCGGGTGAGTACAATCGTGTGGTCCGGTGAGTTGTTCCGTGCGTGCTCGGTTCCGAGTCGTGCACTCATTCCGGGTCGAATCGGTCAGCACGACCCCTGAGCACAGTTCGCTACGCGATTCGGTAGGCTCTCTTTTGTTGGGCCCTCTCATGCGCGGTCCGCGGGTCGTCTCTCACCTGATGACATCGCAGAAGACATTTATCAGTCACACCGCACCGTACACCAATGCGTCGCGTCGTCGTTGCCGTCCTTGCGCTGTGTCTGGTTGCCCCTGCTACCGCGCCTGTCGCGGCTGACCACGACGGGGACCCGGCTCCGTGTGCCGGCGAAATTGACTCGCCGGCGACTGGTACCACTGTCGTTGCTGTGCAGGGAGCACGCTTCACTGACAACAACTCCGCAAAAACGCCGCCGCGGTACGTTGGCTTCGGACCTCGTGGTCACGTCAAGTGGACGTATCAGCCACCGGACGGGACCGTCTGGGGCTATGATGTCGACCCGCTTCCGAACGGGAACCTGTTCGCAGTTGGGACGTTTCGCGAAGACGGAGTCGGGAAGTCGCGATTCTTCGAATTCAATCCCCGTACCGGCGAGACGGTGTGGACCACCCAACTGAACGTTACCGACACTCACGACGCTGACCTCATCGACCGGCATACCATCGCCGTCGCGCACATGCGTGGCTACAACAAGACGACCGGCGAGAACGAGGACGGCCTCCTGCTGTACAATCGAACCTCCGACGAAATCGTCAATGAATGGCGGTTTGAGCGGTTTTACAATCGATCTGTTGGCGGTAACTACGAGGAGGACTGGAGCCACGTCAATGACGTTGACCGAATCGACGAGCACCGCTATCTGCTGTCGCCGCGTAACTTCGATCAGGTGGTCGTAGTCAACGTCACGAACGATGAAATCGAGATGCAATTAGGGAGTAACGGAGCCCATCAAATCATGCAGCGACAACACAACCCGCAGTACCTCACCAGTGAATCCGGTGCCCCGACCATTCTTGTAGCGGACTCGGACAACGACCGCGTCGTGGAGTACGAGCGCCGTGATGGCGGCTGGGAACGGACCTGGACCGTCAGCGGAGAGAACTTTTCGTGGACCCGGGACGCCGACCGTCTCCCGAACGGGAATACGCTCGTGACGGACTCGCGGAATAATCGCGTCGTCGAAATCACGCCCGAGGGCGAGGTCGTCTGGGAAGTTTACGCCCCCTGGCTTACCTACGACGCCGAACGCATCCGAGTCGGTGATGACGACGAGGCTGAGGGTCCGACAATGGCTGACAACGGCACGACTGGTGAACAGGAGCTCAACGGCGACGGCGTATTCGTGGCCGAGAAGGTCCTCGCCAAGCACGACG
>CAZCXJ010000215.1:0-1128 GCA_964502585.1 uncultured Candidatus Halobonum sp.
TGCGGGTGGATTTCATGGCTGTTCGAGTGCTCCTTTGTGTTCGTTGTCGTCGCTGCCCCCACCGTCAGTGCTGGTTTCAGTAGTGTCGGGGTCTGGTCGCGACGAACGCTTCTCGTACGACGGCGTGCAGGCGTCGCGCGAGAAGTGAGCCAGCGGGCGCGGGACGTCTCGACTCTCGAGTCGCGTGGCGCCGTGAATGAGCATCCCCCGCCACGTGACGCCGTACTTGTCCTTGATCGTCCGGAGGCGCTCGTATTCGTCGTGACTGACGAATCGGATCTCAATCTCAGGCATCGGGTCGCTCCAAGGATGGTGAGCGCGTAGCGTGCGGGGCACCAGCAGCAGGCATCGATTGGGTATCTGCCTCCGTCACGCTCGCCTTCGAGCAGCGCGACGGGTGTGGTCGTCGGAGATGGGGTTCCATCACACGTCCCATCGCAGAGGACGTGACTTCTAGATTCCAAATGGACGGATTCCGTCCATGGACGGATTCCGTCGGGAGTATGTGATAGATACTGAGTCGATCATCGACTGAACGCCCTCGTCCGTGAGGGCGTGGTCGCGCCGACGTGACGCTGTCAAGCTGCTCTACGCGCACGAACGACCACGAATTGCGGGTGACCGTCCTCGTTGAGAGGTGGTGACCGCTGTAGACGCGGTCCCCGCCGGAACGCGGGAATCGTGTTTCACATACTGAACGATCGTGGACGGATTCCGTCCATGGACGGAGTCCGTCCATCTGGAGCCATTTTATCAGTGGCCCTCGTTCCCCGCTCAGATGTGCTGCTCGAGATGTTCGACTGAGCGGTTCGACGATCGCCACGCCCTCGCCGCAGCACTCGCGCCGGTTCCTACGATTCCCATGTTCACACGTGCACGGGGGCGATGCTCACGTTTTATCCACGGTGGCGGCCCGTCCACTCCTGCGGTTCTGGACGGTCCGACTCGTGGGCGCGTCCCCCAGATCTCCCGACACACCCCCTCACGAGAGGGGTCGTTCGCCACTCTCGACAGCCCTAGGTTCCCATCTCACGAACAACCGACGTCCCGGACTCCCGCACTGGCCGGGATCGTCGGGGGGTGGCTGTTCCTCCCGTTTGCAAGCCCTCCCGATTTCGGCGCGATGCT
>CAZCXJ010000215.1:1138-2532 GCA_964502585.1 uncultured Candidatus Halobonum sp.
GATTTCCCTCCCTGGACGGCCCGAGTGTTCGTGTACGCGGGGTTGTGCTTGCTGTTGCTCGGGCTGATGGCCTGGCTCGGGAGTCACCGCATGCAACGACGAAGCTGGGGGCGTCGACTCACGTTCTGGGGTGGTGGGCTGTTCGTTGTGGGCACCGCGTGGCGTACCTTCCTCGAGCTCCTGAGCTATGTCCTCGGGTAACGCCTCGCGGGGGCAAATCAAGAGAGAGAAAGGGCGGCCCTCAGCCCGTCGCTCCCGTGTCGCCGACCGGCTACGGACGGTTCACAGGTGGGCCTGGCCAGCCGTCGCGTTTGGTCTTGCGCTGTTCGTTTGCTCGAGCACGCTAGCCGGGGGTACGAGCCTGGCCGGAACCCCGATCCCTGCCCCCGAGCCGGGTGTCGAGCGAACCTACAACGACACGTTCCGCGTACTCGCCAGCAACGACGGCGACCCGGGACGGGGGTCGAATACCGTTCAGCTCTACGAGTACGACAACGGGACCATCCGGGAGGTCAACCGGACGGTCGTCACCCAGCCAGTTCAGCTCTGGGACGACAGTATTCGACCACGAGACGCGCTCGTCATCGCCACCGAATCGGATATGTATCAGACCGGGCTCTCCGGGCAGGTCACGATTCCCTACCGCGACCGGTGGGATACCCTGTCCGAGTGGAATACTCGGTGGGGCGATCGAGAGCTCCGGATCATTCCTATCTATGGCGCTGATCCATCCCGAGCGACCGACACCGATGGAGAGTATACGGTCGAAGCCCGGAATCCGAACGGGTGGTGGGACCCTGTCTATAACGCCGAGGTCGAGCAGGTCGGGAACGAGCTGACCGTTACGAACCCCGACACGGCGCTGGTCCATACCGCCGAGTACCAGACGGTCATCGAGCGCAAGCAGGACATCGTTCGATCGCTACTCCGCTATTCAGAACTCGCATCAAGCGACGCGACTGCTCGGAGTACGTCGGCCGTTCCGATGGCCAACGGGAGTGAGGTCTTCCCGACGGTCGATGGAGCGTCGATGCCACTCGAATGGCGCAGTGGCGCGCATGCGCTGGTTCGGGACGCCTACATCGGGTTCGTCGACGTCACGCCCGGGGTCTGGTACCGTGGACGGTACGTGACCCAGAGCTGGCAGGTGAACACCCACGTCCCCTGGGACTACCGTATCGAGGCGCCAGCCGACTACATCGAATCGGGATCCTGTACCGTTACCCATCGCCATCCGGTCCTGAATTCGACGACGGGTGCTCCGACAGGGAATTCCACGACCCATACTCATACCTATCCACTCACCCGCTGGGCGGAATACCGGCTTCTCCGCTCGAACGCGACGGTGGTGAACGTCACGGCGGGGAACATCTCGATGCAGCAGTGGGAGCCGG
>CAZCXJ010000216.1:0-2524 GCA_964502585.1 uncultured Candidatus Halobonum sp.
GACATCCCTCCCGGTCGAGCCGTCGAGGGGCTTTCCTCCGCCCGTTCGGGTTCGAGGTCGATCACGTCAAAACGCCGGTCGGGTCCCGGGTTCATGGGCCAGCGCGGGCGTTTATCGTAAATACCCGGGACACACATCGGGACTAACCGGCATGTCACGGTCGGATGACGGGCCAAGCGATGGTCATCAGACCGCTGAGGTGACGAGTATACTCGTTAAGACCGAGTCGGATGTGAACCGCACCGCAGCGGCCCTCTATGACGTTATCACGACCGGGACGCAGGGCCACACCAATCTGCTGGCAGTCCAGACCGCTCCCGGAGCAAGCGTGTTGGCAGAGTTGGTGGCCGCGATCGAGTCCCGTCCTCCGACCCGTCTCGGCACGGTTTCCGTGGGAACTGAAACGCGGCCCCGCCCAGGGACCGAGGTCGGGGATGATCCCACCCAGACCATCCAGCAAGTAGCCATCCTCTCTCCGCCCGTGGACCTGGCGACACTCGGGGAGACGATCACCGAGACGACCCGGGAATGGGAAACGACCGGTGCCAAGACGATGATCTTGGTGGATTCGGTATCGTCACTGCTTGCCATGGAGGATTTCGACACCGTCTACCGGTTCCTTGCCACTCTGCTCGGGTCCTTGCTGGACGCGGATGCTGTGGGGGTGGTGATAGCCGATACCCGGGCGCAGGACTCCAAGTCGGTCGCTGCGCTCGAACAGCTCTTCGACGCCGTCGTCAGCGTCAGGGCCGGAGGGGAATTGTCGGTCGACTTCCACCCCACACGGAACCACGAGTGATGCTACGGAGCACCTGGGTAGCGACCGGCCGGGGGTTCCGCCCCTGGCGATGAATCGGGTCCCGGGTGCTCCGCTTGCGACGATCAGTCGGCCGTGACTTCGACGGCGACTGGGACCGTCAGGACCCGAACTGGGGCGTACCTGACGACCCGCTCGGCAGTGCTCCCCAATTTGACGAACCGGTCGAGCCCCGTACGTCCCTGTGCCCCGATCACGATCAGGTCGATATCGTGGTCATCGACCGCGTCGACGATCTGCTCGTGCGGAACGCCGCGTCGGAGCAACTTCTCGACGGGAACCTCGAACTCGCGGGCTCGTGTTGCCGCTTCGTCGAGTGCAGACTCGGCCTCCGTCTCTGCTCGTTCGACACCGAAATCGGCGTGATCCATCACCGTCCGACTGTCGATCACGTACAGCGAATGAAGTTTCCCATCGAACCGTGAAGCGATTTCTGCCCCGACGGCTGTCGCACGCAGAGCCCCTTCACTCCCATCTGTCGGAACCAGGATGTTCGCATACGATGGTGTGACGTCCTGCATCGGTTGGTCGTGGTTCTCGGATTGCGGTAATAAGTGTACGCCAGTAGGCCGGTTCGTCTCGGTGGCACCCTTGCGGCTCTGGCTCTCCAAGCTGCCACCGCTGGTTGCTGTCCAGAAGGCTCTGTTGAGACCCTTGACAACTGATACGAATGGTGTGCTGCATACAGAGCATGAATTCAATGCCGGTGGTTTCGAACCGTGCGCCGCCCTCGGGGCCGTCGATTACTCGCTCTCACTATCACTCACAACATTTTCTGCGGAACTGACCCACCCGTCGATGTTTTCGGCAACGTAGTCCTGTCTGCCAAGCCCGACGGCGAGGCCGATACCGAGTGCAAGTGCCAGCGCGAGTGCGCCGAAGAACGCCAATCCGCGGTTTAACTGACCTTGATGCGGCCCAGAAGTTCGCGTTTCGACGCCGGGCTGATCTCGATTCCGGCAGCCTCAAGTCGCATCTTGATCTCTCGGGCGTACGTCGACCTGACCTCGAGGATGTAGCTAGGGTGTGGGTCCTCAATCCAGTAGTGGACACGGACGAGGACGGCATCACTCTCGAACTCATCGACGTAAACGTCTGGGGAGGGGGCTTGGGCGATGCTCTCCTGTTCGCTTGCCACCTCCAAGAGTATGGCCATCGTCTCGTCCACGTCGGCCTCGTAGGCGACTCCGACGCGCTCCCTTACCCGATATCGGTCACTGTACGGCCGAGTGATCGCCTGGCTGGTGAGGACAGTGTTTGGAATCGTCATCATCTCGCCGTTCGGGGTCCGGACCCGGGTGATGCGGAGAGTGATGGATCGGATCCTTCCTTCGCCATCCTCCCACACAATGTAGTCACCAACGTTGAATTCGGGGTCCAATACCAGCACGAGTCCGCTGATGAGCGAACCGATGACCGCCTGTCCCGCAACGCCAACTGCCAGTGTCAGCGCGGCGATAACCACCGCCGAGTTTGACAGAAACTGTCCGTAGCCTGCGAACGCCATCCCGACGAAGACGGCGACGACCACCACGACCAACTGGACGTATCTGGAAACGGCCTCCTGTATCGTTTGATTCTGTCTGTTTCGGCGGCGGACGATGTTTTCAATGGCCGGCTGGGCGACGTACCTTCCGACGAGCAAGACGACAAGGAACCCCGCGGAGAACCACGCTGCCTGAACGACGAGTGGCCACAGATCGAAGA
>CAZCXJ010000217.1:0-2479 GCA_964502585.1 uncultured Candidatus Halobonum sp.
TGCGGTCAAGACGGTGAAGCCTCGGGGCTTGTCCCCGAGGTACTTCACCTCACACCCGCGTACGTCACCAGTCTGGAGTGGCTGCGCCTGTTCGTCGGCTTTCACCGTAGTGAGACGGAGATCGCCCACGAGGAGGCCAAGGCGTACACTCACATCGAACGGGTGTATCCCGAGCACGACGCGCTTGAACGGACCGACGGGACGCTCGTGGGCGCCGTGCAGGTATCGCCGCCGACGATGGCACTCGCGACCGACGAGGAGTGGTCCCAGATGACCGACGCGTTCGCGGATTTCGTCAACACGACGCTGGACTTTCCCATCCAGGTCTACTCGACGACGCAGTCGTTCCCGGCCGAGGCGTACATCGGCCGCTACGAAGAGCGACTGAGCGACCCCGACGTCGCCGGGAACGACCAGCTACAGGCACTCATTGAGGAGTACACCACGTGGTACGAACAGGAGTTAGCCCAGCGCCAGATGACCATCCGGGACCACTACATCCTGGTCCCGGTTGGCCCTGACGAGGTCCGGTACGAGCGAGCGAGTCTGCTGGACCGACTGACGGGACTCCCCATCCTCGGACTCATCGTCGAGGTCTGGACCTCTCCCTCGCCCGCGGAGGAGCGGGCAGCGATGGTGGCAGAACTCACCGACCGGCGTGAACGCGTCGCCCGCGGGATGCGCGACATCCAGGGCTGTGACACGCAGCTCGTCTCGGCGACCGACCTCACACAGCTCGTCGCCGAATACTGGACGGGCACAGACCTCACGTATGGCACGCCAGCAGACGTCCTCCGGACGACATCGATTGTACAAGCATGATCCGCGACCTACTACCTGTGAGAGGCACGACCGAGAACGGAACCGAGCCCGAATCGTCTGAGACAACAGAAGAGACCGACGACGAAGCCACGGAGACGAATGGCGAGGCCACGCAGTCCACATCAACGGACTCGACCGTCGCCGTCGATTACGAGACAACTGACGACCCCCTCGCCGATGTTCCAGATATCCACCAGACCGTCGTGTCGCCCTCATCGCTCACGGCGCGAGCGGGGGCACTCCAGACGGAGGGCGGCTTGGCACAGACGGTCTGGGTCGGGGAGTTCCCGGATGCACCCACGGACGGCTTTCTGGAGCCACTGTATGCTGCAGCCGAGACGCGGCAGACCGACATCAGCATCCACATCGACCCGCGGGATACGCAGACCACGCTGAACTCGCTCGAAAACAAGATCGAGGACCTGGAGGCAGACCACGAGTATCTCCAGGAGAAACACCGCGCGAGCGCCCGGGGCGTCCAGCGCGACCTAAAGGACCATCAAGAGATGTACGATGTCCTCCGGAACACCGCAATGCAGGCCTTCGACGTCTCGATGTATCTGACTGTCCGGGCCGACAGTCGAGAGGACCTTGCCACCGATACCGTCACCACGACGGCACGGCAGGCGCCAACCAACCTGACTCCAATCGTGCCACGGCTTGCCCAGCTGCAGGCGTTCACCGCGGCCAGCCCGGTCGCACACGACGAGTGTATCGAGACCCTGAACAGCACGACGCCGATGCTGGGCGGGGCTGTGGGCGCGATGTTCCCGTTTGTCGCTGGTGCGTTCGCCGAGCCCGGGATCGAGTATGGGACGTATGCCCTGAACGCGAGCCCGCTCATCCTCGACCGCTTCCGACGGGAAACTGGGTACTGTGCGATGGTGATCGGCCGGCTCGGGGCGGGGAAATCCTTTGCGACGAAACTCCGCTTGCTCCGGCGGGCGATGTTCGACCCGGAGACGGTCATCATCATGCTCGACCCGATGCGCGGATTCACCAGCGTGGCCGAGGCGCTGGACGCCGAGCGCCTGACGGTAGGGGGTCGTCGCGGGCTGAACCCCCTGGAGATCAAGCAGACCCCTGCCGACGTGCTTTCTGCAACTGATGATATCGACCCGTGGGGCGAGCAGATCACGTGGGTGATGACGTTTTTCGCGACCTTCTTTGACCACGTCGCAGACCACCCGCTCGGCGAGCGCAGCCAGACGCTACGCCGGGCCGTCCAAGAAGCCTACGACGCCCGCGGGATCACCCGTGATCCGGCCACACACGGCCGGGAATCTCCAACCATCCGGGATGTCATCGATGTCTTGGAGGAGATGGTCGAGGAACCGGAGTCGTACGGCTACGTCACGACCGGTGAGCAGGAGGCCGTCAGAACTGATGCGCAGTCGCTGTTGAAGGACCTTCGGCCATCATTCCGGGAGGACGGCGAGCTGGCGAATCTCGCCCGACAGTCCGAGTTCGATCTTGACTCAAAGGCGCTCTATCTTGATTTGCATCAGGAGGAAGGCACGCAGGGCCGGGCGGAAACAAGTCTGATGATGCAGGTGTTGTTCAACAGTGTCTACGAGCGGGCCAAACAGACCGACAAGAAGGTGGTCTTCTGTATCGACGAGGCCCACTACCTGATGAACGATGCCGTCTCGCTGGA
>CAZCXJ010000218.1:0-2452 GCA_964502585.1 uncultured Candidatus Halobonum sp.
CGACCGAGTCGACATTGGTGACAGCGGAAACTTCACCTACCATCTGGACAAACTGACCGGTCACTTCGTCGAGGAAACCGACGAAGGCTACGAACTCCACCAGGCCGGCCTCAGGATCGTCCAGGCGGTCATCGCCGGCGCAGGACTCGAAGAGAGGGCGCTTGAACCGGCCGAGATCGACATGTCCTGTTACCACTGTGGCGCTCCGGTCGAGATTGCCTACGAGGACGAGCATCTCTATCGCCTGTGTACGGAGTGTGAGGGGGACTTCGGCCCCCAGTTCAATCAAGAATTCCCGCAAGAAATCCCGACGGGGACACTCGGAATGATAGATTTCCCCCCGGCCGGCCTGCCCCACCGGTCGCCCGACGAGGTATACGCTGCACAGAAAGTCGCGTCTATCACACGTCTCGAGTCGTACATCAGAGGGGTCTGTCCGGAGTGTGCAGGGGCGGTCAACGAGTCACTACGGATTTGTGACTCCCACGAGGCACCGCCCGGAGAGGTGTGTACGACCTGTGGCACCCAGGACGAGGTCAAGGTTCGGTACGTCTGCTCGGTCTGCAAATCTAGCGGAGTATGGCCGGTGGAGGCGGCGACCCATACGCATCCCGCGATCGACGCGTTCTGCTACGATCAAGGCCTTGACCTGCGGCTCGATGTCGACGACCCCGAGGCCTGCGTCCGGGCAACGCAGCACCACACCGAGCGGGAGCACACGCTCGTCTCGGAGGATCCTGTCCGGATTCGTGTCACGGTGCCCGGCAACGATGCCAAACTCCGGTTGACGCTCGACGAAGACCTCGACGTGACCGAGGTAACCGAATGGCCAGCCTAGTGACGACCCCGCCGTTCCGGGCGAGATAGCCGCTCAGTTACTGTAGCGAAGTGCAGTAACCGAATTTACTGAAATATCGTACAGATTATACTTTTGCCCCCTTGGGCAGAATTGGATTGTGGGTGATAATGACACCCATGACAGACACCAAAGACCACGTGATCGACCTCATCTTCGGCCGCTGGCGGAGCCAGACGCTGTACGCCGGGGTCGAACTCGGCGTGTTCGAGGTCGTCGGGGACCGGCCCAAGCATGCGGTCGAGATCGCCGATCAGGTGGACATCGATCGCGAACTCGGGTATCGGCTGCTCCGTGCGCTCGGGTCGCTGGGGTTGCTCGAGGAGTCGGAAAACCGCCGACTTTCGATCACGCCGGCGGGCAAGCTACTGCAAGAGGACCACCCGGAGAGCCTGCGCGGGGTCGCCCTCCTCGAGGAGGGCCCAGCCCACTACGCGCTCTGGAAGCACCTCCCCGACCTCGTGCGGGAGGGCGACCAGAACGCCTTCGAGCGGGAGTTCGGCCACTCCGGCTTCGAACACCGGGAGACCGACCCCGAGTACCGGCAGGTGTTCAACGACGCGATGACGAGCTACTCCCAGATGTCGACGGCCTGGACCCGGGAGATGCTGGACGGGTACGACTTCACCGACGCCAGATACGTCTGTGACGTCGGCGGCGGACACGGGCACCTGCTCTGTACGCTGCTCGACGAGTATCCACACCTGGAGGGGACGGTACTGGAACTCCCCAACGTCGTCGAGGAGGAGGACAAGCTATGGGCCCCGAAGATGGGGGTTGAGGACCGGTGTACCTACGTCGCGGGGGACTTCTTCGAGGCGGTGCCGGAAGCAGACGTGTATCTCATGAAGTACATCCTCCACGACTGGAACGACGAGGAGTGCCGACAGATTCTCTCGACGGTCCGGGAGACGGCACCGGCGGACGCGACTCTGTTCGTGATCGAACACATCGTTCCAGACCCGGAGACGCCCCACTTCGCGAAGCTGTTCGACGTCCACATGATGGTGTGGGGCACCGGCCGCGAGCGCACGACCGAGGAGTACGCAGGACTTCTCGCTGACACCGGCTGGGAGTACGTCGACACGCACTACCCAGAGAACGAACTCATGGGCGCCGTCGAAGCGGTGCCCGACTGAACAAACACAGAACTATGACACCACAACGACAGACCAGACGCACAGTACTCAAACTGACCGGTGCCGGGCTGATCGGCGGTATCAGTAGCCTCGGAACCGTCGGCGCGCGCGAGGCCCCCTTCGATGTCCAGGTCCGGTCGGTGACGAACGCGACCGCAAAATATCGGGACGTCGGGGAAGCGTTGGACGACGGCTTCGAGATCATGGGCCCGTACGTGCCCGACATGGGGTTCCACCTGGTGAACTTCAATCGCATCAAGCAAGCTGTCAGGGGCGGCATCAATATCCGCCATCCCCAGGGACTCACGTACAACCTAGCTCGAAATCTCGGGTCCGTGGAATACATCATTCCGTTAGGCGGGGATGCCCCCGATGTCTTCAACGACGAGGGGGAAGAGCTGGACACGAGTGAATCGCAGGGGTGGCATCCACATCACAGCGCACAGCACGTCTTCGC
>CAZCXJ010000219.1:0-2413 GCA_964502585.1 uncultured Candidatus Halobonum sp.
CGACGACTGTCTTCGTGTTCTCCCAGATTTCCATCGGGTCGTGTTCGACCCAGCCGGGCTCCGGGTAGATCTGTTCGTGCCGTTCGTATGCGTTGGCGACGACCTGACCAGCGTGGTCGAAGACCATGAATCGGGTCCCCGTGGTTCCCTGGTCGATCGCACCGACGTACTCGTTCTGTGGCATTGTTTGCTCCTCCGTGGCCCACCGTTCTATGGTGAGCGGCGCCGGCCAATATTTTACTATTGGTAGCGAACCAATAGTCAATATCTATGGAGGGGTGTATAAATCTTTGCATGATATTGTCACGCTCCCGTTTTAGAGACCGAATGAAGGGCTATGCTACACCCCAGTCGATGTGGGTAGAACGCGTTCAGTGTGAGTTATCGCCGGGTGCGTAGCAGGGATAAGAATAAGTTCCCTCGGTCACAACCGATTGTGAACGTGTCACGGACAACTGACGTACTCGTCGTCGGGGGCGGGTCAACGGGTTGCGGTATCGTTAGAGACCTCGCGCTTCGAGGCGTTGACGTCACTCTCGTCGAGAAGGGAAACCTGACCCACGGGACGACCGGGCGGATGCACGGCCTGCTCCACAGCGGCGGCCGGTACGCTGTCTCCGATCAGGCCAGCGCGCGAGAGTGCGTCGAGGAGAATTTCGTCCTCCGGGATATTGCGGCCCATTGCGTTGAGGAGACGGGTGGGCTGTTCGTCAAACGGCCGGAGGACACGGAGGCCTACTTCGAGAAGAAGCTGGAGGGCTGCAAGGCCTGCGACATCCCAGTAGAGGTGCTGTCGGGCGCGGAAGCCCGCCAGCGGGAGCCGTACCTCGCCAGTGATATCGATAAGGCCATCGCCGTCCCGGACGCGGCCATCGACCCGTTCCGGCTCTGCGTCGCCAACGCAGCCGACGCCGAGGACCATGGTGCCCGGGTCGCGACCCACGCCGAGGTGACGGACGTCCTCGTCAAGGCTGGTGAGGTGGTCGGCGTCGAGGTCACCCACGGGGACGGTCCGAACAAGCGAGGGAATGCTTGCCCAGGGTCGACCGAGCGCATCATCGCCGATCACGTCGTCAACGCCACCGGTGCGTGGGCGGGACAACTCGGCGCGATGGCCGGTGTCGACGTCGAGGTCCGTCCGTCGAAGGGTGTGATGACGGTAATGAACACCCGACAGGTAGACACTGTCGTCAATCGGTGCCAGCCGAAGGGCGATGCCGATATTATCGTTCCCCACGAGACGGCCTGTATTCTCGGCACGACCGACGAGGAGGTTGATGACCCGGAGGACTATCCGGAACAGCAGTGGGAGGTCGACCTGATGATCGAGGAACTGGCTGAACTCGTCCCGATCCTCCGGGAGGCGCGGACGCTCCGATCGTTCTGGGGGGTCCGGCCACTCTACGAGCCGCCGGGAACCGGAACGGAGGACCCGACTGACATTACGCGAGACTTCTTCTTGTTGGATCACGCCCAGCGCGACGGTTTGCCAGGCATGACGAGCATTGTCGGCGGGAAGCTCACCACCTACCGGATGATGGCCGAGCAGATTACCGACCACGTCTGCGAGAAGCTCGGGGTCCGGGCCTCCTGTTCGACCGCCGACGAGCCGCTACCAGGCAGCGACGATGTCGCGAACCTCCATGAGCGGATGGACGAGTTCGGGCTCCGGTCGCCCGTCAGTCGTCGGTCGGCACAGCGGCTCGGCTCCCGTGCGGATGAGGTCCTCGACACGGACGCGCCGAACCCGGTGGTCTGCGAGTGTGAGGCGGTTACCCGCGCGGAGGTTCGGGACGCTATCGACGACGCCGGCTCTGATCTCAACGCCGTACGGCTCCGGACCCGCGCCTCGATGGGTACCTGCCAGGGTGGGTTCTGCTGTCACCGCGTGGCAGCCGAACTATACCCTGACCATGACGCATCGACTGCGCGGGAGTCGCTTGACGAACTGTATCAGGAGCGCTGGAAAGGGCAGCGTCACGCGCTGTGGGGCGAGCAACTCTCGCAAGCGATGCTCAACCACATGCTCCACGCGACAACAATGAACAGAGACGGCGACCCGGCACGACTCGACTCGGACGTCGAGTGGGAGGCGTTCGACGCTGGGCCGGCGGACACGGCGGCGCCCGGAGACAGCGGGACTCTCGACGAGCAAACCGGCGTCACGGATGGTGGTGATCCGGACGGGGGGTCGGGATGGCGATAACCAGCGATGTCTTGGTGTTAGGCGGTGGCATTGCCGGGGTGACGGCGGCGCTGTCGGCCGCCCGCGAGGGGGTCGACGTCCGGTTGGTGTCGCACAAACAATCGACGCTCCAGCAGGCTTCGGGATTGGTGGACGCGCTCGGCTATGTTCCGCCGACGGGCGACGACCCGACTGCGACACCGACCGCGGGCCGGACCGGGACGCGGG
>CAZCXJ010000220.1:0-2354 GCA_964502585.1 uncultured Candidatus Halobonum sp.
CCCTGCAACGACGACGCGAGTCAGCCGAGATCCAGGACCCCGAGTTGCTGGAAGATCTTCCAGCGCTCCGAGTAGGTCGCGAGCCCGGTGATCTGTCCGTCTTCGACACGGGCGATGTAGACGCCCGTGGTCTCGAACTGCTCGCCCGTCGGCTCGAGGACGGTTCCGCTGAACCTGATCTCGTTCTCGAACGTGCCCGTGATCCGGACGCGGGCGAACGCCATGGCGCCGTCCTGCCACGTGCCGAGGAACGCGACCTCCTGATCGGGAAACGCGTCCAGCTCCGCCATGTGTGACTCCCAACACTCGTCGGCGGACATCGTGTCCTGGAACGACGTCTGGAGGACCTCGACCGTGTCAGCCAGACAGGCCGGAGACCGGTTCCTCGTCAGCGTCGAGTGCCGCCAAAGGAACCGGAGCCTTGGTCGAACTCGCAGCTCCTCACGATTCGACGCTGTCGGTGACCGACGCCCCTGTCCTCGACCGAACGCAGATCGACCTCCCCTGTCCCTACTGTGGGGGACTTGCTTACTGAGCACGTCGAAATATGTCAGAAACCAAATCGATGAGGCGATCTGGAACTGGACGACGGGGGAGCGTCGGTGGATGTGGGTAGAATCCTCGTGTTTATGTGGTATAGCCTCATAGCCCATAGGCGGGTAGAGGATGCCCGGGAATCGCCCGCTCGAACTGAACCGCGCGGTTCCAGGCGGCCGCGTGGAGATGTTCGCCATTCCCGACGACGACTACCCCGGCGGGTGGTTCTACCGGTTCCAATACTACCACCCGGAAGCGGGCGAGATACTGCGGTACGACAACGCTCACGACGACGACGATCTCGGTTGGCATCACCGACACGTCAGTGTCGGAGAGGACAGCGAAATCGTGGTCGAAAACATCACCGCTCACGTCGCTCGCTTCCTCCAGGAAGTCAGCGGCCTCACCACCAGCACCGACCCAGACCATGACTGAACACACCGACGACGGTTGGCCCGACAAGTACAGCGACCCCCGTGACCGGCCACACCCCGGCGTACTCCGTGTGACCGTGGAGTCATTCGACGAGATGCGTGAGGGGACGCTCGACGCGGTCGACGCCGTCAGCGAGGGAGAGGAGCAGCCTGCAGTCGTCTCGTTCCGCACAGTCGGCGAGCTGCGGAAGATTCTGACCGACCGCCGGCTCGAACTGCTCCAGGAACTCATGACGATCGAGGGGGCGGCCGAGAGCATCTCCGCGCTCGCTGAAAACCTCGACCGCGACTACAGCGCTGTCCACGACGACGTCTCGTTGCTCGCCGACTACGGGCTGGTGTTCCTCATCGAGGAGGGTCAGTCGAAGCGGCCGTACCTGCCCTACGAGCGAGTTCACCTTGACGTCGAACTTGTCGGAGGGGACAGCGGCGAGGAGCACGCTCCAGCGTGACCACGGTGGTGGCGACTGACGGGGTTCCGTCGTGCGGTATCGGACGGGAGCGGGGCACCCACTCAACTGTGTTGCACGTTGCGTGCAAGACCAGTGCAGAACCCCCCATCTGCCGGTGCGAATTCGGTCTCCTGTGTTCGGGGCCGTGGTGAACCCCTCACTCGTTGATAGGTGGGAGCAGCCTTGCTGCATACACAGCGCGAATCTCGTACGGAGGAATAGCCCCGCGTTTAGGAACCAGCGGGCGTCGGGGTAGGTCGTGAGACCGAAGACGTTGAATCGGGAGAACGGTGATCGTGCAGACGCTAATCCCTCGCTTCACTGAGCACTGCGGGACGCGACCACCGGAAACGATTCCCCGCTGGCTCACGATATCGGCGCATGGGCGACCGACCCGAGCCGAAAGCCCACGGGGCGTTGCCGCCGGAGACAGCACTGTCGCTGCTCGGCAACGAAGTCCGGGCGGCCATCCTGTGGACGCTCAGCGAGGCCCGCGGCGGCGAGGGGCCGCCGCCGGTGCTCTCATTTTCCGAGCTCCGGTCGCAGGCGGACGTTGACGTCGACAGCAGCCAGTTCAACTACCATCTCCAGCAGCTCCTCGACACCTACGTCGAGCGTGTCGACCCCGCTGAAATCGACGAGTACGAAAACCGTCCGGTCCCCGAGATGGCCGGCTGGCCGGGCGAGGGGTATCGGCTCACTCCGGAGGGAACCACCCTCATCCGGACCATCCGGGCGTGGTCAGCGGAGGGCGACGCGTCGCTCGCTCCCTTCGAGGTCGGCACCGACTGTTACCACTGCGGGACCGCCATCGAGGCACGGTACGACAACGCCATCTTCGCCATCCAGTGTCCCGGCTGTGAGTACCTCTACGATTACAACCTCACCCCGCCGGGCATCCTCACGCACGGCGATGCCGGAGAGCCGGACC
>CAZCXJ010000221.1:0-2353 GCA_964502585.1 uncultured Candidatus Halobonum sp.
TCGCCCGGCTCCGAGACGGCCCGGACACCCAGGACCCGACGCCGACCGCGATGGGTCCGGCCGACGACTGATTGACTTCCTCCTACCTCTTCAACAGTGGTTGCTGAAGGAGTGCTGCCAACACGTGTGCGAGCCGGGATGAGACGTGCTCCGCGTCGTGCACCGGGTGCACGGCGATCGACGCGATGACCCCGCTCACCTGCTGCGCCGCAGCACGCCAAACGAGCAACGACTGTGAAGGAGTGGGCTTCCGCTCCCCAGGTGGTAGATTTCGCTAATTCGTACACTACCGCGTATCACGTTATCGTTATGATTGTGTTATCGTCCGTACCAGCACGTTAATACGACGAACAATGCGTGGGTTTCTCACTCCGTACTGCGACGGATAGGGAGTGGGGAATGACAGATGCCATATCCACATTTCATGCGAAGCGCGTGCTCTCTCGGCACCAAGCAAGATCGGAAACAGCCCGAGTCCATCCCTGGGAGCCTGCCAACCGTTGACTACGAGGCCATCGTCGAGCCAACTGACGTGGAGGCAGAGGTATGACGGCCGCCAATCCAGGGCAACTCGAGCGACGGCGATATCTCCAACTCACCGCCGGGGCCGGAGTCGCAGGGATCCTGGGCCAAGCCGCCACCGGATCGGCAGCTGCGCAGGGAGGCGACCTCAAATGGAAATCAGAAGGCGGGTTCGGAGCTTCCGCGCCGACGGTGGTCGATGAGACCGTCTACCTCGGGGGCGATTACGAACACGTCTACGCGCTTGATACCGACAACGGCGACGTTGAGTGGCGCTACGAGACGTCGGACAATATCGGCAATTCGTCGCCGAACGTCGTTGATGGCACGGTCTTCGTTGGAAATATCGAGGGCAACGTCTACGCATTGGATGCCGCAACCGGCGAGGAACAGTGGCAGTTTCAATCCAGTGGATCGATATCGAACTCCCCGACCGTGACCGGTGGCACTGTCTACGTCGGAGAATACAACGATACGTTCTACGCGCTGGATGCCGCAACCGGCGAGGAACAGTGGCAGTTTCAATCCAGTGGTCAGTTAGATTCCTCAGCGACCGTGGTCGACGGCACCGTCTACATCGGGAACAACGACCATCACGTCTACGCATTGGATGCCGACGACGGCGGCGTTGAGTGGGGCTTCGAGACGGGGTATATTGTACAAAGCTCGCCGACAGTGGCTGATGATACTGTGTACGCCGGGAGCACCGACAGTCACATCTACGCGCTCGATGCTGCTTCAGGTGAGAAAAGGTGGACGTTCGACACAGCGGCTCCCGTATTGTCCTCGCCGACAGTGGCTGGTGACACCATGTACGTGGGGAGCGGGGACCATCACATCTACGCGCTCGATGCTGCTTCAGGTGAGAAAAGGTGGGCGTACGAAACCGGCGATACTGTTCGGTCCTCGCCGACGGTGGTCGACGGCACCGTTTTCGTGGGGAGCGATGACAATCATATCTATGCACTGGACGCCGACAGCGGCGAGGAGACGTGGACGTACGAAACTGGCGGTGATGTTCGGTCCTCGCCGACGGTAGTCGACGGCACCGTCTACGTCCCGAGTTACGACGGCGCCGTCTACGCACTGGAGGCCGGCGTTTCGGGACATAGTGAAGACTCCCGCGTGCTGTTGGGCACGCTCGGGCACCACCATGTGTGGGCGGAGCGAGCAGCCGTACAGTACGAGGAGATCACCACCGATCTGATCGCCGAACGGGAACACGACGCCGGCACAGTCGGCATAATCAACGATCGCGAGCTGCTTGAGGTGACCTACACGACGACGGACGAGTGGGCTCTTAGCGCAACCCACCTGGCAGTCGGTGATGATCTCGATGAGTACAAAAAAGAAGGGTGGACCAATCCTGCAGGGAAGCCCCGGCCTCAACACTTCCCGTACAGCGCCGACCACGACGCGGCTGACGAGTTCACCTACTCGATTTCGTTAGACGATGTTGATGCAGCTGCCGGAGATGAACTCATCATCGCGGCGCATGCCGACGTGCGGGCTTCTAAGCCAGGGGACGCATGGGGCGAAGGCGAGAAATTCTTCGACCGCGGCAAAGGCAACTGGGCGATGTACATCACCTACGAAGTGCAATAACGGTTCTTGAAGCCGTTGTCCACAGGCCTCGCCGTCGGTGGAGTATTTCACGGAGCAGACGCGCTTCCTCCCACGGCTACAGCCATGGGTTTCCGCGGTGCTACCGCTGCGATGCGTGCGTGCCGGCAGCGGCGGCGGGTCGATGGCGACCGAGATCGATACCGCGACGGCGACGCCGACGCCGACCCCGATGGCTGCCGTCGACAGATTTCGGTGGCGCCCTCCC
>CAZCXJ010000222.1:0-2352 GCA_964502585.1 uncultured Candidatus Halobonum sp.
GGTGTTCGAGGTCTTGATGACCTGGATGCCGCCGAGGTTATTTTCGAGTCGGGAGTTGAGCTGGCCGACGGAGGAGCGTACGTCGGCGTACTTCGGTTGGATGATCTGGATGAACTTGTAGGTGAAATAGCCGATGAGCGGCACCGGGACCAGCGAGACCACCGCGAGTTGCCAGTTGAGGTAGACAAGAAGGGCCCCGATCGCCAGCACCATGATCGCCAGCCGGAAAAAGGAGTTCATGCCGTCGTTGAGGAACCGCTCGAGGCGGTTGACGTCGTTCGAGAGGATCGACATCATCTCCCCGGTCTGTTTGTCGGCAAAGAACTCCATGTTCAACCGCTGCATCTTGTCGTACGTGTCCGTCCGGATGGAGTGCTGGATGTTCTGTGCGAACGAGTTCCAGCCCCAGTTGCGGGTCCAGTGGAAGGTCGCGCCCCCGAAGAAGCCCAGGACGATCAGTCCGATGGAAAAGAAGAACTGACCACGGGGCTCGGGGGGCACGACGGCGGCGACGGTCGCGGGGCCGATACCGGGGACCGTCTGGGAGGCGGCCTCTCCGTACGTCCCCTGGAAGTCGGGGTCGAAGATGGCGTCGATGGCTACGCCGAGGACGAGCGGAGGGATGAGGTCGAGAACTCGGGCGACGATACTCGCGAGGACACCTACGGTGAACTGAAACAGGTTGTTCCGGCCGTAGGTGCCGAAGAGTCGGACCATCGCATTGTCCGTTTTCTCACGGACATCCTCGAAGGGGTCGTCTTCTTCAGCGGGGTGACTCATTATTGGATTCACACGATGATGGCAAATAAGGATTGCCTTCGAATCGAAATACGACTGGGGACAGTCCCCCGATTGGAGGGGGAGATACGGGCTCAATTTGCTGCTATCTCCACCCGGTCACCTTCCTCGATCCCCGTCTCGTTCGTGTACCCCAACCGGACCTCCAGGACGTACTTCCCGTAGCCACGGTACGGCGTCAGTTCGGATTCACTCGTCCCTTCCGACGGGACCGTCGCGTGATGGATCTCAGTGATCGTCCCGTTCCCGGCGATGAACACGATGTCCAAGGGGAACGCCATGTCACGCATGACGTATGATCGTCGGGCTTCACCGTCGTGGACGAACAGCATGCCCTCGTTTTCATCGAGCGAGTCCGTGTCGCTCAGGCCAGTGTACCGCTTCTGGAACGTGTCGGCGACCCGGACCTCGACGACCGCCAACCGCGTACCGTCCTCGTCGTATACGGTAACCGTCGTCCGGTCGTACCTATCGTCACCGAACAGGCCCGCCTCCAGGGCCAACAGCCCCCCACCGGTGACGGCGAGTCCGACGAGGATGGCGATCAGGAGACGACGGGCGTCCACGGGAATGCTTCGGTCGTGGATGGTGGAAAGCGTGTCGCTGTCGAAGGAAAGGGTTATTCACTCGGCACCGGTTTTCCCGACCGGGGGC
Organism: uncultured Candidatus Halobonum sp.; assembly: GCA_964502585.1. Classification (GTDB taxonomy): domain Archaea; phylum Halobacteriota; class Halobacteria; order Halobacteriales; family Haloferacaceae; genus CAZCXJ01. The sequence goes on from CAZCXJ010000222.1 coordinate 1,453, forward strand.
TCGTGGTCTAGTGGTTATGACGCGTCCCTTACAAGGACGAGGCCGGCGGTTCAAATCCGCCCGAGCCCATCACGCAGCGGACGAGCAACGGAGCCGAGAATCCCATTCTCACGTCTGAAAGACGAGACAAAAGCGCTATTCCCCACAGCGATCTAGCACCCGTCGACCATGAGTACCAAGGCGGTCGCGGTCGGGGCTCTTCTCATCGGTCTGCTTGTCGGGGGTGGAGCGATCGCGATCCTCACCGGCGTCGGACCGTTCAGTGGAGGCGGCGAGGCAGGCGCGTCGGAACTCACCGAGTTCCCGACGTCCACTGGAACGCCGTATAACGCCGACGGAAGCGCCTCGAGCGGCGACGGGTCCGGATCCGGAACGGGCGACGATGCGAGCGGAGCACCCTTCTCGTTCACGATCGACAGCATCGAAAAGTGCGGCCAGACCTGCCGGGATGTGACAGCGACACTGACGAACGAGCAGAACGACACGGCGACGGGCGTCACCGTCTACACGCGAATCTACGCCGGCAACAGCACCGACGCATCGGACCTAATCTGGGAAGGACGACAGGACATCGGGACCCTGGAGGCAGGCGGATCCGCGACCGAAACCCAGCGGGTTGAGCTCGGCTACGGCGAGGCGTATCAGGTCGAACAGAACGACGGATGGATCACCGTTGTGACGACCGTCGACACGGACGACCAGACGGTCACGTTCGAAGACCAGCGAAACGTCACGTAGTGGCGACCCGTGTTGCGCCAGGAGCCATGGGGAGGCTACCTGCGCGCGGCAAGGTTGCCGGTCGGTCGGGTTCGAAACGCTTTTTCACTCCGGAGGGGTTTCCTCCGCACGGGCCGCCTTAGCTCAGACTGGGAGAGCACTCGACTGAAGATCGAGCTGTCC
>CAZCXJ010000223.1:0-2349 GCA_964502585.1 uncultured Candidatus Halobonum sp.
GGTCGAAGACCCCGTGCCACAACCGGGGAACGCCGTCACACTACAGTACGGGAGGTTCGCTACACCTCGTACGGACGCCTAAAAGCAGCGGAACAGGGGACAGAGCAGGACCGCACCGCCGTGCTGCCGGGTGAGCGACCGTTTGCGGAGACACTCCGTCGCGAGTCAGTCATCGCCGAGGCGTCGATTGACCGTCCGGCGGATTTGGACGTGGAGGCCGAACGGGTAGCCCCGGCTGGACGGAGCGCGAGCGAAACGGCGACGACTCCTGGGATGGAGCCGACCCGTCCAAGGCGTCGCTACCCCGGATACCGGAACGGCACGAGCCGCGGCCCGGTGTGAAGCCACTCGTCGACGCCGTCGCCCGGCTCGTCGTGATGGTGGACGGCGTGGTCAAGATGCCCACAGTACCAGACCAGATCGTCCTCGGCGACGATGTCCTCGCCGTCGAGGTACTGGGCGAGGTCGGAGCTGTGGCGGTGTCTCACCCGGCCGTGGTCGGTTTCGGTGTGGTCGTACCGGGCGGCCCAGAGCGTGTTGGGCGCAAACGGCGTCTCCGGGGAGCTGTTGGGGTTCGGGAGAATATGATAACCCATCCCCGACTCCCGGTCCATCACGGCCCAACTGCGGTTTGAGGCGGGCCGTTTGACCCTGCTTTGCTCCTGCTGGAACGCGGTCCAGCCGCGGCCCCAGCCGTTGTTGCCGGTCGTCGAGTTGTACTCGAACACCATCTCGTCGGCCAAGCCACCGATGTCGAAATCCATCCGCCAGTAGGCGTGATGGGTGTGGTCGGTCGGACACTGAAGCCCCCCGCTCCAGATGCGCGGGTAGATCTGGCCGTCCTCGTAGAACGTCCAGCGGTCAACGATACGATAGTTTCCGATCCGGTAGAACGCCTCGACGCTGATCGCCCCCATGCCGCCAGTATGGAACGAGTACGTCGCCACCTTGTCGCTGCCCGAGCGGTTGGTCCGTTCCGCAGTCCCGTAGTTCACGGGGTCATCGTAGGGGCCGCAGGTGTTACCGTCATAGCGCACCCGCGCCATCGGCATGCTGGCCTTCCAGAACACCTTCTCCCCGCGGTAGTACGCCTGTTCGATGGCGATTCCCTCGTCGTGGGCGCTCCCCCGCAGGTGGTAGTCGAACTCCCAGATGGGGTTCGAGGAACTCGGCCATGTAATATGTCCGTGACTACCCATCGGAATCACCCCCGGTGGGATCGAACCCCTGGCGACGGCGAATGAGGTCCCGGAGGGACTCGTCGAGGATCGGATCGATTCCGAAGCCGCCGCCGACCCCGATTCCAGGCCCGATGTCACTTTGTCCGACGGAGCCGGTTTGTTTGACGGCTTCCTCGCTCAGATCGACAATCGCCATGTACTCGGGGCGCCGCCGGTCCTCTCGTACGAAGCGGACGTCGACCATTCGGTGGCCCGAGTCGGTGGGGGCAAGCAATGTGCGGCCGATCAGTTCGTGATTGAGGCGTTGGGCGAGCCACTCGTCCTCCCGGGCCAGCGCCACGGCTCGCTCCCGTTCAGTGTCGGTGAGCGCAGGCTGGCTCTTCGACGTCTCGACCGCCTCAACCTCGAACTCCGCGTCGAGCGTGACTGTGAGAACCTGATCCTCAGCGTAGTCGTAGAAGAGCACGTCGTAGCTGGGCTCCGCTTCGCCCTCCTTCTCGCCGCGCCGTAGAAAAAGGCCCGCCCCGATGGTTTCGTGTCGATGGGTCTCTAATCGATTCAATACCCGTTCGTCCTCGCGTGCGGCAGCGATGGCCCGCTCCTCGTCCTCGGGGGTTAAGACCGGACGGTCCTCGATTGGGTCCGGCTCAACGGGCTGGAAGTTCTCGTATTCCGCCTCCCACGGCGGGTCTGGCTGGTCGGCAAAGCGAAACTCCGACGGTGGGTACAGTTGGCTGTGGGCCTCGATGCGTGGTGGTGGTGCAAGGTCGCGGTTAATGTCTCCTGACATGCGTGTGTGATCCGCTGTGGTCTCCGATTGATTCCTCTCGCATGTCGACGGGCAGGATTCGATTACCCCTGCCCGGCTGGTTTCGGTTTGTGTTATCGTTTATTATTTTCCCTGATTCTATTGAATTCGAAACACCAACGGATGCACAATATAGTGCGAGACCTTTCTAATAGCAGCTGTATGCTCTTTTGACATACTGAGACCGGATAATTCAGCAGCAGTCAGAGTTCTTATTACCTAAATAGCCAGAGTCATACTATGCTGTGCGAGCGTTGTCACGAACGGCAGCGATGGCATATATGCTTTCAGTTTAAACGGGAGTTCGTCGTGCAGTGAATTAGCGGACACACTAAATCATCGTATTGAATGTACTCTCTG
>CAZCXJ010000224.1:0-2298 GCA_964502585.1 uncultured Candidatus Halobonum sp.
CGGCGTATCGTGCTGTCGTCAATCCGCACAGTAGCCTGTCAGGGACTGCGAGTCGAGCGCGTACCAGGACCGCCCTTCGAGTTCCGAGAGTGGGCTCCGGAGTGACCACGGGACGATATCGTCCGTGTTCCCGCTGAGCAGTGCCATCATCTCCGTAATCCGCTCGCTGTCCTCGACCCGTTCGAGCGGTCCACTGGCGATGACACTCTGCCACTCGTTTTGCCGGTTCCAGTCGTAGACACACAGCGACGCCTCTTCGGTCTCGGCCAGGAACGCCCGCTTCTTGCTCTGTTGCTGAAACAGCAACTCCATAGTGAACAGCGCCGCGTCCGGATCGTAGCCGTACACGATCGGGATACAGTACGCCCGGTTGTGGCTCGCGAGCGAGAGAAGTCCCTGTCCCTGTGAGCGAAGGAACTCGTCGATTTCGTCGCGGGACATCTCGCGGCTGACCTGTGCGAAACTCATACTGACGGTAACACGGCAGGGAAGCACCATCCGAAGGAACCTGGCAGGACGCTTGCGACCTGGAAACGGGAAAGGGCTCTTCCCGGGACGGCGCCACCGCGTTCTCTCCTCGCTCGTTGCCCCATCGATCCGGTCATACGTGATCCTGGTTTCGGTACGAATAGCGCTGTCGATTTAATTTTTTCGCGGGGCCACGGCGCACGGCCGTGCTCTTCTCACGGCGCCGGCCACTCGAGGAGGGTCCCGGTGAACAGCGTTTTTGCCTGCTGGTCGATGTACGCCCGCTGCATCGCGTGAATCGCCTCGGCGGTCGACAGCCCCTCGTCCAGCCGGGCGGTGACGTATCGACGTTTCCAGCCGGCCGGCGTGCGGCCCGTTTCCGCACGCCTGCGGAGCGGGGCGACCCAGGCTGTTGCCCGTCGAGTCGGGAGGCCCTGGCGTTCCAACCCGTCGACCGCGGTATCCAGCAGGTCCCGAAAGATCAGTTCGGGGTCGCCCGTTCGATCGCCGTCGGCGGTGCGCCAGACGAGGTCCGCCTCGAGCCCGTCCCGGGTCGCGGCCCGGAAGTTCTTCCGGGCCCGGGTCCACGGGAGTTCCCGCGCCGGGTGGTCCCGTTCGTGAAACGCCGTCAGCAGGCCGGCAAACGCGGCGACGAACGCGAGGGTGTCCGGGAGCGTCGGCTGTGCCGGGAGCGGTCGAAACTCGATCCGGGCGTTCGCGCTGGCGGCTGTCGCACCGTCGAATACGGGTCGGATCCACCGCCAGTAGCTCCCGTGCTTGTGCCGCAGGTGGACGAAGGCGTCGTCGAACCGCTGGCCGGCCTGGATCTCCGCGGGAACGAGGGTCCAGTCCCCCGCGACCCGGTCGACGGCCTCGCCCGGAGTCGTAATCTCGTCCGGAAACCCGACCTTCGGCGGTCCATCGGCGGGGTTCATCATCCCCTCGTAGACCGGGATCCGCTTCTCCGCGTACCCCCGTTCGAGGAGCAGGTCGCGCCCTGGTTCCGCCTCGTCGTACAGCGCTGGCGGCAGGAACGGCGAGTTCACCCCGAGGGCGAGCAGCGGCCCGGCCACCCGGAGGGCGCTCCGGAAGTGAGACGGGAGTTCAGTCGCCCGTCGACACTGGTAATGCGGCTGGATCGAGGTCGTGAGACTCACGGGACCGGGGCTCTCCGCGTCTACCGTCGCTCCGGGCAGGTCGACGCGGCAGTTCGTCTCCCGACGGCTGCTGGCGAAGCCGTGGTACCGGACCGCGTTGCTGACGTTGATAGCGAGCGTGAGTCCCTCCTCGTGGGTCGCTTCCGTGAGGTATCCCGGTGTCGTGTTGTACTCGGGGCCGATGGTCCACATCCCGTCGCTCACCAGCCGAATCCCCTCGGCGACCGCCTGCTCGTCGAGCGAGGAGAGTTTGGCTTCGACCTCCTTCGAGAGGGCGGTCAGACCCGCCTCGTTGCAGGGGTAGACACCAGCGGCCAGTTCGGCGTTGTGTAACCCGAGTTCCTTCTCGAACCCGAGACAGTCGAGCAGTTCCCGGGGGATCCGCCGGATCCGGCTGGTCTCCCTGTCGACAGCGTAGAACTCACACTCGAGGCCGACCGTGACCTGCTCGTTGTCGAAGGTTCCGTCCGCGAGATGCTCCTTGACGAACCCTGCTTCCTCGCGGACACGGCGGTCGAACGCCTCGAAACTCAGATTTCGGGACTCCTGTAGTTGCTCTGTCGGATCAGTCCCCTCGTCCATGTGCCAAGTCATTCGACCCGGTCTACAAGAATATTGTTCCGGACTGGCTCCTGGGCGGTCCCGTGGCTGTGTGAGTTGCCGTCGTCTCCTG
>CAZCXJ010000225.1:0-2293 GCA_964502585.1 uncultured Candidatus Halobonum sp.
TGCAGCGCCCGGTTTAGGAAGTCACCCCAGGACCGTGGTCGATCAAAAGGGCTTTTGTTTGTACATGCATACATGCATACATGGGAACGACGACGATCTCGCTCAGGGACGAAGCGTACGAGCGGCTCAAGGCCGCGAAACGCGAGGATGAGAGCTTCAGCGACGTCGTGCTTCGGCTGACCACAGCGCCCCGCACTGAGGAGGAAATCGCGGCGGTAGCCGGCGGTCTCGGGACGGATACGGCCGCGGCCGTCGCGGAATCGGCCGCGGAGGTCAGGTCGGACCTCGAGATGGAGTCCGGGACTGAATGAGACTCCTCGACACGAACGTCCTCGTGAAGTGGGGTGACCCAGCAGCGAAGGATGCGGTCGTCCCGTACCTGCAGGACCATGCCTCCGAGCCGTTCGTCACCTCGACCCTGGTCCTGTTCGAGTTCTTCAGACCGGCAAAACGGCGTGACAACCGGCAGGAGGTCAGTTCGTGGCTCGGGCGTGGACTGGACGACATCCGGTCGTTTGGCGAAGTGGCGGCGTTCCGTGCTGCCAGTATCGAGGCGAGTCTCCGGAGCCAGGACTGCTCGCTGCCAGTCCGTGATCTCCTGATCGCTGCACATGCCGACGCACTGGACGCGACGTTCGTCACCTGCGACAAGCGCGCGTTCCAATCCCGTCCCGTCCAGCAGTTGCTGGATGTCGACGTTATCACGAGGTAGGCAGCCACCTGATCCAGCGAGGGAGTCCCGCCGTTCACGGCGGGGTAGGTGATGGAGGGGCGGGAGATTGAGCGTGCGCAGTTTCTCCGTCGACTTAGTAGACGACGGGTTCGATGACGACGTGGTCGTGGTTCAGGACGGGACGTTTGGCTGTCCCATCGCCATCGCCCTCGTACGCGATGACGGCGAGTTCGGCCGACCGGCGGAGGTCCTTGCTGACCGCACCCTTGTCACGGTCGAGCCGACGCGCGAGATCGCTGACCGACTCGATCGCCTCGCCGTGTTGGTCGAGATACGCGATGAGCGCCAGACGGCTGTCGGTGAGCACGTCGCGGCGGTTCTCGCGGCGCTGGCCGGCGGGGTCGGCACGGACATGGTCTCGGCCGTCCCGGCATCGGCCGCCGAGGGACGATCCAAACTCAAGATGGGATCGGACTCCGACTGGTCACTCGTCGGTGTCCGGTTCCAGCGGGAGACGCTCGGGGTCGACGTCGGCGTATGTGTTGTCGGAACTCACGATGGTATGGCCCCGGGTGTCGGCAGTCGCGGCATGGAAGGCATCGAACGCAGTCAATCCGTCCTCGATGTAATTCACGGCTTTGAGGACGATCTGGTGTTCTTCCTCGGTCTCGACGGGAACAACTTCGAGCATATTCGCGACCAGCGTGACGTGGTCGAAGTCGTGACGTTCCCGGATGAGCAACAGCTCCAGATACGAATACGTGGACGTGACGACGTCGCGCTCTTCCAACGTCTCCTCGGCGCGGTCTTTCAGCCAGTCAGCGTCTTTGGCGAGGGCGAGGAGAAAGTCCGTCTCGACGTACACCGTCATTCGTCGGGATCCCCCGCCCCGCGGGTGTCGCGTTCGAACCCCTCGCGGGCATCCCGTGTCGCCTGTGCTCTCGCTTCCTCTCGGAGGTCCGCTATCGATGTCCCCTCGAATGCGTCGCCGGCGGCGTCACGAATCGCCCGGAGCGGGTCCTCGTCGATCGGGATGAGTTCGAGACGGTCATCGTATTCGACCACGTGGAACTTCTCACCGTATCGGTGTCTCAGCTCTGCAGAGAGGTACAGTCGCCCGTGTGAATCCGTTTCGACTACCATAGTCGGTGTTTCTGTGGCAGAAATAAAGAGATTTTCCAACGGACGACTGGTTTTCCCATAACGGGACGGACCGGACGGTCCAGTAGTCGGCACGGGGAGGTCGGGCGGCCAGCTGGTCCCGACTCCCCTGATCGTCTGCGATCAGACGCGCTCGGCTGGCTGATCGGTGGAGCCGGGGGCCACTCAGGGCCAGTCGCCGGGCAGCCGCTCGTCATGCTCGTCCAGGAGGTCGATGACCGGTTCCATCGCCGCGAAGTCCTCGCCGCGGGCGACCACCGGCTCGTCGTCGGGGTTCTCGATGACCGCCGCCTCCTCGAGTTTGGGAAAGTGGTAATGCTGGAGGGCGATCCGCGCCCGCTCCCCCTGAAGGTCGTCCGGGGTGTGTGCGACCACCTCCTCCATCGACCGCGGGCTGTCCGCCGCCAGCGTGTCCAGCACGCGGCGCCGCACGGGGTCGGACAGGAGTCTGAACGTTCG
>CAZCXJ010000226.1:0-1090 GCA_964502585.1 uncultured Candidatus Halobonum sp.
CCGGACCTGACTTGCTCGAACGACCTGCCCCAGGTCCTGTGAGAACCCCAGTGGAGATTGTAATCCGATACCCGTCCAGTCAGTTCCCGGTCTCGCCCCGGGCCGTGGCGAGGAGGGTTCCGAGAACGAGCACGAGCACGGTAAGGCTGACCCCGGGCATCAGGCCGGCCCACCATCGGTCGGCGGCTGAGTCCTCGCCAGTTCCGCCCCTGGTCTCGTTGACATCGATCCGGCCCGCATCGACGCCCTCGACCGCGACCGTGCCGGCGACGGCGTCGAACCCGATGGTCACGACGTCCCGCTCGGTCGGCCGGAGCCGGACGACCGCCGTTGCAACGGGGCGGTCATCGACCGTCACCGTGAGCAGGCGTTGTGCGGGCTGGAGCCCAGTGTTGACTACGGTCACCCTGACCTGCGTCCGGTAGCCTTGCTTGACCCAGTCGGCCGGCACGGTCGCATTCACGACCTCGATCGGCCCGGCGTCGGGGCGGTCCCGGTCGGCCTGGACGGTTGCCACTTCGGCCGCATCCCGGGCCGTCACCGTCAGCGAGCCTAGCGAGATTCCGTTGATCGTGATCTCGTAGGTCCCCGGCTCGGTGAACTGCCGGTCGATCACCCGCGTCTCGCTCTCCCCGGCCGCGACCGTGATCGACTGCGTGCTCACCCGCTCCCCGTCCACGACAAGCGGAACCTGGAAGGTGCCGACCTGCCCGCCGGTGTTCTCGACCTGGATGGCGATCCGGACCGTCTCGCCGGCCCTGATCGCGGTGTCACTGAGCGTCGCCATCGTGACTGCCAGTCGTGCCGTCACCGTTGTCGCTGCCGCGGTCGTCGTCGAAGCCCGGGTCGAGGTCGAGGGCGGAACTGAGGTCCGGGCAGCCGTGGCCGTCCTCGTGGGTGTCGCTGTGCGTGTCGGGGTTCGGGTCCGGGTCGGCGTCTCTGTCGGCGTCCGCGTCCGGGTCGGCGTGCGGGTGCGAGTCTCGGTCGGTGTCGAGTCGGCGGCGTCGCTCTCGTCGTCCGTCGTCTCTCGGTCGTCGGACTCCTGCTCCTGGCCCTCCTCGTCTTCCTCGTCCTTCTCGTCCTCTTCGTC
>CAZCXJ010000226.1:1190-2289 GCA_964502585.1 uncultured Candidatus Halobonum sp.
TCGTCCTCCTCGTCCTCATCAAGGAGAACGTATCGCTGTCCGACCTGTGGCTGGGGGGCGGGGTCGAGGGCCTCACCGGCCGATGGGGACACCTCAAATCGGGTCTCGTCCGCGACTCCTCCCTCGGCGAGTGCGGTCCCCGAGAGACCGGCGCCAGCCCCGAATACCACCACCAGGACACTCACCGCCAGGACGCGTCTCACTGGCCACTCGTATACCGGTCGGTCGGATAGTTACCCGTCTCCTAAGCGTGTAAAAATTCCTGACTGTATTCATTGTGGACCCTCCGCTGGAGCTTGAGCAGTCACTCCGGGCGGCTGTTCGACACCGCCAGCTTCGTTCCTCAGCCATGGGGCGGGCGTACGATCCGTTCAGACCCGATACGCGGTTCTCCTGGCTCGAGAGACTCTCTCGTGCCCGTAGATTCATTGTACGAATGGATCGAGCGTCCGTAAGTAAGGGCAGCCGTGAGCCCCGATCAAGGTGTACGTCTCGACAGGTGGTGACGCGAAACGACAGCCCCGAAACGGCAGCCGGCGCCGGGATGTTGCGCGTGAACTGCGATTATCCTCCGTGTCCGAACCGATTCGCGATGTACACTCCGGTTGCTTCGGGCGGTTTCGAGCGTTTCTGACACGGAGGTACTTTGACGGTCGGAGATCTCCAGGTGCATCTCGCGGTCACGAGAATCCCCAGCCGGGAGCGGCATGGTCCGCCGACACCAGGGCCGAGGGAGTCGGATTCAGTCGGCCAGCCGGTGGCGATCAGGCGAACGTACACTTAGTCAGTCAAAGAACGATGGCATAATAGCGGACCCAGTAAAGGAGTGTACCGGGAAGGAGAAAGCTCGAGACCAGCTTTCAAGCCCGTTCAATCCGTTAGCGGTTCGGGACGAGGTGTATGCATAGCCAACCTGAAAGTTGCTAAAATACGTAAGGTCGTTCAGGCGCCGTGTCAGACGTCTCATTCCAGTCATGAGCGACCCCAAGGCGGTCCGATCGGTTGTCCCGACCCCCTCTGGAAGGCGCTTGAAACGAATCGAATAGATATTTGACAGTGAGAGCAATGTTGGCTCAATGGCCCACCTCGAGCGACTCAG
>CAZCXJ010000227.1:0-2285 GCA_964502585.1 uncultured Candidatus Halobonum sp.
TTCGTACCACTCTTCGGAGCCCATCAGGGGCTCGTACGACGTCTCGACGTCGGAGCACCCGCCGTAACCGGGCTCGAAGAGATCGATCACGTGAAGTGCCGTGACCGACGCGTCTGGACCATCTGTTAGCGCATGTCGAAGGGCTCTACGAGACAGGGGCGAACCATCGACTGGAACGAGAACTCGTCTCGTCATGATCCTACCGGATGGAACGGTGCGAACGGCATAGCTCACCCGGCAGTTCCTGTCCGGTGAGAACTCGATCGGGATCAGACCGGATCGCGGACGGATCTGAGGGTCGGCCGGGTACCTACGCCGTCGACCTCGGGCGAAGGTGATGAGGTCATAGACCGAGGAAAACCAGTCCACTCAGGACGACGACGCCGAGCACGATGGACACCAGTCTCCCCAGCTTGCGAGTGCCAAGAACCCACGCTAACACGGCTTTGACCAGTGTGTTTGCGATGGCCGCGATGACGATCCCCGTCGTTGCGACCTGTGTCGAGACCGCACCCTCTGCTGCGAGTCGACTCAGCGTGATCGTCATCGCGTCGACATCGGCGAGGCCGGAGAAGAACGCGGTCGCGTACACCCCCGATTCGCCGAACCATTCGTTGGCGTATTCGGAGACGAGTAACACGACCGCGAATACGGCTCCGAAGAGGAGTGCTGACTGCAGCCGAAACGGGTTCTTGAGCTCTTCCGGTTCGACCGTCTCGCCGGACGTGGTCCGCCAGTACAACCCCCCAGCAGCGAGTGCGCCGACCACGGTCATCGCTCCTAACGGGAGTGCTACGCTCGGAAGCAGGTCGCGGTTGACGACCGCGACTTCGATGAGTGCTCGGGGGAACATCACGATGGAGGCGGTGACGACCGCGAAGGCACAGACGTGATAGAGCGTCGCGTTCTGGGTCGTCTTCTCGGCCATCGAGACCGTCGTTGCGGTGGACGAGACGAACCCACCGACGATCCCGGTGAGGGCGATGCCCCGTTCGGGGCCGAGGATCTGTCCGAGCAGGTACGCCACGAACCCCAGTCCGGTGACGAAGACGACCATCAGCCAGACGAACCGCGGATTGAGTCCGTAGAGGACGTCGAGCGGTCGGTCCGGGAGCGCAGGGAGAACGACGAGGACGACGAGAATGAACTTCGCCGACGCCCGGCGTTCGCTCCCCTCGATCCGATCGGCGAATTCGTGTACGGGGGCTTTTATCGAGAGCAGCACCGTGACGGCACCACCAACGATGATCGCAACGACCGCGCCGCGGTCAGAGTGCATCGTCATCGCTCCGAGGACGACCGTGACGAGGGCAGCCATCAACGTCGTCAGTCCGATATCACTCTCGAACCAGATCTTCCCGACGTACGCGACCGTGAGTGGCACGACGAGTACGCCGACAGCTACCGGCAACGCGGCCGGGAAGAACGCCTGAACGAGCGCCCCATAGAGCGCGATCAGCGGGAACGTCCGACTTCCGGCGAACGAACCGCCTGACTCGCTCTGTTCCCGTTCCAAACCGACGAGTGCGCCGAGTCCGAACGCGAGGAGCAGATGGAGGACGACTTCGACGAGCGGAGCAGTTGCAGGAGCAACCATCACTCAGCGGGGCCAGTCCGTGTGTTCCTGGGAGTGCGGATCGTCTCCGATATCTCGGCGACCTTCATTCACGGGAGCTTCATATCGACGTATCAAAAGGGTGTAGGTCGGGCACTGGTTCGGGCGTCACGTGGGAACGCGACCCTCGTCGAACCACGGCCATACGACCAGCATATACGAGTGACAAGACACTCGGATGGAATCCCCGCTCGTACGCGGCCATCGCTGTCAGCGTGAACGCGATTGTCGGAAGCCGAATCTGCGCGCCTCCAGAGCTTGGAGCCACACCGCAGGCCCGCTATCATCACTCCCAGTCCGTTGGCCGGTATCGTTGTGCTCCGTCCTGTGCAGGGCCGATATGGCGACCGCTCCCCCCGGGCCAGTTACGCTCCATAGCCCATCATCTCGTTTTCGGCGTATCAAACAGACTCGATGGACCCAGCCGTCATCGTGTTCGACATCGCGCTTCGCCCAATGTATTCGTGCTGGGGGGCTAAGTCGACCTGGAGGGAGTCGAGTCGGCCGACATCGACCGAGAACCGGAGCGGAACCGGGTTCACGAACCCTCCTCGTGGTCAACCATGATGACCTCGTCGGAAAAGCGCGATCGCTCGGTTCGCCCGACAGAGGTGTCTCTGCTACCCTATCTCGCGAAAATCCGACCGGGGACTGGTGGTTTTTTGTTTCG
>CAZCXJ010000228.1:0-2276 GCA_964502585.1 uncultured Candidatus Halobonum sp.
TGCCGCCGGGGATGCCCACGTCGTCCAAGTCCATCTTCCCCGCCTGGAAGTCCTCGATGACCCCCGCGACGTACTCCTTCACGTCGTCGGTGTCGGCACCCGTGACGATCATCTCGATCACCTCCCGCTGGACCTCCTTCGTCACCGGGGCGATGTCGCTGCGCTTGTACTCGAAGCCCGTGATGTCGATGTCGTCGACGTCCTTGCCCTCCTTCCAGACGATGTGGCCGGCGTACCGCTTCTTCTTGCCCGCCTGGAAGAACCGCCGGTACAGTTTCTCGAACTCGATCTCGAAACGGTGCTCCTCCGCGCCGAGTTCCTCGCGGGCGAACTCGTCGTAGCGCTCGTTGATCCGCTCCTCGATCTCGAGGGACTGCTCGATGGCGTCCTCGGTCGGGAGGTCTGCGCCCAGTTCCAGCATGACGCTGTCAGTGTTGTGGAGGACGACCCCCCCGACGGCGTCGACGAAGTTCTGATTCTCGGCGACGCTGAGGTCGTACACGTAGCCGTCGTGGTCGACCTCCTGGGTCACCGGATCACGGCCGGACCGGTAGTAGTCACAGGTACGGATCGTGTATGTACCCTTTCCGTCACGGTACTTCAAGGAGTGCTTGCGGTCGCGCTGGGTGAGGAGCATCGACAGTCCCGCTGCGAGCTCCCGGCTCGCCGTCTCGTAGTCGAAGTTCCGCTCGCAGTACTCCTCGGTATACCGGCGGAACTTCCGTGAACCGTCTCCCTCGACCAGCGTCTCCACGAACTGCCGCTGGCGGTCGTCGGGCAGGTGGAACACGAGCGACGGAACCCGCTTCCCACGGGACGTCTGGCCGGCGAACTCGCGGAAGAACACGGCCGCGAGTTCGTTCATCATCTGTAGCTTCTGGGTCGTATCTTCGTACGTGGTCTCACCGTCGTCGCCGTACGTCAACTCCCGCTCGTCTCTGGAATCGCTCGCGACGATGGTCCCGGTCGTATCCACGAACAGCCGGTGGTAGTCCTCCTGCAGCGTCTCTAGCCACTCTCGGTCGGAGGACGCGATACTCGCCCCGAAGCGCGAATCGGTCGTCTCGACCGTCGAGGCGCTGCCCTCGGCCGCGTACGCGGCGAGGAGCCGCACGAGAGATTCCCCGGTCTCGCTGTCGAGGTCGACGTTGCGTTGGAGTTTAACCGTCTTGTCCAAGTCGGCGTGATGCTCGTGTCCGAACCAGACGTACTCGCCGTCCGTGTGGACTCGCTTGACCTTCGTCTCCGCGTTCTCTGACCCCACGCTCCGACCGTCCTCGTACTCCCTCGTGTACCCGTCCAAGACATCGTACAGATCGACGGTCTCCACCGTGTCGACCTCGGGGACGCCCGGGATACGGAGGGGTTCGTCCACGTCCTCCGGCGTCGCTTCCGTGAACTCACCGTCGTCCTCGACGACGAACGAGTGGTCGGTCGTCGTCGTCGACTCACCGAACTTGTGCTGGAGGTTGACGACGGGCTTGTCGGTCTCGTGACGAACGACCTCTCGGATTGACTGCCACTCCGCATCGCCCCCATCGTTCATCGAGAGCGCCTCCCAGCCCTCGGGTGTGGCTCGCTCTTTCCCGATCGTCGCCTCCGCCACTGGCCCGCCGTCGGCGGTGATGAGAAGGTCCGAATCTGTCTCGCTAGCGACCCGGTCGTAGAGTTGCTTGATAGGAAGGATCCGGATACGCCCCCCCGGATCACGGACGACGACGGGTCGGTCACCGGTCACACTGTCCCCGTACGTGACCTGGTAGTCCATCTCGTTTGCCACTTTCTCGGTGAACTCGATGACCGCACGACCGGTCGCGGTGACGGCGGCGCCCATGTCCTTGTCGTACAGCCGGAATCGATCCCATCCAAGGACGCCGTAGAGAGAATTCATAATAACTTTGACAGCTGCTTGCTGCCGGTCGTACCGCTCGTACCCCTCCGTGCCCGGCTCGTGCTCGTTGCGCGCCTCCTTCTTCGCCTCGCGCTCCTCGAGCAGTTCGTCGACCATCGTCCGGATCATGCCGTCGGGCTCCTGGCGGAACCGCTGGCCGTTCGGGGCGCGGTAGGTGGGGCCGTCGTACTCCTCGCCCACGCGGGTCTCCGGCGAGGCGTTGATGGTCACCATCGACATCGGGTACAGCGACTTCAGGTCGAGCACCGAGACGTTCTCCCGCACGCCCGAGATGGGCTCGAAGACGGCCCCGCCCTCGAACTCCTCGGACTCCTGTTGGCCCTTCGACGGCAGCGCGAACTCGCCGTGGGCCTCGTGCAGCACG
>CAZCXJ010000229.1:0-2275 GCA_964502585.1 uncultured Candidatus Halobonum sp.
ATCATGTTGTCGACCCGGTCGACGTAGTGGAGCAGGCCGTTCTCGTCGCGGAACACGACATCGTCCGTGTGGAGCCAGCCGTCGGTGAACGACTCCGCCGTGCGTTCGGGCCGTTCCCAGTACTCTGGCATCACGGTGTCTCCGCGAAGGAGAAGTTCGCCCTGCTCGCCGCGCGGGACCGCCTCGCCCGTCTCCAGGTCAACGACCCGAGCTTTCAATGCTGGCACCGTCCGACCCATCGCGCCGGGGATGCGCCGTTCATCGGGACGGTAGGAGACCGCCAATCCCGCTACCTCCGTTTGTCCGTAGTAGTCGATCAACGAGTCGATGTCGAACGCTGACTGGAACTCCTCTAACACCGGCTCAGGCGCGGGACTGCCGCCGTAGAAGCAGAGCCGGAGCGAGTCGGTGTTGTACTCGTGGGGCTCCACCGTCTCGAGGACGTCCACAATCATCGCCGGAACCAGCCCTGAGAGAGTCGCGTTGGTCTCGTCCACCAGCCGAACCCACTCCTCAGCATCCCACGCGGGTTGGATGGCTATCGTCCCGCCGGTGAACAGGCCCATCAGCGTCAATCCGTGGAGACCGCCGACGTGGAATAGTGGGACCGCAACCACGCCGAGGTCCTCGCCAGTGACATCGTACTGTGCAATCCCAGCCTCAACTTGTGCGCCCACGTTCCGGTGGGTCTGGACGACGCCTTTCGGCTTGCCGGTAGTCCCTGAAGTGTGCATCACCACGGCTACGTCGTCGTCAAACCGGACGGCCGGTTCCGGGGCGGCCGTCGGGTCCCCCATCGCGTCCCAGTCAAACCCTCCGGTGTGGGCTTGCACCACGTGTTCGACCGCGTCGACATCGTCGGCTGCCGCGGTCGCCACGGCGGCAAACGCGTTGTCGTGAAGAACGACGCGCGGCCGGACGTCCTCCAGGACGTACTCCACGAGGTCGGCACCAAACCGATAGTTCACCGGGGTAACCGCACAACCGGCCTGCCACGCCCCTAGCACTGCCGCGACGTAGGTTGGGCTGTCCATCATGTAGACAGCCACCCTGTCACCCGGCGTCGTACACCCGTTCAGGTAAGCCGCGATCGCCGCCGTTCGCTCCTGAAGTTCGGCGTATGTCAGGTCCGTCCCACCTGGGTCGGCTATCGCCCTCGCGCTCGGCCGACGACGCGCTTGCCGGGCGAACTGCTCGTAGAGGTTCATGCAATATGAATGTCCAACAAACGATTGATCATCGTTCGGGATGCTCCAAGCCGCCAATGGCTCGCCGCCCCAGTGCCATGAGGGGCGCATGGCTCCCCATTTCCGTTCTGGTGTGAGTCCGGGATCGGTACGGACGACAGGGGTCCGACACCCTTAACTCGGAATTCCTCGAATCGGCGGGCATGAAGAGGCTCATCATCCACGGAGATCCCGGCATCCGGAAGGACGCCGTCATCGAGGTCGACGGCGAAGAACTGTACTGCTTTTCCGTCGCTCGGCAAGGGGAATGGCACGGCCCTGAGGAGGTTCAGCTGTGGTGTACCGTCGGTGACGAATCGGAGATGGAAACGTTCGAACGCCGTGACTTCATCCCGATGCACCTCGAGGTCCAGACCGTTGATGCGGGCGCCGTAGACGTAAAGAAAGCAAAGGGCGACCTCGCGGTCTGAGTACCCTGCGTTCTGACCTGAGACAGTCGTCACCACCCATCGACGTGCCGCCGCGGATCAAGTGCCGCTTATCTACCGCCTCGGGGCTCTTCCCCGAGGCGTGTCAGTAGACTCCCGTTCTACCCGAGTGAATCGTAACGGACAACCGGGGCGAGTCATGGCGTCACCGCCGCCGGTTAGCGACGCGCTCTTCGGCGGTCTCCTCGGTAACAAGTTCGTATAGCAGCGCCCGGCCACCGTCCGCTTTCGGCCGGAGCACCCGGCCGAGCCGCTGGGTGAACTCCCGCTCGCTCCCCGAGCCCGAGAGGACGACGGCCACGTTCGCGTCCGGGACGTCGACGCCCTCGTCGAGAACGTTGGCAGTCACAACCTGGGAGTACTCACCCGCTCGGAACCGGTCGAGGATCGCTCGGCGCTCGGATGCGGGCGTCTCGTGCGTGATTGCTGGCATCAGGAATCGTTCGGAGAGCCGGTAGACCAGGTCCGTGTAGGCAGTAAAGACGATGATCCGGTCCTCACGGTGGCGGTCGAGGATCGTTGCGAGTTCCCGGACCTTGTTGTCAGCGTTCATCATTACCTCACGGGCGCGCTGCTTGGCGAGCAGTGCCTCGCGGGCCC
>CAZCXJ010000230.1:0-2270 GCA_964502585.1 uncultured Candidatus Halobonum sp.
AGTAGCCAGAACCGCCCGGGCGAGCGCCTCGGATTTCCGTGAGCCGGACCTGTGGACTTTGCACTCGGGGGCGACGTACACGCTGACCCACCAGTTCCGCGGTGGCGACGGCTCGGCGCTCCAGCGGTACACGCGGCTCGCGAACGACCTACTCTTCAACCCCGAGGCGACCATCGACCGCGTCGAGGCCGCCTACGAGCGCCAACTGGAGGCCGACGGTGACAGCGAGGGCCAGCAGTCTCTCGACGGGTCGACCGCTCGGGTGCAGTTTGAACAGGTGCGTGATGACCTCGCAGCGAAGGCCGACCAGTTCGAGCAACGCGAGGAGCGGCTTCGCGATCGGTTCTCCTGACTGTGTCCCCACGACGAACGCTTCTTTTCTGACCCCGGCAGTACGCTCTTTTCGGACCTATCTATCTGACTCGGGAGCGACCGGGTCCATACCGGTGCTTTTCATTCAGGCTGTCTGAGCTGTCCAGTAGCATGACTGATGATGTCCAGCCGGCCTTCCAGGCCCGGCTAGAGGAACTCCACGCCCCACTCGTGACGGACCCGGAGCCGGCTATTGAGGAGTACACGACCGAGATTCTGACACTGCAGCGTGACCTGTTACGGTTACAGCAGCGAATCCATGCGACGTCACCGGGCGTGTTCGGTATTCGCGGTCGGAGCAACCTGTCCGATCAAGCTTCGGACTTCGTCGAGATAGGTGATCGGATCCGGGGAGTTCAGAGCGCTGCAGTCACGCCCCAGAAGCTGCCCGGGCTCTCGGAGACCGATCAGGGGCCACCCGATCGGGTAGAGGACCAACACAGCAAGATACAGCAGACAATCCGGCCGGAGTTGGACCGAATCGCGACACTCCAGCAGCAGACCAGCGCCATGCTCACCACGAACCAAGACACCGCCAACACGCGCCTGGGACTCCTGATCTCGGTCATCGCGATCCTCATCTCGACGGCGTCAATCCTGGTGTCGATTCTGGTCCCGTGACTCGGCCCCCAGCACAGTTATTAGCTATCGGTAAAGTATCCCAGATAGGGATGTCGACCCGCGACCAGCGGCGGGAATCGACGCAGGCGGTGAACGCCAATGCCACCGTGACTGGCCAGTCGTATGATCTCGAGGATTACGAACGCTTCACCGCTGCCGCGTTCGCCGACGCCGACGGGACGCTGATCATCGAACAGAGCCCGAACGACAGCGACTGGGACCTCCGGACCGAGACGGCCGTCAGCGCCAACCGCGGCGAAAGCCTTACCATCGAACTGGAGTTACGGTACGCGAGAGCTACCTACGAGAACGGGTCCCAGAACCAGACCGAATTCCGGCTGTTCACCACGTTTAAGTGACCATGTCATCCGATTCGTCCGATCCAGCGGTCGATCGCGGCCCTGAGTACGACCGACAGGTAACCATCGAGGGCCAACAGTACTGGGAGGTCGGCGTCCGGGTGCCCGAGGGGAAGGGCGAGGGCTACGTCACCGAACGAATCGAGATCGGCCCCGAGACGGAGGGCGGCGAACTCCAGCGGCGAATCGAAGAGGCTAAAGAACGGTTACGACAGCAATTCAACACCGACCCCGCCGGCGGCTGGGTTGACGACCTAGAAGCGAGCCTCGACTCGGTGCGGAACGGGTAATCGAGGCTTCCATCCTGCCGACCGCGGACAGTGAGTAATGAAACATGACCACCATAATCGACGTGTTGTAGCGACGGCACCGGACGAATTGGACTCGTTCAGCTGTCCGTAATTCCTGAGATCACGGCCTCTCTCTGGGTTATCGAGCGCCTGCGAGGGGCGCCGGCGCGACTGAGAGCGTCGGTGTGATTGGATGTCGACACGGAGCCAACTCCGGTTCACCAGATCGGACCGGACCGACGCGACCGGTGTCGCACAGGTGTACAAACACTCGGACGGCTACCCTTCCGCCGTCGTGCATCTCCTCGTCGAACTCGCCGACCTCCTTGACGAGACCCAGACGCTGCGGGGACCGAATTACGCGGCGGCGCAGTTCCTGTTTCTGGACACCTGCTCTGTCATGCCGCTGTATCTCCCTGCGGACGACGACCTGTGTGCGGAAAGCCGTGCGATGGACGTGAGTACCCCGCGCGAGACCGTCCAGCCCAAAGCGATGGCCGAACTGGACCAGCCCCTCTTTCTGCTGGGGCACGCCGTTGAGGATCCGGCGACGGGCATCCACGGCGACGAGGAGTTCCTCTACGAGATCGACGTGCCCGAGGGGCCGAGCGCCGCCCTCGAGGAGTGG
>CAZCXJ010000231.1:0-2254 GCA_964502585.1 uncultured Candidatus Halobonum sp.
GTTCGGGTTCGAGTTCGTCGTCTACTCCACCCTCGCCCTGGGTGTGCTCTCGTTCGGCGTCTGGGCCCACCACATGTTCTCGTCGGGGATCGACCCCCGGATCCGGGCCTCGTTCATGGCCGTCTCCATCGCCATCGCCATCCCGTCGGCCGTGAAGACGTTCAACTGGATCACGACGATGTGGGGCGGGAAGCTCCGGCTGCGGACCCCGATGCTGTTCTGCATCGGCTTCGTCGCGAACTTCATCATCGGCGGGGTCACGGGCGTGTTCGAGGCGGCCATCCCCGTCGACCTCCTCCTGCACGACACGTACCAGGTGATCGCCCACTTCCACTACGTGATCATGGGCGCCATCGCGTTCGCCGTCTTCGCCGGCATATACTACAGGTTCCCGCTGTACACCGGGAAGTGGTACCAGCGGACGCTGGGCAAGTGGCACTTCTGGCTCTCGATGGTCGGGACGAACCTGACGTTCTTCCCGATGATCCTGCTGGGCTACGGGGGGATGCCGCGCCGCTACGCGAGCTACGACCTGACCGTCGGTCCGGTGGCCTACTTCACCGACCTCCACCAGCTCGCGACCCTCGGGGTGTACCTCCTCGCCGTCGGCCAGCTGATCTTCGTCTGGAATCTCGTCACCTCGTGGCTCGAAGGGCCCGAGGTTGAGGGGAGCGATCCGTGGGACCTCGAAGGAGGCCGAGCGACTCGAGGATCACGACGGCGGTGGTGACGTTCGGACTGATACGGTCGTGCGTCGTCTTTTCCCGACGGTCACGGACCCCGGACCGGGTGATCGGCGGTCGGTCGGTACGCACGACCGTATGAATCGCTGCCGCGGACGCCGGCGATGACCTCCGGCAGATCGGGTGCCGTGATTTCGGCCGGACCCACACCGGCATCCCCGCCGGTACGTGCTGCGAGTACACGAACATCATCGGCGGAATACGTATCCAAAACCATCGCGAACGGGGAAGTATGAGCACTGACACGGTCGACGAGGGGATCCGCGAACTGGACGTCCGGGAGATCGGCGGCGAACCCTTCGGTGAGATCATGGACGCGCTCGATTCGCTTCCCGACGGCGGAACGCTCGTTCTCGTCAACAGCTTCGAACCGGAGCCGCTCTACCCGGTACTCGAACAGCGTGGATACACGTACGAGACCGCCCGGGAATCGGAGAACGAATGGCGTGTGACGATCACTGCTGTGTGAACGTGTTCGGCACAACACCCCTATCACACCGAGCAGTATCGCGGTGTGTATGACAGATACGACACTCGACGTCCGGGACATCCCACCGGCGGGGCGACATCCGAGGATCCACGACGCGTTCGCCGACCTCGAAAGCGGCGATACCCTTACCCTGATCAACGACCACGAACCCAAGCCGCTGTTCTACGAGATGCGGGCCGAAGTCGAGACGTTCGACGCCGACGGATACACCGTCGACCACCGTGGGCCGGGGGAGTACGTCGCGACGTTCCCGAAGAAGTAGCCGGCCGGTCACACGGACGATCGTAGTCCTACCGGTAATCGCCGATCGATCCGGGGGATCACCGGTATATCGTTGCGACCGTCCGTATCAGCCACGCCAGATGACCGTCACGACGGCCCCGTCGGTCTCGGTCGTTTCGTGCTCGTATCCCCGATCGATCAATTTCGAATACAGGTGCTGTGGCGCCCGATCGTTCAGCTGGACGAGGATCGTCCCCGCATCGAGTTCGGCCAGTCGTTCCAGCGTGTTCTGTAGCGGCTGTGGCGGGGGAAGCTCCCTCGCATCCAGCGTCTCCCACGAACGGTCGGTCGGGGCAGCCGTCTCCGAGACGATATCGGTCGCGTCGACCATGCCCCTCCGTAGTCCTCCACCGACACAGACGATTGTCCCGAAGACGTTCGGCTCCAGGGTGTCGAACGGTTCGGTGCGGGTTTCCCGATCCCGCGGACCGCGGCGTCGAACGCGTTCGGCGGTTCGCTTTCCCCCCGAGATGCTGAAGACAGTGTCATGACGAACGTGTCTCGCAATGAGAAAGGATCGCCAGTCGGAGAATGCCGTGGTGAGCACGAGACGCACACCGCCGCGTGATTCCAGAGTATGAACCCACGAGAGATCGACACGACCCGCCGCCCGTTCGTCCTCATCTGGGAACTCACCCGGGCCTGTGAACTGGCCTGTAAACACTGTCGGGCGGACGCGCAGCCACTCCGTCATCCGGACGAACTCACGACCGCCGAGGGCAAGCGCCTCCTCGAGGAG
>CAZCXJ010000232.1:0-2229 GCA_964502585.1 uncultured Candidatus Halobonum sp.
CAACTACGCCTGGCCGACGGCCGAAATCGCCGTCATGGGGCCGAAGGGGGCCGTGAACATCCTCTACGACGACGAACTCGAGGAGGCCAACGACACCGAGGCCCGCCGGGCGGAACTCATCGATGAGTACCGCGAAGAGTTCGCCAACCCGTACACTGCCGCTGACCGCGGATTCGTCGACGACGTGATCGAGCCCCCCGAGACACGATCCCGGCTGATCGCCGACCTGGAGATGCTGAAATCCAAGCGGGACTCTCTCCCTGACAAGAAACACGGGAATATCCCGATCTAGCGATGGCATCCGATCAGGACGACGCGACCGGACAGACGTGCGGGCCGCAGTACAGGCTGAATATCCCCGACGCGGCATCGCCTGACGAGGCGGCGGCCATCTCCGCCGTCGTCGGAGCTCACCTCAGGGACGCCGAGGTCGCGGCCGCCGAAGACGAGCCTCCCGATCCCTGGGCCCAGCGACGCTGGTCCTTCGCGGGCCGAATCGAAAGCCTCCAGGGACGACGAGTCCGGCTCCGAGATGGTGTCTCGTCGGACGCCTGGACCGCAAGCGGCCGGACCGACCGTTTCTAACCCCGGTAGCCCGCCGGGACCGCTCGGTTCGATCGACGGCCGATCGCCCGGTCAGTGGTTAGCGTAGGCCCAATCGTCCACGATGACCCCGTCGACGCCGACCGACTCGAGCCGTGGATACGGGTCCGGCGAGCGGAGCGTCCAGACGTTGAGCTCCAATCCACGGGCGTGGGCCGTGGCGACCACCTCCGGATCGTCCAGGACCGGCTCATACTGAGGGTGCAGATAGTCGCAATCCAGGCGTACAGCCGTCTCGATCGCAGCCTCGCCCGGGTCCCTCGTGACGTATGCTGTCGGCGTCTCCGTCTCGACCCGCCACTCCTCGAGTGTGGATGGAGAAAACGACGAGATTATCGCCGGGGTATCGACCGAGGCGGAGACGGCCGCGACCCCTTCGACGATGCCCTCCTGTTTTAGTTCGATATTCACGGGTACGTCGTTCGGGATCGCAGCGAGCGCATCCTCCAGTATAGGGACCCGCTGGCTCGACCCATCGACCGTATACGACCGGAGGGTCCGAAACGCCGTCTCGTGTAGCGCCGCATCTACCCCGAGGAGTCTGTCGAGCGTCGCGTCATGGAACACGACGAGTTCCCCCGTCCCGCATCGCCGCACGTCGAGTTCGATCCAGTCCACATGCTCGGCGGCCTTGCGAAACGCCGCAACGGTATTTTCCGGCGCGCGGTCCGGGCAGCCACGGTGACCGATGACCCGCACTCTACCGCCCTCGGCCGCCGAGACTTCCCGTGACGGCTCCGAGACGGTCGCCGCTTTCCTCGGTACCACCGTCGGGATCGATACGTGATTGGCCACTCCGGCTGAGGGTCCGGGCGGCCGGGGCGGCGGCTAGATTCGGACGGCCATCCATCCGATAGCGAGTCCGTTGCCGGTAACTCATCCTTCAGGTGGTGGAAACCTGTCACGTCCACAGATAGGCCTGGTGGCTGTCACCGTGTTCGCGACCGATAGACTCAGGTGTGATTCGCCGGAATCGGGTGGCAAGCGATGTTTGAGAAAGTGCTCGTCGCCAACCGAGGGGAAATCGCCGTGCGCGTTATGCGTGCCTGCGAGGAGTTGGGGGTGGAGACGGTGGCAGTCTACTCCGAGGCCGACAGACACGCCGGCCACGTCCGCTACGCGGACGAGGCGTACAACGTTGGTCCGGCCCGCGCGGCGGATTCGTATCTCGATCAGGAGGCGATTATCGATGCCGCCCAGCAAGCCGGGGCGGACGCCATCCATCCGGGATACGGGTTCTTGGCGGAAAACGCCGAGTTCGCCCGCCGGGTCCAGGGGACCGACGGGATCACTTGGGTCGGGCCGACTGGGGATGCCATGGAGACGCTGGGCGAGAAAACGAAAGCGCGACAGGTGATGCAAGACGCGGGAGTCCCGATCGTGCCAGGGACGACCGAACCCGTAACCGACCCGGAAGCGGTTCGCGAGTTCGGGGACGAACACGGCTATCCGGTCGCCATCAAAGCCGAAGGCGGCGGTGGTGGCCGCGGAATGAAACTGGTACAGACGGCCGACGAGGCGGCGGACCAACTGGAGTCGGCCCGACGGGAGGGCGAGGCGTATTTCTCCAACGACTCCGTGTACCTCGAGCGGTACTTGGAGCGGCCACGCCACGTCGAGGTCCAG
>CAZCXJ010000233.1:0-2226 GCA_964502585.1 uncultured Candidatus Halobonum sp.
CCGCTGGCGACGGCGTTCGCCGAACTGTTCCGCGAGGACCATCCGGACGTGGAGATCAATATTCAATCGACCGGATCGGGCGGTGGATTCGCGAACTTCTTCTGTCCGGGTGAGACGGATTTCAACAACGCCTCACGACCCATCAAGGAAGAGGAACAACAGCAATGTGAGGAGAACGGGGTCGAACCGGTCGAACTGACGGTCGCAACGGACGCGCTGACAGTCGTCGTCAACAACGATGCGGACTTCGTCGACTGTATGACGACCGATGAACTCGCCCAGATCTGGTCGGCCGAGGCCCAGCCGACCACCTGGAGCGAGGTCAACTCTGAGTGGCCAGACGAGGAGATCGAACTGTTCGGGCCGTCGGACGCGTCCGGAACCTACGACTACTTTATTGAGGCCATCCTCGGTGAGGACGGACCCGGTCACCGTCAAGACTACTCCGCGACCGAACAGGACCGGACCATCATCCAGGGCGTCCAGGGGTCGGAGTTCGCGATCGGCTACCTGGGGTTCGCGTACTACAGCCAGAACACGGACGCTGTGAAGGCCGTCTCGATCGACGACGGTGACGGGTGCGTGGAGCCGTCACTCGAAACCGCCAAGTCCGGGGAATACACCCCGTTGGCCCGGCCGCTGTTCACGTATCCCGCGAAGTCCTCGCTGGCGGAAGACCACGTCGCCGAGTTCGCCAAGTTCTTCATCGAAAACACGACCAATGAGGAGGTCGTGGCGAACGAGGTCGGTTACGTCCCCCTTGGCGAGGACCAACAGGCCGAACAGATGGACACGCTCGAGAGCGCGATCGAGGACGCGAACAGCTAGCGCCGCCGAACGAAGCGTTTTTTCACCTCTGACCAAACGCCCCTACCAACTTAGATGAGCACGGACGACTTGGGTGAGGACCTGACCGGAAACACGCAGAATGCGCCACCGGAACTGCTCGCTCGCTCGTTCTTTTTCCTGTGCGCGGCCCTCTCGATCGTGACGACGGTCAGTATCGTCCTGCTGTTGGTCACCGAGGCCGCGAAGTTCTTCAGCCTGACTGCCCCGCTCATGGGTATCGAAGGGCCGACGGCCTCGATCGTCGAGTTCCTCACCGGAACGACCTGGGAGATCAACAACCAACGGTTCGGGGTCCTCGCACTCGTCTCGGCCACGCTGATGGTGACCATCGGGTCCGGGGTGATCGCGATCCCGCTCGGGGTCTCGACTGCGATCTACCTCAGCGAGTATGCGGCCCCGGAACACCGCGCGGTCCTGAAACCCGCCCTCGAGGTGTTGGCCGGCATCCCGACCGTCGTTTACGGGTTTTTCGCCCTGATCTATATCACGCCGGCGATCAGGGCGGTCTTTCCGGAGACGGGGACGTTCAACCTGGCCGCCGCAAGCATCGTCGTCGGGATCATGATCATCCCCATGGTCGCCTCGATCAGTGAGGACGCGATGGCCGCAGTCCCCGACGAACTCCGTGAGGCCGGGTACGGCATGGGCGCGACGAAGTTCGATGTCGCCACCGGCATCGTGGTTCCGGCGGCGCTTTCGGGCATCTTCTCCTCGTTTATCCTGGCTCTCTCTCGGGCGATCGGGGAGACGATGGCCGTGACCATCGCGGCGGGGTCTCAGGCTAACTTTCTGAACCCGCTGAACCCGGCCGCTTATCAGGAGGGCGCACTCCCGATGACCGCGGCCATGGTCCAGTTGCTCCTGGGTGATATCACCGGCGGGGGCCTCGCATACCGCAGCCTCTTCGCGATCGGATTAACCCTGTTCATCATCACGCTCGTGATGAACCTGATCAGCGACCTCATCGCGCAACGCTATCGGGAGGAGTATTGAGATGGCAACCGACACCGGAACGGGCCGAATCGAGGGGTTCGGCCAGGTCAGCCGCACGGTCGGGGTCGTCTTCCGGTACGTGTTGCTGGGGGCGACGCTATTCGGGATCGTCATGCTGGGTGCGCTGCTCCTGTTCGTCGCCAACGACGCGATCCAACCGCTCACCGCGGACCCCGGCTGGCATCTCACCTTCCTGACCGTCCTCGTCGTTCCAACATTCGTCGTCGGTGGTGCCCTGTACCGCCGGAACGCCGATGCGCTCCGGTTCGGCGTGGTCACGGTCGGCATGGCGATAGTTACGCTGATGTTCAGCGGCGGCGTCGCGATGGTTTTCATCGACATCGTCTCCCCTATCCTGTGGTTCGCGTACGTGAGTGCACTGGC
>CAZCXJ010000234.1:0-2226 GCA_964502585.1 uncultured Candidatus Halobonum sp.
GTACGACGAGGGTCGTCGTCGGGGGAGAGGTCCGGAGGTCGATGCCCAGTACGCCTCTTCGATTCAGTCTTATGTAGACCATTCCGTTCGACATCCTCACTGCCCTTCCTCCGACAGCGGCGTACCGGGGAAACGTGGCGATCGTATCCGCCTGGCTCGGCGCCCCGGGGGGGAATCGGAGAAGGGCCGCTCGGCTGCGGAGGAGTACGTCTCCATTGGGAGCGAGGGTGAACCCGTAAAAGGCACGGTCCTCCTGCGGCCAGCGCCAAAGCGTGTCCGGTTCGGTCGTGCGGCCGGGGCGCGCTCTGAAAGCCCTTTCTCCCGTTCGGTCGGGGCGCAGCCCGGAGACTACTTCCTCCCTTCGGTCAAGGCGCACGCGAAGGAGGGCCCCGTTGGTCTGGAAGTAGCCAACTCCATTCCGCCGTACGACTCCGCGGGTTGCTGGGACCGTTTCGTTGACGGCCCGCCATCCCGTTGCCGTCCGTCGAAACCAGCCGGCCTCCCCCACCGCGTGGAGGGCCCCGTCGCGTCCCTCGACCGAAAGCGACCACCGGCTCGCCCCACCGAGCGGGACGTGCGCGGGCCGGGGCCGCAGGCGGAACAGCCCCTTCCCCCAGCCCGTCGCCCACAGCTCGCCCCGCGCCGAGTCGACGCCAAGCGACGTCATCCAGCGAAGGTCGACGCCGTCGACCCGGTTCGTGTGGCGGACGTTGGGGGCCGGGAGATGCAAGAGCCCGTCTTCCGTTCCAATCCAAAGGCTACCGCTCTCGTCCCACAGGACATGATGGTAGAGCGTCCGGGGCAGGCCGTGCTCGGGACCGAAGGACCGCGTCCCCGTAGGCGTCCATTGAACCATGCGGTCCTGCCGGACCCCATAGAAGGTATCGCCGCGCACGTACCCCTCGTCAAAACTGCGCGTGTCGATGCGGGTCCGACGCCCAGACCAAGGATCGAGGCGAAATGCACCCAATGTCCCGACGAGCAGGGCGTCTCCCGACCGGTCGAACCGCACGCCCCGCCACCTCTCCTCCGTTCCCAGAACGAACGACGAGTCGACGAACGCGACCGATCCGTCCAGCGACAGTCGAGCGGGGCCTCGCTTCCCGTCGACGATCCACAGCGTCCCGTCCGAGGCGATCTCGGCGTCGAGGACGCCCTGTCCTGTACGGGCGTCGCGATTGGCCAGCGAGGCGGTTTTTATCGGGTAGTCGTACGGACGCTTTCGAACGGAGTCGGCCCCGGGCGGACACACCCAGAGCGCCCTCGTCGTGACGACGAGCAGGGTGTCGCGGCGCGATAGGATGCGCTCGACTTCACCGGCCCCCTTCGGCCACGGAAACGTTCGGGTCACCGTCCCTCGACGGATCCCGACAATTCCTTCTCCCTTCAGGGCGCTCCACGTCGTTCCCGACCCCGAGACGTGAATGTCGGTCACAGGACCCGACGCCACGGAGTCCGGCAGATCCACCGGTCGGATGTCGTGTCCGTCATAGACCGCGAGGCCGCCCCGCGTCCCGATCCAGAGCCGGTCGTAGGGGCCCTGGTCGAGCGAAAGAATGGCCTCGTTCGGGAGCCTATCTCGGGTCGTGTAGTGGCCGTAGGGAACGGTGTCGTCGGTCTCCGGGGTCGAAACACCGACCAGGAGGACTAGAACAGCAGAAATGAGAGGCCGGGTCAGATGAGAACGGGCATCCAGACACATGGCGGACGTCGGATGGGACGAGAGTCGCGGTATGGCCTAAAGGAAGAGAGACGGCGATCAAACGAGGAGCCGAACCGGCACTCAGCGGAGCTGCGTGGAGGAAATGAGACACTCGCGTAATACTTCACGAATACTTCGATGTGATGTTCGCCGTTATGAGGATCGGCCCCGTTCCGGGGTCCCTGAGTCCTGACCCGTCGCGAGGTGCCCCAAATTGACATCGGCGAGAGGACGAGCGACCGGGGAGAACCGTCGCTCCAGGAAGGATGAATTTCAGTTCGGGCCTCCGGACTACCTGGCCGCTCCGGTGATCTGCGGACGGCGGAGCGTCCCGTTCAGTCAGATGTGGATTGGGGCCGGAGCACGAAATCAACATCCCGCGAAACAGTGGTACCGCTCACCTCGTCGGTCACGCGGACCGTTACGCGCACGTCCTGCGGCTCGTCGCGCTCAATCTGGGAGAGGTCGAGCCGGATCGTCTCTCGTGTGCGACGGTTGGTGCCCGTCATCGTCATTTCGGTGCT
>CAZCXJ010000235.1:0-2208 GCA_964502585.1 uncultured Candidatus Halobonum sp.
TTGGTGTGGAAATCTACGAGGTCGAAAGAGAAGATAGCTGATACAACGAACAACAGGTGCCCGTCTTCTGCTACCGAAGCGTGGCTCCCTCTGTCTCGTGGGGCGGAATCAGGGGTCGAGTGGTAGTTCGAGTGCAAGTGGGTATGAGGTGAACGCGATCTGATCGAACTAATACCCGTTAGCCGGAATAATTCAGTGACGCCAAATATATAACAGCAAAGCGGCTATGCATTCAACAGGCACGAATACATGGACCTGACTGACGTTCCCGGCGTCCGAACTCCGAGGGAGACACCTCCTGACTTCGATGCTTGGGAGGACCCGGACGAACTCCTGAAGGGAGGACCGACACGTGAACGCGTGCTTGACGTCGCCCTCCAGCTCCGTGATCCGACGACGGTAGCCGACATCGCGAAAAGAGCCGACTGCAATACGGAGACCGCTCGCGACTACCTGGGGTGGTTCGCGGAGATGGGGATCGTCCGTGAGCACTCCGGACGGCCAGTCCGATACGAACGGAACCGATCCTATCTCCGGTGGCGTCGTATCGAGAAGATTCGGACGACACTTACCGAGGAAGAGGTCGTCGCCGAACTCAAGGAGACGCTCTCTGCGATCGACGATTACCGCGAGGAGTTCGGCGTGGATTCTCCCGATGACGTGTCGCTTCTCGATACCGAAGACGCCACGAAACTCGAGGAGCGGTGGGAGTCGCTGTCGGCCTGGAAGACGGCGCTGAAACGCGCCGAACTGCTGGATGCGGCCCGTCGTGATGAGTCCGTAGCGGCGCAGAACGAGCAGTATCTCGATGTCTGAGGGGGGTGATCCGGACGCCCCGAAAGATGATATCGTCGAGGTCGACTACGACATACTGGACCGTGTCGGTACCCGCTTAGCTGGGAGCGAGCGCTTCGCTGAGGTCTCGGTTCGTCCGTCGTATGCACCGGATTCGGTCGTCGCCGAGTACGATATGGGGTACTTCCCCGCGGCTGTCGAGCGGGCATACCTTCGAATCCGCTGGTTCGAGAACGACGATTTCAACGTTCACTATTCCGAACAGTACGGTAGCGGCGGCCAGTGGGAATGCAGGTGGGACCGGCACTCGAACCGGCACAACACGCGAGACCATTTCCATCCGCCTCCGGACGCAGCGACACCGGGGGTAGACGAAACTTATCCAACGGACTGGCGTGACGTCCTGACGGAGGTACTACAGGCGCTCGACGGACGGATTCAGGCATTCTGGGAGTGACATCCTCGGGGGCTCCCCAGCGGGTCACGCTGTGGACTCATTTCCGTGGTGGGGTACAACCGCCCGCGTTTTTGTGCGCCCCTGACGGGTGCGGGGCGCGAGATGGAGTCGCCTCGTGGAGCAACCGATGAAGGATCCAGAGACATCGACGGTCTTCGCGGGTATCGACGGACGAACGAACGCGGACCTTCCGGCGTGGTTCGCAGAGAAGACACAGGCGGACCTGGAGGAGGTCGTCTCGTTCAGCGAGGCGGTCCGGAGCCTGCCACGGGCAGTCGAGACGACGGTCGCCTACCAGAATCCCTACACGGAGGAATGGGTCGAGACGGAGCGGTTCAACGCACTCGTCGAGCCGACACGGGCGATGGAACAGGCGAGCGGGGACGCCGACGAGGAGGTGCTCTTCCACGTTCCCTCGGACAGCTACGCGATCATCAACCCGACCGACGTCTACGCACCACTCGAGGACGTCCTGCGGTCGACGGAGGTAGACGGTCATTCACTCGGCGATGCCGTGTTCGGGGAAATACGGCAGTACCGAAGTGGTGGAGAGGTCCACATGGACGTGATGTTCGATGGGCTGGAGGTGACACTCCCCGGGCGGTCGGATCCGATCACGATGGGCGTCACCTCGGGCTATGACTTCTTCGGCGGCCACGCCGTCTACGTCGAGGGGTTCGCCCAGGACTCGTACTGCTCGAACTCGATGCGGTCGCTCACCGACCGCGAGGTCGTCAAGCACGTCGGCGACGTGGGTGACTTCGAGAGCTGGTGGGAGGACGTCCTCTCGCAACTCGATCTCGTCGCGGACGACCTCGCGGAGTTCATCCGCGATGCGACAGAGATCGATCTCGAGTTCGCCGAGGTGCCGTTCGACGTCCAGGGATTCTTCGACTTGCTGGGCTTTCCCGAGTATCTCGCCGAGCATGCTGCGGAGGACGCCCGGGCGAACGCTC
>CAZCXJ010000236.1:0-2199 GCA_964502585.1 uncultured Candidatus Halobonum sp.
CGCATATTCTTGCGGAGTTTCAGGTCGAGACTCGAGAGGGGTTCGTCGAGCAGGAGGATCGACGGTTCCGTGATCAGCGCCCGCGCCAGAGCGACGCGCTGTTGCTGGCCACCGGAGAGGTTCGTCGGGTCGCGGCCCTCGAAACCCGGCATGTCGACGAGTTCGAGATACTCGGCGACCCGTTCCGAGCGCTCCGATTTCGGCACGCCGTCCATCTTCAGCCCGAAGCCGACGTTTTCCCCGACCGTCTTGTTGGGAAACAGCGCGAAGTTCTGGAAGACCATGCTCACGTCCCGCTTGTGCGGTGCAACCCCGGTCAGATCCTTCCCGTTCATCTCGATGGCCCCGGACGTCGGCTCCTCGAAGCCCGCGATCATCCGGAGCGTCGTCGTTTTGCCACACCCACTGGGGCCGAGAAAGGAGAAAAACTCGCCGTTGGCCACCTCAAAAGAGACATCGTCGACGGCCGTTTCGGACCCGTACCTCTTTACGAGGTTTTGTACCGATAGGATGCGTTCACTCATACGGGGAAACTGCGATTCCGGTCGTTATAGTAGTTACGCCTCGCGTTATCATGGGTCACGTGATTCCGAATCGCTGTGGTTCATCACGTTCCCCGCGAGGGACGAGAGATGACAGAACGGAGACGGCCACCGATGCCCGATCGGACTTCGACGCTCAGGACCGGATTATCTCCTGAATTTCCGTCGTCCACTCGTCGGCCTTGCCACCGACGAACACCGGATCGAAGATAGCGAGCTTGTCTTCACCCTGCACGGCAGCGCTGTTCTTGTATCCTTCCGACTGGTACTGTTCCGGGATGTCGAAGGTGGTTCCGGTCGGGACCTCCTGGAGATACTCCTCGCGGTTTGCGGGGTCGAGCGAGTAGTTGATGAACCGCTCGGCGGCCTCACGGACGGGGTCTTCCACACCCTGGGGAATCGCCATCCCGTCCAGGTACTGGAAGGCACCTTCTTCCGGGATGACGTTCTTGATCGGGAGTCCGTCGGCCTGCAGCGTGGCGACGATGACGGGGAAGTTGTGTCCGGCCGTCACCGTCTCGTTTGAGAACGCCTGGGTGACCTGTGGACCGCCCTCGAACCAGTTCCCGACCTGGGGTTTCCAGTCGTTCTCCAGCGAGTCCCAGACCTCCTGGATGCGCGAATCGTAGTTCGCCTCGAACTGGCGCGGTTCGTCCGGGTAGAACTGGAGGTAGGTCGTACAGACGGCGTAGTTCGGCCGCTGCGAGTAGCCTATCTCGCCTTCCAACTCCGGTTGAAGCAGGTCACGCCAGCTTGTCGGGTCCTCGTCGTACGGCCACAGTTCAGTGTTCCATGCCAGCGAGTTCGACCCGAAGTGATTCGCGACGGCAGTCCACTGACCGGCATCCGGTTCCCACGGCGCGTTTTCCGGTCGGTACGGAGAGTTGATGTTCTCCAGGTTCGGAACGTTTTCCGGCCGGATCGGCTGGATGAGGTCGTCCTCCCGGGCACTCGGGACGGCCCGCATCGACATCTGGAAGAGGTCGAGGTCGCCGCCACCCGCCCGCTGTCGGGCGAGAACCTGCCAGTCGTCGCTGAACGGTGCCGTCGTCACCTCGATGCCCGTTTCGTCCCGGAAGTCACTGGCCATCGCCTCCATTCCGGGCATGTGTGTCCCGAACCCCTGGAACGTGACGGTCGTCCCGGAGAGGTCATCCCCGCCGTCGGTAGTGCCGCCGTCACTGCCATCGTCGCCACTGCTGCCATCGTCGCCACTGCTGCCATCGTCGCCGCCCCCGTCACCGCCATCGTCGCCATCTCCATCACCGCTGCACCCCGCTAGCCCTGCAAGCACGACAGCGCTACCGGTCTGAAGCCATCGACGCCGAGTGTACCTGGGAGAGTTTCCGCTATCGGTGTTACCGTTGTCCGTGTTCTCACTTGAATCCGGCATATGCGAATGATTCGTTTATCATGAGTCATTATGAATGTTTCCCCATTTTCGTCGTTTCGCGGCCCTGACGGCCCCTCTCTCTGGCTGTTCGGTGGTTCCGCCGGAGTCTTTAGGTCCTCCCGGCCGTATCGCCAGGCATGCAGACCGACCAGAACATAGAGGCACTCGAAACCCACACCGCCGGGATGCCGACCCGGGTTGTCACCGATGGAGTACCCGCCCTGACGAATCACACCGGCTCCGTCGCAGAGAAACGGGATGCGT
>CAZCXJ010000237.1:0-2180 GCA_964502585.1 uncultured Candidatus Halobonum sp.
CCAACTGTAGCCATCATCCCGTCAGACATTGTTACCTCCCGCATAAGCCGATCAGATGGATTCCCGGGTTCACCAACTGAGGTCCTCTCGTCGGCGGGATGTCGTCTGGCCGATATCGTTCCACTCCCGATTCAATCACTCGGAGGTCCGACGAACACCGGTTCTGAAATCGGGGTACAGGTCTTCCCTACCGGCGGCAGGGATTCCGTTTTCCGGACAGGCCAGCGAATCTTGGGCCGCCCTTACCGTCTTTCATACTCTGGTCACAGGCGGGTCCGTCGGGAAGCTCGTACTCGGATACGGTGACCGGGGAGCACCCCGGATGTTGGGGGCGTTCGGTCAGTACGATTGTCGGTGGTTCATGACTAACGTATCAAGCAGACAGCCAGGGAACCACGGACCCCTCCAGGAATCGAGGCATCCTCGATACCTCAGGGCCGGTACGCGGAACTGGGTCTTCCTCGGACTCCTCAAACGGTATCTTGGGTGAGAATATCGTAGCCGGCCTCAGTTACGGAACTCGCGACCGAGTCCGGAAGGGGACCGTCTATTTCACCGTCACCCAAACGCAGAGCATGATTGAGTCTGGCTTTCTTGTTCAGCACCCGAAACTCCCAGAGGTATTCCTCGTCCTGACGACGGCGTTCAAAAACCAGAACTCTGTCGACGACCTGGTCGTCCTCGGGAAGGACGTGCAGCGATAGACGTGAATCCGAGCACCCGGAGCCCCTGTTCGAACAGCTCATCTTTAGCAATCAACCCGCGAGGAAAGATTAGTTATGTTGTCGTTATCTGACTTCCTCGACTCGGCTGAGATTGTGGGACCCCGATCATCAAGACATCCAAAGATCCGCCAAAATAGCGGGAGGCGTCCCTGATGGTTTCCGAATCTCGTAACGCCAGGGTCAGACGTCGTCCGGGAAGACCATCGAAGACCGGGTGAGCTGTGCAACGACGCTGAACCCAGCCGTTAGACCGGGATAGAATGCGGGACAATCAGGCTGCGGGCGGACCGGATTCGTCCGAGGCCACACGTCGATCATCCTGTATGATATATCGGAATGGTCCTCTCGTGTGCGGGGTCGGAGCACCTGGGTCCGCGGAGGCTGAACTCGTCGATACCCGGATTCAACTGGAGACCCGTCAAAAAACGGGATCGGGTCTTCCCGAGCTGACTCCGGCGACACGAGCTCGGGAGCGTGAGTAGTTTCCGAGCTGTGCGACAGTCGTGTCGGAGGCTCCCAACAGGGCCAGCGTCGAGACCCCAGGAGTTCAGGACGTCCCTGGAGGGTTATTAGTAAACTCTTAGCAATGGTCCAAGACTCGGAATGTCCTCCCACGTCGACCCCCTACATGTAAGATGCCATTGATAGATACTCGTTTTTCGCCGTCCGAGTTTCCGGAAATCAGCGAGAGCCACCGATACGATCCCCCAGCTGATCCGGCGGTTTGTGTGATCGTTGTCACCTACCAGACCCCCAGATCTGAGTTCGAGGACCTGCTCGGGGGATTGGACGCTCAGGAGTTCCAGGATTTCGAATCGATAGTGCTCGACAACGGGAACAGTTGGCCCGTCCACGAGGCTGTCGAACGCTGTCCGGCGACCACCCAATACGTTCGTCTGGACGGCAATCGTGGGATCACCGTCGCCCGCAATATCGGGGCAGCTCTCACGGAAAGCGATTTGCTCGTGTTTCTCGATGACGACGGTGTTCCACACCGGAATGCGATCGGCG
Source organism: uncultured Candidatus Halobonum sp. (assembly GCA_964502585.1). GTDB lineage: Archaea > Halobacteriota > Halobacteria > Halobacteriales > Haloferacaceae > CAZCXJ01. The sequence goes on from CAZCXJ010000237.1 coordinate 1,737, forward strand.
CCCACTTTCGGGCCTACAACAACCGTGACGTCTCCGCGGCGCGGGGGAAAGTGCTCCCAAAGACGGAAACGATCTACAATCGGATGCAGACGTGGTACGACCTCGGCGACGAACCGTTCCCCTTCCATCTCAATATTGAGGGAAACACATCGATCGAAACCGAGGCGTTTCGAACCGTTGGAGGATTCAACGAGCGGCTGGGCAAACGGGCCGGCCACGAGGGACCCGAACTCACGTATCGGCTCCTTCAGTCGGGGGTGCCGCGGGACGCCATCGTCTACTGCCCCGACGCGGTCATCTACCATGACTACGCACAGTCGTTCAGACAGTACGTTCGAAAACGGCTGGCGAAACAGAAAGCCCGGAGGCTGCTCGCGGAGGAACATCCAGAACTGTTCGCGTTCATGCGGAGTTACTCGATCCCGGAGGAGATCGACACGAACC
>CAZCXJ010000238.1:0-2180 GCA_964502585.1 uncultured Candidatus Halobonum sp.
GCCTCGCCGACGGGCGTGAACAGACTATCTTTGGGACCGATCCGACGACGGCGGACACGGACGGTGACGGACTCGACGACGCCGCGGAGGTAAACAGACATGGAACCGATCCGACGACGGCGGATACGGACGGTGACGGACTCGACGACGCCGCAGAAATAAATAGACACGGGACCGACCCAACCGCGGCGGATACGGACAGCGACGGCCTCAACGATGGGGCCGAACTGCGTCGCGGTACCGATCCACTCGAACCGACGGCCACTGATGGAGGTCTGTTAGCATCACTTGCCGTTATTGGCGTGAGCCAACTCGTCGTCTTGATCGCGGGAGGTGTGCTCTTACTCGGCGTTGTCACCGCGGCGTTATTTGGCACCGACGCATCTCCCGATCTCCATGTGCTCCGCGATCGCATCCCGGCCCAACTCTTCCCCTCCTCAACGCCGGACGATGTGTCGACGGCATCCGCGGATGAAGGGACCGATACCGTGCCGCCGGATGCCGACGGGACGGTACTGACCCATGAAGAGCGGGTCCACCACCTGCTCACTGCCAATGGGGGTCGGATGCTACAGAGCGAGATGGTCGACGCGGCAGATTGGTCGAAGGCGACGGTCAGCCGCGTGCTGTCGGAGATGGAAAACGCTGGCGAGGTGACGAAGGTCGACATCGGCCGTGGGAACCTGGTTACCCTCCCGGACGAGGAACCCGAGAACGCTACGACGACATTAACAGATGAGTGATTCGATCGTCCGACCCTCCCTCCCGGTCGCGTAGTCTCCTGCGGGGAGAACTAGTAACTCACGCTGGTCAGAAAGCACGCGCATGTAGACGCGGCTGTCGCGGTAGAGCCGGACGACAGCGGATTTCACCTGGTGAACGAGGTGCTGTGGCGCGATGCCAGCGTTCGTCGAGTATCTATTCTTAAGATTGACCCGCTGGCGGACGGGACGGCATTCATACTCTACGACCCCGCGATTGTCTCCGAGCGCGCGGCTGACCTGCTAAACGGCGGCCGCTCAATCCTGTCGGTGGCCTATCCGGCGACCGTGAAGATCTGGCGTCCGTCCACTTCGAACCAAACGCGGCTGTCTGTCCCCCCACGACCCTCGCCGAGGAGCGTGAGACGGTACTTGATCCCCTGATCGCCTGTCTCGCTGACGGCAGCCTCCGGGTGATGTGTCCGGAGGACAACCCGATTAGCCCCCGTCGACGGCGTCTCGGAGAACGTCATCGTCCCCCTGGAGGAGCTCGGTGGCTACCGTCCGGACACCGCGGACTACTCTCGGCTCTGACGGACCGCCAGCAGGAGGTCCTTGGAGTGGTCGTTGAGGCGGGCTACTACGAAGTGCCCCAGGAGGCGACTCAGGAAAGTGGAGCCCGCGCAGTGATCACTATCGGCCAGCACTGCCGGTGAATGCCTGCGGGAGGCGGAGAAAGGTGCTCTCGGCGTTGGTACGTCGATAACAGAGAGTAACCGCGAGGTGCACCGCCGAGGGCGGAGTGGGAAGGTGTAGGCAGGTCAAAAACAGCCTCCCATCCGGTCACTAGCGCGTCCCATATCCTGTGTAAAAACTATGATTTCGGAATAGCGACATAGTAAGTGGCGAAAGGTGCATCGTCGTACTCTACGCGGAGGATGAAGAAGTCTCCACCTAGTCCCTTCAATTGATTATCATCTTTGTCGTAGAATTTCACGCTGACATTCGTCGTCTCACCTGCCGGAATGGTGATATTAGAGTCGACGGGTTCCCGTTGATCCCCGAAGACGAGTTCGTCTGCGGTGTTATCTTCAAGACGGCCGTAACTATTGAAAGTCTGTTGGCTATTTTGGCTCCCGTCATAGAACGGTATTCGCGCCCTCTCCATTTGGGCTGGGACAGACCCGTTGTTTCGCAGGGTCATGTTGACCACATGGTCATTCGAAGTGTTGTACGAGACATTAGTCAGAATGACGTTATCTCCACCAGCAGGATTGATAGATGCGCCTGTGGGTGTGGCAGTCGGCGTAGGCATCGGCGTCGCGGGCGATCCAGACGGTGGCTCATCTACTCCCACCGACAGACATTGGATTTGATAGGTATCCGACTGTAGGACTGCGGTGACGGTCCCGTTGTTGTCAACGACGTTGGTCACTGCGGCGGTGTCACCGAACAACTGGTCATTGTTCTCCCACTCAC
>CAZCXJ010000239.1:0-2136 GCA_964502585.1 uncultured Candidatus Halobonum sp.
GCCACCGCCTGGAGCGGTTGATTCCCCACCCCAGTCGGTTCCACTTGACTCTGTGGACGGGGGATGCGTTTCCGTCTCCTCTTCCGACACCGTGCTAATGCCGGACTCGTCGGCTTGTGGGGCGGCGGACTGCCCCGATTCGCCACCCTTGTACGGATCCGTGAGCCGCGCCTGGCGGTCCTCTGAATGATTGGTCGTCATCGGTCGTGGCTCAGACTGTTGGTCAGCTGCTCACGCGCTCGAGCGTTGCCTCGTCCACGCAGTCAGGGGGAGTGCTCCGGGGAGGGAACTTGAACGCCGGCGGCTCGTCAGGGAGGTCGAGCGCCTCCTCTTCCCGATCACACTTCCAGCAACCACACCGATCGAAGGGGATCTCCTCCCGCGTGGTAGCGACGCCGTACTTCTCGATTGCCTGCCGCACGTGCCAGGCACGGGCGATGAGCCGCTTGAAACGTTGTTCGTCGTAGGTGATGGTGTGACGAGTGTCGTCACGCGAGGGGAACGGCTGCGACGCCAGATCCGTACGCTGGATGTAGACGAGCTGGCCAGCTGAAACCTCCTGCAGTCGCATGTAGAGGGTTAGCTGTTCGATGTCTTCCCTGATCGGAAGGTGGACGCGCCGGAGATCGTTCTTGGTTTTCCAGTCGACGATCACACCGTTGACTGGATCGAAGAGGTCGTACCGCCCCTTGAGGACGATACCACCGAGGTCGACGGTCACCTGCTGTTCGAACTCCAGCTGCGACACGTGTTCCGGGTCGATGCCGAGTTGGCGGAGCACTTCGGGGTGTTCCTCCGCGAGTTGCGGGAGGTTCTTCTGAATGAACTCGTGGATGAGGGTCCCGAGCAGTGCTGGACCCTTCGGCAAGTCGACGAGCCCGAGTTTGTGCAGATACACCTGCCGCAGACAGGTATTGCCCAACTGGCTCGGGTGGAACACGTGCGGGTCCAGTTCGTCGTGGTCCTGTTCTTCTCCGGTCAGGTGGACAAGGACGTTGAAGAGGCTGGCGTAGTCGATCATGGTTGCCTGTCGGAGTGGGAGCGTTCGTCGGCCTCCGCCCTCTCACGGGCCGAACAAACTGCCCGAAGCGCAACCCCCCCGTGCGATCGGGCGAAAGCTAACCAACATACCTGCCCGACTCACCACGTCTGTTGGTTAGTCCGGTCACGACGGCCTCAGAGAGGGTGTGATGTCGTCACTCAGGAGACGCTATCCAAGCGCAGGTCGATCGCGTCGAGAATCGACTGCCGTCTCTGATGTGCTCGCTCGTAGTCGCGATAGTCCCTCAACATGGTTGGAGCCTCCACCTCACGAAGCGCGTCTCGGATCGCGTCCGTGTCGTCTGTCTCGAGTACATCCTCCGGAGCAGGGGGCTTGCTCGCACGCCCCCCAGCGGCGTCGTTTTCGCTGGCGGAGGGGGACGACGATGTCGATGTCGGACAATGAACCGAGGAGTCGCTTTCCTCCCCTTCGGTCTCGACGATCTGCTCTCGGATGGCTCGCTTGACCGGCTCACGGTCCTCGGTCGTCCGCTCGTACTTGAGGTACTGACGAAGCACATCCGGGTCGTCTTCGACTTTGAGTGCGGGAACGATGAGCCGCAAATTCTTCGTTTCAAGCAGCTTCTCTGGAGGGAGTTCGTCGAGCAACGTGGAGTCCTCGTGTGCCGAGCCCTCGGACGATGGATCCGAGCCGAGTGTCGATTGGTCACCTTCACGTGACATAGTCACTATTGGGAAATGGGTGTGGATCGGTGATCAGTTGTGTCTAGACAACTATATGACACAACCCGTGAGCAGCGTGAACGCGAATAGGGTTGGGTTCGGGATCGAAAGCCCAGTGACCTGCTCGCTGGCCTGCGATATCGGTACCAAGGTATAGTCGATTGAATACCTTTTGTCGCGCTCTCCAGAGCTGGTCATCACCGGTCACTGCATGAACGAATCCAGGACCGCGTGCATCCCAGCTCGGGAGAGCCGGTCGTTCTCGCCGATGTCGGTGCTCCAGTCGGCGATCGTCGCGAGGAGGGCATCGACCGTCCCCACGGTCGTCCGTCGTTCTTCGCTCCACGCTTGCCACGACCCCGTCTCGGGGTCGTACTCGTCGGCCGCCTCGAGTATGACCGAGACCGCCGC
>CAZCXJ010000240.1:0-2131 GCA_964502585.1 uncultured Candidatus Halobonum sp.
GACGGGCAATCGGCGCTTCTCGCCCGTCCCGGTTTGAGGCTCAGGGAGAATCGTAACGCGAGCCACGGCGGTAACCCGGGGCGGGGAGGTTCCGAACGGCGATGCGGTCGCGGCCACTACCTCCCGTGGCCAGTGGCGGCACCTATCGGCTGCGTACTCGATGTCGGAGCTCCACTCGTCGAGAAACCGCGTCCGGCCTCCGTACTGTGAAGAGCTATCTGCCCTTTACACAACCCGACTACGTTCCCCGCCCCCCGGCGTAATCTACCTCGTCCGGTCGCCCGCCGGACGTGGCGGGCACTGCCGTGTTCTAAACAAGTGAGTGTGCGGGCTATCACCGGGGCGTCGCTCGCGGGTGACGGGGGTGGTACGCGACGGCGCACCCGCAGACGGGACACTTAGACTGTCGGTGCCAGTTACGAAACGCGAGCGCCTCCTCCGGATCCCATGACATAACAGCGCTGATGTGTCGGTGGCTCAGGCTTGGCCCAAGGTATTCAGCATCCGCTCGCGGATGAGCCCGGGAGTTTCCTCGATGGAGTGCTGGCCGGCCATAGCTTGGCTAATCGTCTCGTTGAGGTCCGTCCAGCGGAGTTTGTTGGTCTCCTCCTGATCCCAGTTGGCGCCCGTGACCGAGTACTGTGCTCCGTATTCTTGAGCAGCCTCGATCTGGGCCTGATGCATCTGCGGGGGGTCGTACTGTTCTATCAGCTTTGACTGGTACGGCGCATAGGAGGGAAGCGATGTGTAGATATTCCCGACCAGCGGCAGGATGAATTCCTCATTGGCGTTGGTGTAGTACGCGAGATCCCATGCGACATCGGGGTGATCGGAACTCTCGAACACCTGTTTTTGAGTCAGAAGCGCCCAGGCGTGCCCGCCGTGCTGCCCCTCGTGGCCGGCGAGCTCCTCAATGTCGAACTCATCGCCGTAGTTCGGATCGAGCCGTGGGTGGGGTCCTGTCCAGACATCGCCATCCCAGCCGAACTGCACATCCTCCTTGGCGGTCTTCCACCGCTGGATGGTCGCCAGACAGGAGGTCATCGAGGCAACCTGGTCGGTCACCATCAGAGGTGGAATCTCCTCGTCGTTCCGGTCGGCGGCTCCCTCGCTGGAGTATGACTGGGCCAGATCGAGCGTGTTCTTAATCATCCCGTCGGTCCGGTCCGCCTCGCCGACGAGGACCTCGGGGTTCTCGGGATCGCCGCGGATCCAGGGATCGGCCCCCTCGGTATACGCGGTGCGGGCCTCCCCCCAGTAACACTCGAGGTCGAACTTGGCGCCGGTCTCTTCGAACGCGATCGTATCCGGGTGTTCCTCGTCGACCTTCTCGATGGCGCGGCGGAAGCCGGTCCAGGTCTCGAATTGGGATGGATCCGACACGCCGGCGGATTTGAACAGTTTCGGTCGGACGCACATCATCGTCGTCCCCTGGCGGTTCTGCCCTGCCGACCACCACTCGCCGCGGTACTGCGCCGTCTCCTGGGTGGCCGCCGTCCAGTTGTTCGGGAGGTCTTCAGTCTCCTCGATGTAGCTACCGTGGTCGACCACCTTGCCGTCCCGAAAGAAGTTGATCCCGAGTGCGCCGCTTTCCGCGAGATCGGGGGCGTTTCCGGCCCCGACAGTCGAGGAGATTTTGTTGTTCCGATCGCCGTATGAGACGACCTCAAGATTCACCTCGACGTTGCCCTGCCTCGATTCGAAGTCCGCAACCCCGGACTCGACGTGCTCTCGGGTCGCCCCCGACTCGGCGGCGAGCCCCGACAGGAACCGGATGGCAGCCGTCTCCTGGCTACCGCCCTCCGGCGTCTCGGTGGTCCCTGCCGTCTCGGTGTCTCCGCCGCCATCGCTGGTTGCGGTACCGCCACCGTTGTCGCCGTCACCGCCACCACTCTCACCGGTACAGCCAGCAAGCGTCCCAAGAGCGCCCGTCCCCGCGAGCCCTCCTGTGATTTTCAGGAGCCGCCGTCGTGAGGTAGCGCTTTCTCGTGACATATGTTACCACCAAACAGTATTATAGTAAATTAATTTTATGTTTATGTAGGAGAGTTTGGACCATCCCAATACTCGAGACGTCCTCCTTCTTGTGCCGTCTCTCCCTCTGCTGAGCGGACTGCGGATCGACACAGGG
>CAZCXJ010000241.1:0-2127 GCA_964502585.1 uncultured Candidatus Halobonum sp.
AGGTCGTCCGCCGGCAGCGAGACCCCCGCGACGGGCGACGCGCCGTCTGGACGGCGGCGGAGCTCAATGAACTCCCGAAGCATGGGGCCGTCGATATTGCATCCGTTACGCCCGATGGCCGCGATAGCGACGAGGTTCACGAACTCGCGCGTCTGTATTCGTATACGTGGGAGTTCGCGAACTGCAGGAGTCGAGACGAAGCCGGTCGGTCTCAGAGTACGTGCAGGGTAGCAGCGGATACGAGTATAGCGTCGCGTGGAGCAGATTCCTCGCTTGGCCCTCCCGACTGATCAGTGTCCCTGATGGAACGGGTCCACGGCGACGATCCCGATGAATCGTCGTGGACCTGCTGGCGGCGCTGGACCCCGACTACGAGCTCCGTCTCCAACTCATCGGGATCGGGTTCGACCGTCCCGGCGAATCCGTTTCCGTCCTGTCAGAACCTCGCGGCCACCCGCATCGGGAGCCCGCCGCCCGCCATCCGGCCGGGATCGACGTACGGACGTAGCGGCCACGGAATGTCGTCGGGATCGGTGCCGGGCGCTGGGATACCGGCGTTCCCGCCGGTGCCGACTGAGCTGCTCGCCCTGACCGCGTCGGTGATCAGTGACCGGACTGCGAGCAGGTTTCGCTCCTCCAGGGTCTCTCGGTACTGCTCCCGGATATCCAAGAATTCCTCCGCCATCGACCGGCCGTTGATCACATAGCACCAGTCGGGCATCGGGGGCTCCCTGCAGACTTCGGGAAACTCCTCCGGACCAACAAGGCCGACGCCCCAGAGACCGGCCACGACCTTGTCCCGGAGGAACCCTTGATCGTTGAGTAAGTCCGCCTCGTCCAGTTGGTTGACGTACTCCGCTCGAATCTCGGCGTACTCGTGGAGTGTGTCTCTCTCTCCCATACCAAGTTCCACCTATATGAATGTCTTTAATAAATGTTCGTTATGAAAAAGCGACACGAGCGGGTTTACCAAGGTGGCCCGGGATTACTGCTCGGAAAGAATTTGTGCGAGATATAGAGTGTGAATGAGCTGAAATCGGAAACTAACGAGTAGGACGTTTCAGCCATTCAACCTTGCATGTAGCCCCGTTCTCGAATAATCTGCCGTGTTGAATAGCGGCCTCTGAGTGATGATGACACTCTTCTTAATCTGTGGCTAGTAGTGTCAGTTGCTTACACGCCGACCCAGCGAGCGACCGTCCACGAAGAAATCGCTATTTAACAGAGCAGATCAGCCGGTATCGCTGATCGGCCTTGAGGAACGTCCCGACTTCGTTCGCGGCGCCGAAGACGTCGCCGGCGAATGTCACATACTGCGGGTTGCTGGTCCCGTCCGGCACGGCCCTTTTCAGCATCAGCGTGGTGTTATCCGGCGGATACCGCCCGGCGACGTCGTTCAGGCTAAAGACGTTCTGAATCCCTGTGTCGTCCGGCAGGATGTACAGGGTGCGCTGGGCGCCCAGCGAGCCGACGGTGACTGTCCGGGTCCGGTAGTCCGGCGCGGTGCTGTCGGCGATGTCCTCGACGACGATCTGGGGTGCTCCTGGTGAACGGCAGGCCGCCGATGTCGATGTTCCCGCTGGTCGTCGACTGGCGGGTATAGACCTGCTCGCCGGCGTACACCCTCGCAGACATGGCCTTCGGCGGTTCCCCAGGATGGATGGATTTCGCCGTGAGTGGGTTCCAGGCCGGCATCCTCCTGACGCTCGGGTACGTCATGCCGACCGGGACGGGGATGGCTGACGCCACCGAATCGCAGTCCACCACGGTTTCGGGGTGAGCGGTCGCCACACGCCAGCCCCGTCACCGCCACGCTGGAAGAGAACTCCGAGCGCTGGTTTCCCCGCGCAGTATGGACGGTGGTGACCGGGGAAGTTGAGGGGCTACCACTGTTGCTGATCGGGTATCTCCTCTGGTCCGGTACAAAACCGACTCCAGGCCCGGAGCCAACGCCAGACCGGAGTGCGTAACCGTACCTGTCCGTTGGTCCCAAAGACCCCGTCCGGGACGTTCTACTCGGCACGATGTACGATCGGTTTCGGTTCCCGTATCGGTGGGCATACCCACTCCCGTCAGGATGCAAAGCACGAACGGGACCTGTTCGCCACAGTGGTGAACTCATCCTCT
>CAZCXJ010000242.1:0-2127 GCA_964502585.1 uncultured Candidatus Halobonum sp.
CAGCCCTGATGTTGACGAACCCGAACACGGTCGGCCTGTTCGAGCGGGACATCGTCGAAATCGCGGACCTGGTCCACGATCACGGGGGCCTCCTCTACTACGACGGCGCGAACCTCAACGCCCTGCTCGGGCGGGCACGTCCGGGCGACATGGGGTTCGATATCATGCACTACAACGTCCACAAAACCTTCGCGACCCCACACGGCGGCGGCGGTCCAGGTGCCGGACCGGTCGGCGTGGTCTCCGAACTGGCGGAGTTCCTCCCCAGCCCCCGGGTCAGAGCGGTGGGGTCGGACGGAGGGGTGACGGCCGAAGGGACTGCCGACACCGGACCCGCGGCCGAGGACAGTGCCGAGGAGAGCCCGGTCGAGTACGAATTTTACACGCCGGAGCAGACGATCGGGAAGGTTCACGGTTACAACGGGAACTGGCTGGTTCTCGTAAAGGCGTATGCCTACATCGCCCGGCTCGGGGACGAAGGGCTGCTGGATGCCAGTGCGAAAGCCGTCCTGAACGCCAACTATCTCGCCGCACAGTTAGACCTGGAAGTCCCGTACGAACCGTTCCATCACGAGTTCGCGGCCACCGCCGGGGATCGTGACGCAGCCGACGTCGCGAAGCGGATGCTCGATTACGGCGTCCATCCCCCGACGACGAAATGGCCGGAGTTCGTCTCGGAAGCCATGTTGACGGAACCGACGGAGGCGGAAACCCAGGACTCGCTTGATGACCTCGCGGAGGCGTTTAACGCCGCGGTGGCGGATACCGACGAGGCACTAGAGACCGCCCCGACGAGGACGACCGCCAGGAGGATCGATCAGGCGGACGCGGCTCGCACCCCCCGGCTCTCCTGGCACGCGCTTGACGACGACTAGACGCGCCGACACGAGCAGGGCCGCGGGTCCCGGGGGGTCCACAGCGCCACGGATCGCCCCCGGACGGTTCAGTGAACGATCGTGACCGGGACCGGTGAACGACGGGCCACCCGCTCCGCGACGCTGCCCAAAAGCAGCCGATCGAGGCCGCGCCGGCCCTTGCTCCCCATCACGATCTGATCGATGGCGTTCGTGTCCTCACGGACATACTGCAGAATCTCACGGGCAGGTCCGCCGACCCGGCGATCAGTCTCAACCGGGGCGACACGGTTCTTGATCCGGGCGGTCATAGCGGCCAACAGGTCGTCGGCAGTGTCCTTGGCTGTGCGCTCGGCGGCCGTAGAGTAGACGAGTTCCCCCTCGTCATCCGCCGAGGTCCACTGGGTCGGGTTGATGACGTGGAGAAGCACGACGGCCGCGTCCTCATGAACTTCGATCGCGTGATCGAGTGCCGCGGTCGAGTGATCGGAGCGATCAACCGGGACGAGGATTCGGCGGACCATCGGGAAACGGTACGAGTGGAGTGATATAGTACGTTCCGGCAGGCTCACGTTTTGAATTCGTTGGCGGGCTGCACGGACGCCCTCGCGATGAGGGACCGGCGTGGGACCGGGTCGTCCGGTGCCAATTGGTCGCCGTCCTGCGCACGTTTCAGCGTGAACCGTGGCAGAGTAACCATAGGAGGCTTCCGACCATCGACGGTGGGTCGGATGTGGCCGTGCTGTCATTCTGACCCTACTCGTGAACGATGTGCCTCGACCTGCTCCGTGTCACAACCGCCTCCATGCGGTGGTCATCGGGTAACACCGTGAGGTCTATCGCCGGGATAGATCAGGCGTCGGCGGTCGACGAATTGATGCCGGCTCCCTCGTCGATGCGGACGAACTTGTAATCGCACTCCGGACAACACCACTTCGTCTTCTCGCCCAGATGGAGGGTCATACTGGCGACCCGGTAAAAGGTCCGCGTCTCGCCGCAATCGGGGCAGGCGTGCTCCATCTCCAGGGCCATGCACGGAAGTGGAGACGGGCCGTAGTTGAAAACTCCGATTCGTGTCGGTCTCCGTCGTCATCGTGGCGGGGAGCCTGGGGTGAGTTCCACTCCGGTGGCCCTGGTCCGTCCAGGGGAGGCGAGTCTACGGATCGGGTCGTGATGGCACCACTCTTGCATCGACCGGGACCGATTTATCAGGGGGGGCTCTAGCCAGTCTCGTGTCGGAGGTCGTCGTCTTCGGGAGCGTCAACATCGATCG
>CAZCXJ010000243.1:0-2120 GCA_964502585.1 uncultured Candidatus Halobonum sp.
GCGCCAAGGAGACCGGGCGGCTCCAGAACGTCATCGTCATCGTTCTCGTGGCGATTCTCACGGTATTCACTGTCGTGGGAGCGACGCGAGCCGACCCCGCGAACCTTCCGGCACCCACCGGATTCGGGCCGATGTTGACGACCACGGGGTTGGTCTTCGTCTCCTACCTCGGGTTCGTCCAGATCACCAGCGTCGCTGAGGAAATCAAGGACCCGGGCAAGAACCTCCCGCGCGCGGTCATCGGGAGCGTCCTCTTGGTGTCGGTCATCTACGCGCTGGTGTTGATCGTGATGGCGGCGGCCGTCGAACAGGGATTCATTGCCGAGCAGCAACGGGCGGGGAACATCGCTGTCGTCGAGGTAGGGCGGATCATTCTCGGCCCTGCCGGTGCTGTGGCGCTGTTACTGGGTGGCCTGCTCGCGACGGCCTCCTCGGCAAACGCCTCGATTCTTGCGTCCTCGCGGATCAACTTCGCGATGGGCCGTGACCAGATCGTCGCGCCGGAACTCAATGAGATCCACCCGCGATTCGAGACTCCCTACCGGGCCATCGCCATCACCGGCGGGCTCATCCTGCTGTTTATCGTGGCAGGCAACGTCGAACTGCTCGCGACGCTGGGCAGCGTGTTACACTTGCTCATCTACGGACTGCTCAACCTCGCATTGATCGTCTTCCGGGAGGTTGAGGTCGCCGACTACGACCCCGTGTTTACCGTCCCGCTGTATCCGTTCACGCCGATCCTAGGTGCTGTTGTCTCGTTCGCGCTGATCGTCTTCATCGAACCTATGGTGATCGCGATAAGCGCCGCCTTGGTCGGCGCCGCCATTCTGTGGTACTTCGGATACGCTCGCTCGCGGACGGACGCGATGGGCGAACTCTCGGAGTACATCCTCTCGCGGCGCGAGGGGATGCCCGATGCCGCCGTCTCTGCGGCGGCCAGCGTCAAGCCCGACGGTGGCCAGCATCGGGTGATGGTGCCCCTGGCCAATCCCGAACACGAGGAGGACCTGATGACGCTCGCGAGCGCGGTCGCGAACCACCACGACGGGATCATCGATGCGATCCACATCGTGACCGTTCCCGACCAGACCTCGCTGGAGTATGCGGTCGACCACCTCGAGGAACACGAAAAGGAGTACCACGCGGTCCTCGACCAGGCACGGGAGCAGGCGGAGCGGTTCGGCGTCCCGATTGAGACCCACACTATTGTCTCCCATCGCGGATTCGAGGAGATATTCGATGCCGCCCAGACACATGAGGCTGACACCGTCGTCATGGGGTGGGGGCCGGACTCGCACGGCTCGCCTGGGCGAGCTGAGAGCGCGTTCGACGACCTCACGATGGACCTGCCCTGCGACTTCCTCGTCCTCAGGGACCGCGGGTTCGATCCCGACCACATCCTTATACCCACGCGAGGCGGTCCCGGATCGGCGTCCGCGGCCGGAATCGCATCGATACTCCGTGACGAATACGGTTCCGAAATCACGCTCCTGCACGTAGCCGACTCGGAGGCTGACTCGGAGGACTTCCTGGAGGAGTGGGCCAGCGAGCACGGTCTCGGCGACGCCACCTTGCGCGTCGAGACGGGTGACGTCGCCAACCGTGTGGTCGAAGCAGCCAAGGAGGCTTCGCTGGTCATCGTCGGTGCCTCCGAACGCGGGCTGCTCGTCCGGTTGGCCCGGGGGTCACCGGTCGGACGGATCGTCGACGAGGTAGACTGCTCGGTGATCCTCGCCGAGCAGAAACATGACCGCTCGCTGCTTGAGCGTCTCTTGCAGCGGTAACCCCCCGTGGATGCTGTGACCTGTGGATATGGCTCTGTTTGCCACCGTGACATCCGTACTGCCTGAAGCGGGCACCGCTCGCCACCGGAATTATAGCCAGTCTGATACAGCCACACTTCTGATCACGGACTTCAGGTGGCGCGCGAGCGTTTCGGAGGGCCTGTAAGGACTTCGGTACCGTCATCCGGGTCAGCGTGCCACACGCAACGGTCAGCGTCGCCGGTTGTCTCCCGCCAACAACAACTCTGCTGGTTCGGAAGGTCGTCGCGTTCCTGGTCTTGGGGCCACGTGTAGCCACAACGGTCCGGTGGTGGGCTACTCATACCTTCTATCGAT
>CAZCXJ010000244.1:0-2115 GCA_964502585.1 uncultured Candidatus Halobonum sp.
GTGTTTGAACATTTCTCCTCCGAGTTGGTAACATGGCCAGAACACGACGAACGGTTGGCATGTGATTGCCCACGACGCTATATGGAAAGGATGTGATCAGGGTATCGGTATCTAGAGGGTGTTAACAACAGAGTGGCTTGGTTTCAAGATTGCGAAGTCGCTATGTGGCCGCTATTATAAGCAGGTGGGAGCGATGGCCCCAGACGCTCCCGAAGGCCCCAACCATACGGCGAGGCCGCCATGTGTAGTGTCTGTTAGCACACGGCATAAATTCCCTGTATCGTTCACACGGCGCCCTGTAGATACCGCTACTGAAAGACGAACGTCTCGTCGGCGCGGCGAGTACCGACTCGTGTCGGGTTACGCGCTGGTGCGCGGCTCGGTCGCATTCAACGTGCGCCGGCTCCACCAGTACCAACCGGTGCAGCCACAGTACGCAATGAGGATGCCAACGGCAGCAATCTCAACCAGTGGGACGGTGGTCTGTGGCTGGAGCCACCTCGCCCCGGCGAGACTTCCTGCCCCGATGGCCGATAGCACCGCGTAGTAGCGGTACCAGGGGCGCGGCTCGTCGTCCTCGTCCGCCGCCCGGGCGAGATACCAGTAACAGATATCCGCGTTCTCGCCACGCTCGATCGTCCCTCGGGGTTTGTTGAACCTGATCACGTCCATATCATCCATCTTCGGCAGGTGTACCTGATAGAGGCTGACGTAGACCCGCTTGCGCTCGTCGGACGTGAGCTGGGCGACGGGCGTACCGGTCTCCCAGGCAGCGAGTTGCTCGGCGAGCTCGCCGATCGCCACTGGGCCCGCGTCCGCCTCGCGGTCGGCAAGGTAGTGCAGGACGTTGCGTCGCCGCTCGTTTTGCAGCAGGGCAAACACCTCGTCGATCGGGAGCGCGTCGGTGTCCAGCTCCGGAGGCACCGGGACCGACGGCTGTGCCGTCCCAGGAGTGGCGGGAGACGTGTCCGGACTGCCCGTGCTGTCTTCCCCGTCGTTCCCCACGGCTTGTCCCCCCTCTACAGGGTCGGTTTATCTCCAAGGGTACGAAACTTATGTTCAAATACGTACAAAGGATGATAAAATGCGTCGGGAGGGGGATTGAGCTCACACATGTGGGTCTGCAGTCGGTGCTCGTACGATGCACCACCCGAATCTTCAAGAGCCTCGGTTGCGGCGACTCAGCCTGTGGGGGAACTGAACTGTCATATCTGTGGAACGACGGCAACAGGGGTGTTCAGGTGGGGAACAACCCGGGGAGATCACAGCCAAGAAGATCCGCTCTGTGCAGTCTGTGTGGATGTGTTAGCTGAGCTCGGCAGCATCGATGACGTGACACTCACAGGAGATGCGCGTGAGTAGCGCGGAGTGCTGCCGTGAGATCGCGTCCTGCATGAGGGAACCGCAACTCATGCGGGGCGCGCCTCGCTTGGGTCTAGCATCCAGCAGTCGTATCGATGTTTGGTAAATAGAGTGAAAGAAGATAGTGTTTTGTTGCTGGCCCTGGCAGCCGATATGCAGTGCAGTGATGAAGGAGTGCGGGGATGCGCCCTTCAGGCGCCACTTTCACCCAGCCGACATTCCACTCGGTCGATAGCGGCTCTGTCGCCACCAGGTTGAGAACGGTGCCCGAAAGCCGTCTGGCAGGGCCGGGTGGGCACCGTGCCGGCCAGGTTGGAGTATAGACCATGCCAACCAGGTCGTGACACGCCGGCACGTGCGACTCCTGCAACCATCGATATAGGCTTTGTGTCGATTACGACAAGCCAACATCAGTCCAAGAGATCCCTGAGCCTGCACTCATCAACCCAACCACTGACGAACCGATGACCGGCTGATATCAGTCGATGAAAGAATGTGATTAATTCGTGCCACAACCCCAACCAAGCGATATTCACAGAGCGGGGAAAGGGTTGATTTTGGAAGCGACTATTTTCTGCCGAGCGCGTTGAACGAACCGGTATCTACATTCTCTGTAGTTACCGCCGGGAGTACCCGAGCTACTGAGACCGTGAATCGCAACTGTTAGCGAGCAGGAATCGCATGAGAAGTCTGGTCGAGGGTGCGTCGTTCAGTTAGTAGGCACAACAGAGCGTATCCTGTACGCCCACCGGC
>CAZCXJ010000245.1:0-2107 GCA_964502585.1 uncultured Candidatus Halobonum sp.
GCGAACCCCTCACCGCGCCGGAGGTCGCCGACCGACTCGGGTGTTCCCGCCGGACCGCGCTCAAACGACTCCACGCACTTGCCGACAGCGGGGAGGTAGTGAGCAAGAAGGTCGGCGGCCGGAGTCGGGTGTGGTGGATCCCCGACTCCAACAGCGACAAGACCGCGCCGGCCGCGCCGCTTCGGGACCTCGTCGGGATGCTCGACGAGGGCGAGGCCGAGCGCGCCCGCGAGCGCTCCCGGGAGTGGCGCGAGGAGTTCGACCGAGAGATGGCTGGCACGGGCGAACCGTAGGCGACCGTGCTACTGGATTCAACCTTCGTCAACGACCTGATCCGCGAGGAGGAGGCGGCGGTCGAACGCCTCGATGAACTGATCGAGGCGAAAACTCCCGTCGCGATATCCTCGCTCACCGTTTTCGAAGTCGGCGTGGGGCTTCGCGGACCCGGGGAACGGTACCGCGAGCGGTTCCAGCGCGTCGTCGACGACCTGGAGGAAGTCCCGTTCGGGCCGCCAGAGGCCCGACGGGCCCTGGAACTCCAGCGAAATCTCTACGACCGCGGCGAGGCGATCGGCGCCGTCGACGCGCTGATCGCAGGGACCGCAGCGGAGCAGTCCGACGCCAGGGTCCTCACCCGAAACGTCGACGAGTTCGAACGCGTCGATGCGATCGCCGTCGAGACCTACTGATGAATGTATTCTCTGTATGCAGCACATCTCACCTCTCAGTGTCTGAGGGTTTCAACGGAGCCAGCGATTCGTTGATGAACCGGACATCCGGATCTCACAGACGGTACGAGACACAGCGGTCCGGGAGGGACGCTCCGGAACATCGCGAGTAGCGCACCCCGGCGGACTTCGATGCGTGGTGTGGCTGAATCGATCGCCAGCGGTGACTCTGAGGGGTCCTTCGATAGAAGGCCGTAGCTCCCGACGCCACGGGCGCCACCGATCGGCTGGTATCCTGTACCGAAAACGGATGTTTTCGGGACGCGTTCCGAAACGGCTGAACCTTATAAGCGAGACCGGCTGTACCGGAACCTGTGCCGATTGGTTGCTACGTCCGGGTGTCCACAGCGGACCAGAACCTCGATCGCCAGCTCGACGCCACCAGCGAGTACGCCCGGCGTGAGTTCGACATCAACGTGGCCGATCTCGAGGTGTATCGCGACACATCGACTGGGACCGACGTGGACCGCTCGGGCTATCAGGAGCTGATGGCCGACGCCGAGGACGGTTTCATAGAGGCGACCGTGGTCCAGTCGGTCTCTCGCATCTCACGGTCGATTAGCGATCTCGACCGGACAGCCTCGCGTCTCAGCGAGGCCGGCGTGGAACTGCACATCGTCTCGGAGGGACTGACGCTCCGCCCTGACGATGACGACCCGTATCAGCGGGCGCTGTTCCGGTTGCTCGGCGTGTTCGCCGAACTCGAGGCCAACATGGCACAGGCTCGGACCCGCGAGGGTATCGCCGCCCGCCAGCGGAGCGAGGAGTATCATCACGGCCGGCCGCTGCTGGGCTTCGAGAAGGAAGACGGCCGACTCGTCGAGAAAGGAAATTACCACGAGGTCGTCTCAGTGCTGGAGATGAAACAGAAAGGGGAAATCGGCACACGGGAGGCTGCGCGGCAGCTGGGATGTGGTACCGCGACGATCAACCGCGCGCTGGAGCGGGCTGACCTCTACGGATTGTGACCGACTAACTGGCCCCGAACCATCGCTGACAGACTGCTTCGTGCCGAACAAGGCGATCGCCAGACCATCCGGACGCTACTGTCGTCCCTCGCGACCCGAGAGCGCGAGGCGCTGGTCCCGTCATAGAGACGCTGTTGAAACCCTCGGAACCTGACAGGAGTGGTGTGCTGAATACAGAGCGTGTAGCCAGCACAGCGACTCCGTTTCTTTCACTATTACAGATAGATCAACTACAGTAATATTACTCTCCTCGAAACGCGGAAATAATAGAATCTGAGGCGTCAGGATCGGCTGCAATAATATACCGTTCGCCGGCCTCGAGTCGCGTTTCGGAGGTCGCTGTCCGCTCTCCCCCGGCTCCAGAAATCACGAGACTTCCTTCCGGAAGATCAACATCGTCGAGACGTTGTC
>CAZCXJ010000246.1:0-2099 GCA_964502585.1 uncultured Candidatus Halobonum sp.
GAGATCGTTCTCCCGACGGTCGTCGGAGTGTGTGTGCGTGACGGTTCGGGTGAGATGATAACGAACGTCGGGCATCTCGAATCGGAGTCGCTGGGCGAGGGGACGTACGTTCTCGAATTGAGTGCGCAGGTCCAGACGTACGTCGTGGTGGAGGGACCGCTCGAGATCACCGCCGACCTCGTGGAAGTCAGAATGGAATTTGGCGGTCCGCAGGAGGTGGTCATCGGTGCGCTGTCCCGGCACGACCGGCCAGTAGCGACTGTGACCACCACGGACGACCCCGTGGACATGATGGCTGCCGTGAGTTCGTTCGGCTCGGCACTCAAGACAACGAATCCCGAGCGGTCGTTCCCGTTCAATCGCGGACACCCACCAGCGATCACCCTGGGAGAGTCACTCGACATCCCCGAGCCTGTCGAGCGTCCCGCGACAGGCATCCAACTCGAAGTCCCGCCGGAATACGGGGCCATCTACACGGCCGCGCCGCTGTCGTACTATATCGGGGCGGAAATCGTCCCAGGGTCGACACCCCGACTGGTGACTGACAGCGGGTTCGAACACGCTCTGGACAAACCGGACGGGCTCGAACGGGGTGTCGAGCAGACGCTCAAACAGCTGTTTCTGCTGGACTGTATCGTCCGAACCGAGGGAATCTATACGATCGAACTACACGAGCGCAACGAGATCGAAAAGCAACTCGACCTCGATTGGGGGAGGCTGTACAATCTCCCGATCGCTGAACGGGTGGCAAACTATCTGGAAATCCCGTACGCGCTGGTCCGCGATCAAGTGCCGGAGTGGCGGCTGACAGTCCACATCGAGCCCGGGCGTTCGACAGTCGAACAACTGCCATTCGTGGTCGACGACCTTGCCGTCGTACGGACGACCGATGGAATCCCTGCTACAAGCCCGTCCGGTACGACGATGCCAGCGGCGAGTGACGGCGGCGTCATCACGCGATCCGTCGCGGAGACATCGAGTACCGAGGAAAAATCGTACGTCGAACCCGAAGCGACTAATTCGCTCGAACAGGCCTGGATCGGGCCCAGCATTCCGATCGGCGCCAGCAAGCTGACCCAGGAGGCGTTCCACAACCGACTGAACTTGGAGCCGACCGACGGCGAGATCTCTATCACGATCGTCCTGAACGACGAGCGTATGAGCGAGGAGCGTGACCTCGTCAACCAGACGTACGGAAACCGGGCGGCTCTCCCGTTCGACGTGACGGTCAAGCGGGATCTCACTACCACCGAACTCCGGGACCAGCTCCGTCAGGAGCACAGTTTTCTCCACTACATCGGGCACACCGAAGAAGACGGATTCGAATGCGCCGACGGGAAACTCGACGCAGCGACCCTCTCGGAGACGGGCGTCGACGCCTTCCTGTTGAACGCCTGTAATTCGTATCGGCAAGGGATAGACCTGATCGAGGCTGGAGCAGTGGGGGGGATCGTCACTCTCAACGACATCATCAACGACGGTGCCGTGCGCATCGGTGAAACGATTGCACGACTATTGAACGCCGGGTTCCCACTACGCGCAGCCCTGACGATCGCCCGGGACGAGAGTATTCTCGGCGGCCAGTACATCGTCGTCGGGGACGGCGGCATGACCGTGACACAGGCCGCCAGCAGAACACCGAATCTCCTCGACATACGCAGGACCGGGGACGAATTTGCCATGGACATAAAGATGTACGCGACGGACGACGCCGGTCTGGGGACCGTGTACATGCCCCACCTCCCCGATAATGACGAGTACTTTTTGAACTCGGGGAATATCGCGTCGTTCCAGGTTCCAGAAGACGACCTTGCCGACTTTCTCAAATTAGAGGATGTGCCCGTCAAGAACAACGGGGAACTCCACTGGAGTTCCTCGGTTTCCGTCGAGGAACTAGAGTAGCAACTCGATGTCGACGGGCCAAACTAGAGTAGCAACTCGGTGTCGACGGGCCACGTCAAAAAGGACTGGACTGGTTGATCTCGGGGGAACTCAGATCGAGTGTCCGTTGCCTGCTGCCACAGTGCCAGCCTGAGTCAGCAGCAGTGTCATTGTGAACAGTACGCCCATCATCCGGGGGTGCTCGCGGAGGAATTCCG
>CAZCXJ010000247.1:0-1385 GCA_964502585.1 uncultured Candidatus Halobonum sp.
GACATAGAACGTGTATTGTCGCTCGCCGACTGTTGAATCTACGCTCTCCATCTTGCACGCCGCTTCTGACAGCAGTTCGGTAACTCGTTACGACTCTGCAAGATGTACCGCGCGTATCTCGCACAGAGGCTTATTCGATAGGCCACGTTAGCGACTAGTACATGGGAGGGCACAACGCTGATCTCGAATTTCCGAACTGTTGTGCGTACTGTCCCCACCTTCGGGAAGTCAAAGCTTCGTGTACGCACGAATTACGGCAATCGCTTGTTCAAGGACTCACGACTGATCAGTCCTGTCCCGTATACTCCCGAGAAAAAACCCACGCTATGCGGCAACTCACAGAAGACCCGTAGTTCTATTTCTCCATCACGAACGTCGCCAGAAGCTCCATAAATGGTTTCCAGCCAGCAATCACTGAATCCGTGTTTCTGAAGCCCATCATCGAGTGAGTGGCACGACGGCTCCCCGAAATGCGGCGATGCTCTTCATGATCGGTGAGGAATACACTCTCTACATCTTGCACACTAATTCTGCCAGGAACTGGTGCGATCTATCCATCGAGAAAGCGATAAACGCCCACGTCGGGGCCCGAAGCGCCGCTCAGGAGTCTTCGGTGAACTCGGTTCTGAACGCCCGCAACCGCTCCGGGGCGACCGACAGGAAGTAGTCCACGATGGCGATCGGCGACTCCCCGACGAGTGTTCGGGGGACTGCCTCCCGCGTCGTATCGGCCTCTCCTGGCCACTCGGTCTGGAAATGGTTCGGCCCGAGTTCCGGGTGAGTTCCGTCCTGGTGAAGCCCGAACGTCGGTGTGAATCCGTCCGGCAGTGCCTCGATGTCGGTGCCGACCTGCTCCACGTCGAACCTCGCGTCCACCCCGTCCATCCACCGCAGTTCGAAGTGATCCATCGTATCCGACGCTGATCCCAACTGTTCGCCGCCGATCCATCCAACCCGCCACGTGATCTCGACGGTGGCGTAGCCGACCGGGTACGAGTCGGTGTAGTCTGCCGTCCGCACCAGCAACACGAGCGTGCGTGGGTTCGCGTCGTTCGGCACCAGATACGTCGGATAGCCGTGTCCCTGCAGGAACTCCCGGATCCGCTCGAGCACCCGCTTGCGGGTGTCGAACCGGCCTGCGAGGAAGAACGGCACTGCTACGACCGATCGGGCCCCGACCCGATCGGGACTTCGGCATCCCCTCGCCCGGCCGCTCCGTAGGTGTCCCTGTGCCGGCGGAACGCGAGCGCGACCTCCAGCAGCGACAGGGTGTACCGGTCGGCCTCCCACTCGTAGGCGGCGTTCCGTCGCCGTCGCCGCTCGTCGGCGTCTGGACGTAGATGATGTCCGTGTCGTTTCCGGTGTAATCGGTGGCCTCGTCCAGC
>CAZCXJ010000247.1:1395-2092 GCA_964502585.1 uncultured Candidatus Halobonum sp.
ATGGAGTTACGCAGGTCGTCCGGACTGTCGACCCCGAATTCTGTTCGCCAGTCGTCGATCTCGCTGGCGAGCTCCTCCCGGACTGCGGCAATCTCGTCGGGGTCGCGGTCGGCCAGTTCCCGTACGCGGTCGAGCATCTGCTGCTCGGGGTCGGGTGCGTACAGGGTCGCGTTGCCGTCGTCGGGCCGGTGACGGATGAGCTGGCCGTAGTCGACCAGTCGGTCGAGATACTTGCGGGCGGTCTTGGGGTCGACGTCGGCCCGTTCGGCGACCCAGTTAGCCGCCCGCGGCTCGCGGAGGCTGCCCGCGATGGACTCGACGCGGCGCTGGGCGTCCCAGTCAGCGGGCCAGTTGATGTCGCGGTCACCGAGCGGAGGCGCGTCATTCGGTGCGTCCCGGCCGGCGCCGGATGGTTCGCTCATACGAACGGATACCGGCCAGAGACGGGAATAATTTCTGGTCAGAAGAATATACTCCACACCAGCTCTGCTCGGATCGTCCCCTTCCCTGAAAGGGGAGAGGTGCCTCGGACAGTGGTTTTACATCTCGATGACGGGGTGGGGGGCGTCTTGACGCGACACGTCTTGGAGATCGCCTCGGGGCTACTTGTCGGCGAGTTCATCTGCGACACTGTTTGTCAGACCTGTTCGAACGTTTGCAGTACGACCGCGATCGCGTCTTTCGCCGGTATGTCCCG
>CAZCXJ010000248.1:0-2079 GCA_964502585.1 uncultured Candidatus Halobonum sp.
CCGTTCGATGCAAGGGCCTCGATGCTCTGGAAAGGATGCTTTGCGTATCCAGTCGCCTCGTATATTAGATCCATCGGCTCGTAAACGGCCGCGATCTCGTCGACAGGAGTTTCTCGGGAATCGACGTAGGTCGCACCCAGCCCCTCGATGATGTCGATCGTGGGATCCGGTCGGTCTCGGCGCCCGAGACAGTACGTTCGCATCTCTTCGCTCAACATCGCGACGGTCAACAGTCCCAGGGAACCGTTCCCGAGCACGAGCGCAGCCTCCGGGTCCCAGCTGAACGTCGACCGCGCGGCGTACGCAAGTTCGAGCGCCTTTCTAGAGATGCTGAGTGGCTCCAGCAGGAATCCAGACGAGGCCAGCTCGCGGGGGACGGACACCAGGTATTTCTCGTGACTGGTGAAGTACTCGCTCATGAATCCATGTGCGCCGTCGATACCCCGTTCGAGTGTCTCCTCGGGCGGGGCCATATCGGCCTCGCCTCGCTCGAAGTACTCGTTGGCATCCCCATTGGGCGGCCGCCGCACCGTCGGTGCAACGATATCGCCGCGTTCGAACCTGGTCCCGCCCGGGTCCTCGACGACGCCAACGGCCTCGTGGCCCAAGATGAGGTACTCTGCCCCGTCGGGCGGGCCCCCGTGTCCCCCCTCGATGACTTCGTGGTCCGTGCCGTCGATACCGACCCGGAGTGTCCGGACCAGTGCCTCCCGCGGCCCCGGTTCCGGTCGCGGGACCTCGAGTAGCCGTGGTCCCTCGCTTCCCTGTTCGATACCGATGGCGTTCATACACACTATTCACCTCGAACGAAAAAATATTTATCGGAATATGAGTAAATAGCTTTGACTCGGGCGAGGTTGGCGCCAGTAACTATATGAGGGCCTCCGCTATCTCCACCATGGAACGGTACGAGCTGCTGTTCGAACTCTACGAGGAGTTCGACACGTCGACTCTCCGATCATATCAGGAATTCGTTGACCTGTTCCCGCCGGTCGATTCTCGTGTTGCGCTTGACCATTGGCAGAACGCCAATGAAGAGCTCGAGTCGCGGAAAGACGAGATTCGGTCGTCGTTCCCGCGGGTTGGTGAGACGTTCGCCGCGCTCGCAGCCCTCGCCACGCGCAATCAGGCGTTTACTGCACTAGACCTGTACACAACGTACGACCGTGGTGTGAACGTGCTCGTGTTGGACGTCGACGAGACGCTCCGGTCGGCCGGGAACACCGACAACGAGATACCTCGCGAGACGCTGCACCTCCTCACGCAGTTCCACGAAGAGGGGATGCCCATCGTCATCTGTACCGGGCAGACGCTCGAGAACGTCAAGGGGTTTCTCATCCAAGGGCTCGGAAACAAGGTGGTCCACTCGGGGAATCTGAGCATCGTGTACGAGGCCGGAACGGGCGTTTTCACCCCGGGGCATGGCGCGGAGACCAAACAGCTGCTGTACGAGGACCTCGATCCCGAAATCCAGACGGTGTTCAGCGGTATCCGTTCCCGTATCCTCTCGGATGCCCCGGAATCGCTGCGTCGGGGCTGTCACCTCCAGGGCAACGAGTTCAACGTCACGTTGAAACCCAACTTCGAGACGGGCAGCCAGCGCGCACGTGAGGTCATCGACGAGGGGATCGTCTACCTCATGGACCTGCTTGAGGCGACGGTGGCCGACGTCATCGATGCGGATGCCGAGGCTGATGGCGAGTTTGCCCGCGCGTTCTATGCGGCACAGGATCCCGAAATCCGGGGAGTCCTCGAATCATGCGGCGATCAGCCAGGTTTGGACCCAGCGGATATCCCCGAGGCGTTCGCGGCGTTGTTCGAGCGCATCGACGTGGCGTACTACGAGGCCGACGCCGCCGAAATCGGGTCGTTGGAACTGAACAAGGTGGTCGGCGTCGAGAGCGCGATGTCAGTTCTCGGTATCGAGGATCCGTTCGCCCTCGTGATGGGTGACTCGAAGAGCGATCTCCGAGTCATGCGGTGGGCTGCGGAGAACGACGCCGGTATCGCCGCCGCACCCGACCACGCCTCTCAGGACGTGCTGGATCACGTTCTCGACACGGACGAGCTCGTTTTCGA
>CAZCXJ010000249.1:0-2065 GCA_964502585.1 uncultured Candidatus Halobonum sp.
ATGCAGGGGGCGACGGACCTCGGGGTATGAGCGACAGTGACGACCTTTCCCCGGAACTCGAGGAGGCCTTCGAGAGACACAGTGGGCAGCAGTCGGGACGGCTCGAGGTGAGTGACGAGGAGACGTACGTCGGCGACACAGTGACCATCCGGGGAACCGGGCTGCCCGAAAACGAGTCGGTCGACCTGGTCTGGCACTCCTCGGAGGGCCAGTGGGCAGTGCTGGAGGCAAACGAGGTTATCGGGCCACAGTACTCCCCGCGGACGGAGACCCTCGGCACGGTGACTACCGACGAATCGGGCACCTTCGAGGAGGCGTGGACGGTCTTCGAGGATTACGGCGGCTCGCACCTGCTGGAGGCGCGGACGCCGGACGGGGAGACGCTGGCGGAGGCGGAACTGGAGATCACCCCGTGGTTCGACCTCTACCGGACCGAAGCGTCGCTCGGGGAGTCGTTCACGGTCATCGGCTACGGCCTCGGCCCGAACTTCGTGACCAACAACTACCAGGTGACGTGGGACAACAGCGTCGTCGGGTTCGTGACCGGCGTCCAGAACCGCGGGACTGCGACGGCACAGGTCCGGGCGGTCGGCCCGCCCGGCGACCACGTCCTGCGGGTCTGGCGCAACTACTACGGCGTGCCCTACCTCCAGAACGACACCCAGTCACCCTTCGGGGAGGTCGCGGGCGACCGGCAGTCGACGTGGACCGTCACGGTCACGGAGCCCGAGACGGAGCCGGAACCGGCGTGGGTCGACCCGCTCATGGACGAACGGCCGCTGCCGGTTCACTACCCCGAACTCGACGAAGACACCGACGCCGAACTGGAGGTTACCCCGGAGTGCGGTCAGGTCGGGACCGAGGCGGTGCTCACGGGACGGAACTTCCCGGCGAACACGGAGGTCGACCTGGTCTGGTACCGCCACGAGGGCGAGCACGCCCTGGGGGAACCAGTCACGGCCGAACGGAAACCCGACATCCTCCCCACCGTGACGGCCGACGCCGACGGGCGGTTCCAGCTGGAGGTGACCATTCCGGAATGCGTCGGCGCGACGCGGCCGATCACGGCGAACGTGGACGGGAAGTCGGTCGCAGTCACCGGGTTCATGGTCCAGCCGACGGTCCTGAACATCTCCCCGACGAAGGGGCCGGTCGGGACGGAGATCGAGATCGAACTCTCGGGGATCGGCTGGACGGAGTACGAGACTGCACCGTTTTTCGTCTACGACAACTCGTTGCTGGGCTACGTCTGCGGACAGGATATCCCGACCAAGCGGACGGTCATCGAGGCCGCAGGCGAACCCGGATACCACTTCATCGACGTCTACCCCAGTTTCTTCCCGGAGGTCGACGCCGACGAACTCGACTTCTCGCGCAAGCCACACCTGTCGTACATCGACAACCATCCGGTGCGAGCCCTTCCAGCGTTACACTTCGCGTTCGAGGTCACCGAGTGACCGGCGCCCGCCGGCGGGCGCCTCGTGTGCTCCGGTCCACCTGGATTGCATCAGGACGGCTGGCAGAGCAAACTGCCGGGCTCGCTGGACGGGAGTATAAAAAACGACCCACATGTAACGTGGCTCATTGATATCGACGGGCGAAAGAGAGTCACGTATGTTATCACAGGAGGAAAAGCTGGCCCGTCACCGAGCACACGCCGAAGAGGACGTCGGCCTCGACGACCTGTACGGCGGCCTGGACCCGCTGAACCCGGTCTCCCGACGGTCGATCATCGGGAAGTCACTGGGTCCCACGTCGAGCCTCACCGCCGAAGAGGGTGAACTGACACAGGCCGAACCCCCAGGTTCGTACGTGGTCGACTACCACACGTACGCGACCGCCGACGTCACGGAGTACCTCGACGGCGGGTTCGCCCAGGCCTGCCAGCCACAGGAGGAGTTCGTCCCCGGGATGCGAGTCGGCGTCCGCGCGACGTTCCACGACGCGGACTCCGGCGAGATGCTCACCGACGAGGACCTCGACGAGGTGAGGGTGAACGTCACCGGTCCATCGGACTTCGAACCGGTGGAGATGGAGTGGGACGGCGACGACGACGACCACCCGG
>CAZCXJ010000250.1:0-2061 GCA_964502585.1 uncultured Candidatus Halobonum sp.
CCGGTTGCCCGAACGACCTGACGATGAGTAACCGTTCCGTTTCGCTCTGAATCGCTACGGCGCTGGTTAGCATGGTGACACGGTGCTAGCGGAAGCCCACCCGTTTACGGGTGGGTCTGAGCGGGAGATCCGGCGACGAATTCCACCGCGGGAACTCCATGGCCTCGTGAGTCCAACGGTCTTACTCGTCTTCTTCGACGAGCCACCACACGACGGCACGCGCACCGACCTCCATCCGCTCCACTACGGCCCGATCCTCCAACCCGCGGAGCCGCTCAAGGACGGCCTTCCTCCCAATCCGCACCTCGTCTGCGACCTGCTTCGCCGTCAACACCGGCTTCTCAGACTTCCTAAACACGTCAAGCAACTCCTCGTCCGACACCTCCGGCTCGTACGTCCCACCGGCACTGCGCGACCGATTCTCGCTCATATCACCGTGTTTCCGTTCCCCATTCATAACCGTTGGTCTCGAAGGAAAACGCTTACCACCAATCGACACAAAGGAGATGGCGGATGCGGCGAACCAACACGTTCGACGTGCGGCCGCTTTCCCACCGTGGGAGGCTCGCCCTCATCGAACTGTTGGACTCGTCTGCCGCCTGCTGGAACGAAATGAACTACGACCGTCGCCACGCCGTCCTCACGAAGAAACAAGAAACAGACGGCACACCAACCGTTTCCGAACTCAAAACCGCCGTCCGCAACACCGTCACTCAAGAAGAATATCGCCAACGCTACATCCAGCAGCTCTCCAGCAGCATCCCCCAACAACTCGTGCAAAAAAACTGGAGGACGTGGAAGGGCTTCTTCGACGTGCTGGAGAAGTACCGCGACCCTGACGATGATGAAGTCACCGAACAACCCGGCCTCCCCGGATACTGGAAGGACGGCGGCACACGCCAGCTCCACACCGTCATCCGCAACGACACCTACTCGTTGAAACTCGGAACCCGTAGTCGACTGGAAATCCCGTTGGGGCAGAAATTGAAGGAGAAGTACGGCTACGGCTACAACGAGAAACTCCGGTTGGAAGTCCGCGGTCGGCCACACTGGAACGGCCCGGACGGTCGCTTGGAACTCGTGTACGATCGGGATGCCGAAACGTTCACCGCACACCAAAGCGTCGGCCGGGACGATGTTGACCCGGGGCGGCGCACACGTCCTGATTCACACACGTTGGCCACCGCCCATGGCGAGGCAGATGGGGCGGTGGCAGCGGTGGACATCGGCGCGAACAACCTCGCCGCCGTCGTCACGAGCGAAGGCGATCACCGGGTCTACCACGGTCGTCCGTGCTTCCACCGGTTCCATGCGTTTACCGAACGGATTGCGGAGTTGCAGTCCCAGCTGCCGAACAGCACGTATTCGTCGGGGCGGATTCGCCGCCTGTACCATCGCCGTGACGAACAGCGCGACCACTTGATGGACGCGTTGGTGCGTGATCTGGCCGAGCGGTTGGCCGAGTGGACCATCACCGAGTTGTACGTCGGCGAGCTCGACGACGTGCGGCAAGACCACTGGTCGGCCGTGGTGAACGAGAAGACGGATTTGTTCTGGGCCCACGGTCGGTTCCGTCGTCGACTCCGGGAGGTGCTGGAAGGGGAGTACGGAATCGACGTGGTTGAGGAGAGTGAGGCCGGAACGTCGTCGATGTGTCCGGAGTGTGGTAGTGAATTGGTGCGTCGGAATGGCGATCTGTTCCAGTGTCTCAACTGCGGGTTTGTGGGGCATTCGGATGTGGTTGGTGCGGTGAACTTCCTCGAAGAGCAGGTGGCGTTAGGTGGGTCGATGGCTCGGCCCGCGGCCCACGGGCAGAACAGCCCGCGGGACGCAGTTGCGTGCCTTGAGTGGGATGATCACCGGTGGCAACGCCGTGATCGGTCGACCAACGAGGAACCCGCAAACTGGAGTACCACGCGAGACCGTGGGAATCTTGCCTCCGAGGTGTCGGCCTAGCCCGACTCACCTGCGGAGGAATCCCACCCCTTGGGGTGGGAGGAGGTCAAGCACATCGAGTGAACCGGTTCTCACTCCGACAGTCTGAAACGGCGGGGCGGGCAG
>CAZCXJ010000251.1:0-2051 GCA_964502585.1 uncultured Candidatus Halobonum sp.
TCCGGCACTATCAGGAGTGTCTAACCCTTTCTGTGCCGATCGGGGTGGCACTAGGACAGTCGATGAGGATGCGCGTCTCGGCCGTGCTGAGGATGAACGCGGCGCGGCCGACCTCCCGACAGCAGCCGAGCGTTGTCACCCGGACCCACTGTTCGTCGTGCATCTCCTCGCGGTGGATCTCCCGCCCGATGCGCTCGAGGATATCCCGGCGCTCCTCACGCTCCTGTGTGAGGAAATTCCGGACGTTCGAGACGGTCGTCGACTCGATCGGCGGTGTCCGCACGACCTCGGGCGTCCAGCCCACCTCTCGCGTGATCTCCCGAAGCGTCGAGCCGTGCCGGCCGATCACCAGTCCCGGCTTTTCGGCTTCGATCACCACCTCGCCGGTGTCCTCGTGGAAATCCAGGTCGGTGACGCCGGCCTCCTCCGGAATGATCGCTCGGACCTGCTCTTTGGCCTCGCGGGGGGACGAGAGCACGTCCGGGTGGGGCCGGATGGTGATCCGCTTCCGGAGCTTCGAGGCGAGCCGGCGGACCAGGTCCCCGTCACGTGCGAACCGCTTCGGATGGCGGGTGTACACGACCAGTTCCGGACCTTCGTATTTGACGTCGGTCACGGAGATGTCGCTCGGAATCTCCGCCTCGATCTGTGCCTTCAGCTCGTCGAGCCGTTCATCCACCTGACTCATGCGTGTATGTATCGGAGCGGGGTCCCAGGATGGGACCGCCCGGCATCTGTGCTGTGATTTCCGGAAGAGTGCATAGTCGAAGCCTCTCCGTTCGGGGTCATCGTACGATGGGGCGACGAAAACCCGCTTGTCCGGGCTTGCCCCCGAGGTTATAAAAGCCTTCCCAAACCCGACCCGAGCGGTGCTGAGCCCCCGAACGCGCATATTTACATCGGGACATCCAGGCGTCGGTATGCGACTCACGCGCGCACGGGTCGTCGAGGAGTACGAGTGGATCCGTGAACGGGACGCGATCGTGGACCTCATCAACGCGGTCCGTGACCGACTCGGTGAGGCCTTCGACACCCAGGTGGACCGGATCCAGACCGGCGAGTATCGCGCGGAGGTCGACAGCGTCTTCGCCGACGGCGCGGTCGGGGTCAACATCGCCGCGTACGTCATCCTGCTCCGACAGTTGGACGTCGCCGACGACTACCCCGGATTCGTCGTCGACGAGGTGCTGGGACGCGAACTCGCGGCCACCATCGCCGGGCAACGCCCACTGTCGACGCTCGCGGAGGCCACCTTCCACGTCGCGGACCTGGACCGGCACGAGGGCCCCGGCGGGGCTACCCGGCGCGATGACGGTCCCGCCGGTGCGGATGATCTCGACGCCGCCCTGGCTGCGGGATTCCAGACCCGGATGCCCGGCTGGGACTGGCGGACCTCCGATCCGTTTGGAATCGACCCGGAGTGACCGGGCTGCCCACCGCGGCTGGGAGGAGGTTACCAGTGCAAGCCCCTCCCACACGTTCAACAGTTACTTACCCCGCCGTCGTCCACATTCGGTAATGAGCAGCGACGCCGAAGAGGCCACCGGAGACTCTGACCGCCGGAAGTACGAGTTCCGCCGCGTAATCGAGGAACTCCAGGAGTACGAGGGCTCCGGGACCCAGCTCGTCACCATCTACGTGCCCGAAGATACACAGCTCTCCGAAGTGGTCAGCCACGTCACGACCGAACACAGCGAAGCGTCGAACATCAAGTCCAAGCAGACCAGAACGAACGTCCAGGACGCGCTGACGTCCATCAAGGACCGGCTCCGCTACTACGATTCCGTCCCGGCGAACGGGATGGTGCTGTTCTCGGGAGCGGTCGACGCCGGCGGTGGCCAAACGGAGATGATCACCCGCGTCCTCGAGTCTCCGCCGGAGCCGATCCAGTCGTTCAGATACCACTGTGACTCGGACTTCCTGACGGACCCGCTGGAGGAGATGCTGGCCGACTCCGGCCTGTTCGGGCTCATCGTCCTCGACCGCCGGGAGGCGAACGTCGGCTGGCTGAAAGGAAAGCGTGTCGAGCCGGTCAAGTCCGCGTCCTCCCT
>CAZCXJ010000252.1:0-2003 GCA_964502585.1 uncultured Candidatus Halobonum sp.
CATCGACCCCACCAGGGAGATGCCGTTGGCGAAACCCAGAGCTGTCCCCCGGAGTGCTCGGAGCCGCCGCCCTTCACCCTGCATAAAGGTATGGAACGTTTCGAGGAGTATATGTCTACCGACGGAATGGTGCAAACTATCGGTGGTCGAACCGGAACCGGGTCCCGTTCGCCGACTGCGGACGGGGGTCCACGTCCCCGGCCGATGTCGTCAATCACGTTCGACCGGCAGGTCTCGATTCGGTATACCCGATAGGTCGGATATCGGACGGCGGCCCCGCCATCGGTCGTGCCAGCGTGGTCCCGAACTGCCGGAGAGGCACACCTCAACGGAACGGACCCGCGAAGGTCCCGTGCGGGAGTCCCCGCGTTCGAGTCGGGTCCGAACGTCGGCACGATCACTCCGTCGGGTGCCCGAGACTCCCGCGTCGTGGACCCCGCTCCCGCAGTGCCTCCGCGAGGGTGGCGTAGGTCACACCGAGCGCACCGCCAGCCAGCGCGAACGCACCGAGACCCGCGGGATCACCGACCGATAGTTTGAGCGTGGCGCCGAACAGCCGCGTCCTCCAGAGGGGCACGGCCAGCGTCGTGGCCATCAGCCAGGCCTGTGCGGCACCCAACGTCCCGACGGCCGCAGCGGTGGGAATACGGATGCTCTCGCCGGTGGCGAGTTCGATACAGACGGCGAAGACGCCGGCGGAGAGAACACCGAGCAGGGCGACTACGATCCACCCCGCGAGGACGCTCTCGCTGCCCACGATGGTTGCCACATATTCGAGATGGCCACTCAATTAGAAGATTCCGCCCAGGAGCACGGTGGAGACTACTGCGCCACCTGCAGCCCCACCGATCATCTCGTACCGCGGTTCGAACGGCTCGAAATCGCGCCGCGCGCCCCACTCGGAGGCGAGGGTGAACGTCACGGCAGCACCGAGAAACACGAGTACGGCCGCCAGAACGAGCCGGTCGGTGTTGTACGCTCGGACCGGATCCAGATCGAGCGTGTAGTGAAACCCGAACAGGTCGGTCCACATCGACTGGTGGAACGCCCGGATCGGGCCGCTGTAGACCGGCACGACGTGATGGAGATCCGGAAGCATCGCCCACAGTCCCCCGCCCGTGCCGATGGCGAGTCCGTGCCGACGCACCGTCTCGTATCTGAGGGCGAGCGGTGTCGTGAACAGGACGACGATTGACGCCCCAACGAGGAAGTGAACGATCGCCTGGGCCATTCGGACGGACCTGCTTCGGGACGCTATCTCTTAACTAACTCGCTCCTCGGAACGACCGTCGTGTGAGATGTAGTTGACCGATGGGACGTTTCCCGGGCGGAAGTCCCGGTTCCAGGGCTGAACGAACAGCCGTTCTTTCTTCTCTGTCACCATTCGCGTTCGTCTCGACCACCAGCGCGTCTACGAACGGACCGGGTGACATCCTCCCCGTGGTTAACGACGGGGCTTCCCACGCATGGGGAATACCAGTCAGTCGTCGCTGGTAGAGGGTTTCGATTCTTGAAACGCCGTAAGCGTCATTTGCGAGGGCTTCTCGCTCGTCTCACGGTGAGTCGTGGCGGTGTCACAACCGCTCCCATCCCGAGGCGAGTCATCGCGTTCCGCCTTGTCAAGCGGGACGCTCTCTCCCCACGGGTCAACCCGTCGTGCGATATTCGCGGAAGCGTTGATGTCGGCCTGAAACGTCGAAACGTGGCAGTCGTCGTGCGGACACCGGAACTCGGCCTGCGAGTCCCGCCGACCGATACGGTGGCACGAGTGGCACGTCTGCGAGGTGTACGCCGGATTCACGTACTCGACCGGGATGCCTGCCTCCGTCGCCTTGTCCTCGATGCGCCCTTGAAGTCGGGCGAACGCCCACGAGTGAAGGCGACGATTCATATACTTCCCGTAGTCGAGACGCTCACGGATGTGCGTCAAGTCCTCCATCATCAACACCGGATTCTCGAACTGTGTGGCGTACTCGACAGCTTTCCGAGACGCTTTCTCCACG
>CAZCXJ010000253.1:0-1980 GCA_964502585.1 uncultured Candidatus Halobonum sp.
AGGAGAGCATGCGTGAGCCGATGACCGGCGTCGACGGCCTCTTTCACCTGGCCGCCTGGTGGGACATCGGCCCCGGACCACGAAACCGCGAGCAGGCCGAACGGATCAACGTAGACGGAACGCGCAACGTGCTGGAATTGATGGACGAACTCGCCATACCCAAGGGCGTCTACACGAGCTCGGTTGGTGTATACGGAAATACGGGGGGCGAAGTCGTTGACGAATCGTATCGTCCCGACGACCCGGGGTTGACCGTCTACCACCACACGAAGTGGCGGGCTCACTACGAGGTCGCGCGGCCACTGATGGACGAGGGGCTCCCGCTGGTTATCGTCCTGCCGGGCGATGTCTACGGACCGGGACACAATGAATCCGTGCCGGGCCGTGAGTTGGTCGTGCAGTGGTTGAAGGGTGAAGTCCCGGTGGTCCCTCGCCGGTTCGCCTTGCCCCGTGTCCACGTTGGCGATGTCGCTCACGGACACCTTCTGGCGATGCAGGAGGGAACCCCCGGGGAAGAATACATTATCTCGAACGAGTCCCGTAGACAGATCGAATTATTTGAGCTAGGGGAGGAACTGACCGGCGTCCCCGCCCCGCGAACGGTGTCGTCGCGGTGGCTCAAACTTTTTGCGAAGTTGATGACCCCGGTCGAGTGGGTGACGACACCGCCGGAAGGGTTCGAACCGGAGTCGTTCCGCGCAGCTGGACTGGATATCTACGTGGATAACTCGAAGGCCAAACAGGAACTCGGGATCGAGTACCGCCCTTTCGAGGAAAGCTTCCGTGAATATCTCGAGTGGGAGATAGAACAACTCGGGAGGGAAAACGTGGCAACAAGCTAAGTCCCCGATATCTGCTTACTCGATGGGGGTGGAATGTATCCGGGTGTGGAATCGATGAGTGAACGCGCGTACCAAGCACTGAAGACGTGCGGTCAATGCGATAGCTCCATTCACCGCTTGCTGAATGTAGCCTCTGGATGCAGCAGGCGGGTTCTGATGATTCCCGAAGAAATCAACCCCGCCGTGCAAGATACAGGGCGCGTCTGTCGCGCTCGGCCCACCGATTTATTTAGCGTAGTTTGTTACTCGTACCCATGGATGATGGGAGTGGCCCTAGTTCAGCCCTGGCGCGGACAGCCGAGGACGCCAGCCACGCGGTCGAGGCGTTCAAACTGCTGGCCAACGAGACACGGCTATCGATCCTGCTGGCGCTCTGGGAGGCGTTCGACCCGTTCGGCGGGGGGTCGATGGACACCGAGGGGACCCACCTGTCCTTCTCCGAACTGCGCGATCGGGTAGGCATCCGGCAGGGCGCCCAGTTCAACTACCACCTCGACAAGCTCGTTGGCGAGTTCGTCCGCAAGACCGACGATGGCTACGCGCTGCGTCCTGCCGGCCGCACGCTCGTCCGGACCGTCATCGCTATCGGTGGCTCCGAGGAGGCGACACGCAACCCGACAGAAATCGACCTCCCCTGTCCACTCTGTGGAGCCCCAACAGCGATCACGTATCAGGACCAGCGATTATACCGGGTCTGCACCGAGTGTGACGGATATGCCACGCTTGGCGACACCGCACTGTCGGGCGTCCTCTTACGGACCTTGGCGACACCGGCCCTCCAGCGAAATCGAGACCCAGCAGAGATTTTCGGGGCAATCCGGACCCAAATATACCACGACTATGCCTTGCGGACCGCGGGAATCTGCCCCCAGTGCTCAGGGGACGTCGAGATGCGGCTTCACGTTTGCGACGTCCATGACTCGACCGCCGACGGAACCTGCTCCGCCTGTGGCCGTCGGTGGAATCCAGCGGTCCGATTCATATGCACCGTGTGCAAACACCGGAACACCACGTCAGTGACGGAGGTCTGTATGCGACATCCTGCAGTGGCTGGCTTCTGCTGGGAACACGGCATCGAGTTGGGATTCGATGCGCCAGACACTGCCAGGTGGCTCGCCAACCTCTGTGTGGGGGACCA
>CAZCXJ010000254.1:0-1969 GCA_964502585.1 uncultured Candidatus Halobonum sp.
CTCCGTCTCAACTTCTGTGAACGTCGGTCACCGTCAGGTCGTCATCGACGCTCAGCGTAATGGCGTCCCCGTCAATGGTGAAGGTGAACTTCGCCTCGAACGGCTCGACGGAGATGATCTCCTCCTCGAAGTCCCATCCCCACCGGATCCCCTCCGCCAGGGGGTCGATTCCATGCTCGCCAATGAACAACCGGAGATCGAGGTTCCCCAACAGCCGAGTGACAATCACGCCGTCGCCCCCGAACCGGCAGTTCCGGCACCGGTTTGTGAGCTGGACCGCGTACCGTCGGTGACAGGTCGCACAGAGACCATCCGACGCGTCGTGGGTTTCGCAGACATCGACCGAGTGATCGACGACGGCCGAGCAGCGCGGACAGATGCCGTGAGCAGCCGAGAACAACTCCAGGTGTGTCCAGACCGACGCAGCAGCCAACAATTCATCGGGCGACCGGCCCTGGAGGCCGGCAGGCGGGAACTGCAACTTGCCGAGGTACCCGAACCTGCCAGGAGCACCTTCGGTCTCCGCTGCTGCCGCCCCGTCAGGTGCTTCGGGAACGGCCCCGCGGACGCTCCCGTCGTAGATACCGGGACACTCCGTACAGAACAACTCCAGGCGCTCCTGAGTGTAGCTCACTTCGATCGGAGCGCCACAGAGGAGACAATCGAAGTCGATCGGTGTCGACTCGAGAACCGGGGACTCGGTGATTGCCCCCGAGAGGACGGCCTCGACGACACGCCGGCCCGCCTGCCGCAGGACGTACCCCTCGCCCGTTTTGGCCACGAAGTGGCCGTCGAGTTTGCCGAGATGGTAATTGAACTGCCCGGAGTCAGGCACTGCCACCATCTCACGGAGAGCCGAGAAGGACAGCGGGCCGCCCGCGTCCAAGAGGGTCTGCAATATCGCCATCCGCGTCTCGTTACCGAGCACGGCAAACGCTTCGTCGGGCGAAAGTGGCAATGTCCGCCCTCCATCGGCTGTCAGATAATCTGTCGGTCGGTCCATACCGGGAGAACGCGGGCCAAGATGATAAGCTAGCTCGGTCCGATCATCTCAGGTATGACATAATCAAAGAGTGACGCGGTGAAGATGCCGAGGCTCCGGGTGCGTCGACGGTGGCATTCACCGACGACGATCAGGCTCCCGAGGGCGGGCTCGTGGTGGTGACATGAAACCGGCCGTGCTGATTGGAGGACAGGGAGGCGGGTTGACGGAACCGTTGTTTATTCGGCGACTCTGAATGAGTATCAGGCCGAAGCCATATCGCGACATGAGTCGGCACACTCCCGGAGGACGTCGGCGCACACCTGACAGTGATCGTGGTCGTGTCGCTCACATTCGTCCGCACACTCCTCACAGAGGTCCGCGCACACCGCGGCGAGGTCGGAACTGTACGCCGAGTCACGCGCCATCATGCGGGCGTGGAGCGTCGTGAGATCCGCAGCGTCGCGACAGAGCTGGATACACCGGGCCATCTCCTTCTCCCCCAACTGGATACACTCGTCGGCACACCACTCGCAGGCCTGAGCGGCCTCGAAACAGTTGTCGATACACTCGCCCATCCGGTCGGTTTCACTGACGTGATCGATTTGCTGGAGCGCCATCGCGATTCGGCAGTCGACAGCCACTGGAGTTCGTTATGGAGTCGCAAACTCTCACGGATAATCGGACAGTCGTTCATCCCGCGTGTCCGGTGCAGCCGAACCGCTGTTGCGAGGAGCAGCGACCCGGCGCCTCCGCGACTAGACTCTACAGCCGAGGCCTGCCACGGCGTGTCCAGCCCGCGTCGACCAGTCTGTCGGACCGGCTCCGGACCACCCTCGATCCCGCCGGCCCGCCATCGCTGTGCGGGGAGCCTTCTGTCGGCCCGGTCCTCCGGCGAACGTCGCGGACGGTCGTCCCCCATTGGGTCGACCCGCGGTTTTTCGGGGCCGAGGAGCGACGGGAGGGGTATGAGTAGCCCCGAGCGGG
>CAZCXJ010000255.1:0-1966 GCA_964502585.1 uncultured Candidatus Halobonum sp.
GAACGCCCACACGGGAAGAGACCCAATCAGGATGTGCAGGTACAGCATCTGGAAACTGCCAGTAGCTCCTCTCATGGAGAGAAGCGTGTTTCCGATCTCTGTCAGGCGTGGCGTGCTGAACACAGAGCGTCTATTCGACATGCGTGCGTTACGATCGGGAGGCGTTCAAAACTCGAACGCTACAGAGATCGTGATCAGAGTGATTCCGGTGTCTCTAATAACGTGCATAAACGATTACTATGGTTGATGTTACCAAGTAACATGAAGGTGTACGGTGAGCGGCTACCGACGGCTGGGGGTCAGTATGTCGTCGCTTGAGACGGACTACCTGGTTGTGGGGGCCGGGGCATCCGGGATGGCGTTCACGGACACGTTGATCGAGGAGTCGGACGCCGAGGTAGTGCTGGTGGACCGGCGGGCGTATCCGGGTGGTCACTGGACCGACGCCTATCAGTTCGCGCGGCTACATCAGCCGTCCGCGGTCTACGGGGTCAACTCGCGACAGCTCGGCGACAACACTATCGACGAGCATGGCCCCAACGCCGGGTTCTACGAGCGGGCGTCAGCAGCGGAGATCTGTGACTACTACCGCCGCGTGCTCGAGGAGGAGCTGCTCGCCTCGGGACAGGTCCGCTTTTTCGGTATGTGCGAGTACATCGAAACCGATGGGTCTGGACATCTGTTCGAGTCACGGTTGACCGGCAAGACGACCGAGGTGCAGGTCCGGCGCAGGCTTGTCGATGCGACCTACGTGGAATCGTCGATTCCGGCGACCCATACGCCACCGTTCGAGGTTGACCCAGACGCGCGCCTGGTCACCCCGAACGAGCTCGTCGATCTCTCCCAGCCGTCGGACGGGTTCACCGTCATCGGTGCGGGGAAAACGTCCATGGATACCTGTGGGTGGTTGCTCGACAGAGGTGTCCCACCCGACGAGATACGGTGGATTCGACCACGAGATCCCTGGACGGCCCCACGGCGCCACCTGCAACCCCTGGAACAAGTGCAGTCCTTGCTGGAGCGGTCGTTACACGTGTGGAAAGCCGCTGCGGAGGCCGAGGACGTCCCCGATCTGTTTCGACGGCTGGAAGACAGCGGAGCGCTGGTCCCCCTCGACCCGGAGGTGGACCCCGAAACCTATCGCGGGGCGATCCTCAGTGAAGATGAACGCGATGACCTGCGCCGGATCAGTAATGTCATTCGCCAGGGATACGTCAAGCGGCTCGAGGCCGACCGGATCGTGCTCGACGACGGGACCGTGCCCACCGACCAACAGCAAGTACACGTCGACTGCACTGCCAGCGGTGTCGACACGCCCCCGGCGCGACCGATCTTCGAACCTGACCGGATTACCCTGCAGTATATCCAGGCTCCCGGGATCATCCCGTTCAGCGCCGCTATCACCGCCTACGTCGAGGCGAACCGTGACGACGACGCGGAGAAGAACCGGCTGTGTCCGCCCAACCGCTTCATGGGAGACGCGGAGGAATACATCCGAAATCTGCTCGTCACCCGACGGGCGTTCGACGCGTGGGAAGAAGAACCCGACATCCAGGACTGGCTCCAGGAATGTCGACTCCGATTCACCCGAGGCGTGGACGAGCACCTCGACGATCAAAGCCTGCTCGAACGGATCGACGAGTACCAAACATCGGCCATCGACAACCTCGAGCGGCTCCGCGAACTCGCCGAGTCCGCCACCTGAATGCTGTATAGCGATCCCGCCGGGCTCGATTGGCGGTCGTCATCCGCCTGCCCTCGTCCGAACCGAGAATCCGGGCCACGGGATCGTGACCGATTCGCGCCCTCCATTCAGCAGCGACTCTACGATCGACCGGGCTGCTGTCGCAAGTGGTATGCTGAACACAGAGGCTGGATGCAGCATCCGTGCGGGGTGGGACCAGCGTCGTCAGTCTGCAGCGTGAGTGTCGGGCTGCCCCGCTGACTTCGAGTGGTCGGGCGGAGC
>CAZCXJ010000256.1:0-1958 GCA_964502585.1 uncultured Candidatus Halobonum sp.
TGATGAGGTCACGGACCCGTGTCTCGACCGACTCGTCCCATTCGAAGGTGTAGGCAAACTCCTCCCACCAAGATCCAGTCGGTCCTGACGGCCACGCGTTCGGCTGCGATAGGTCATCGACAAACGCACCCGTCGTCTCTGTGAGCTGCTCGTTCGCGGCGAGATCAGCGAGTACGTCTACGGCTGCCTGCTGATCGGCGTGAAACGCATGTCGGAGGACCGCACCCGCCCACTCCCTGCGTCCGTCCGCTATGGCACTGCGGAGGGAATCGGCGATCGAAACGTCGGGATGACCGATTAGCCAGCCAAGGGTCGTCGACTCGTGCCACGCCATCGTGTCCGGTGCCGCGTCAGCACATGCGGACAAGTACTCGATTGCAGACGTCGGGATGTCGCCGACGGTGGCGGTCTGTCGGGTCCGAATAACGTAATAGGCGACCGCGTTCCCCACCGCCGCGACAGCCAGCGACCCGGAGCCGTCCTCCTGTGGGTTGTACGCATCCAGTAGCTCCGCAATGAACGGCCACCCCTCGATGAGCGCGACCGTATCGAGGCCGCTGGTGACACGGTCGTAGTAGTACTCCTCGAATCGCACCGTTGGGTCCGGATCGACGTGGCCACCCCGGGCGGCCTGTTCGTACTGCGCGATCAGTTGATACGCTGCTCCGGCATCGCCGTGT
This sequence comes from uncultured Candidatus Halobonum sp., assembly GCA_964502585.1. Taxonomy (GTDB): domain Archaea; phylum Halobacteriota; class Halobacteria; order Halobacteriales; family Haloferacaceae; genus CAZCXJ01. The sequence continues at coordinate 681 of CAZCXJ010000256.1, forward strand.
ATCGCGTCCCGATAGTAGTCGTCCAGTTGTTGGCGAGCGGTGACCGGCGCATCACCGTTCTCGTATCGGAACTCGGGCTGGGTTGGTTCTCTCGGGGCGGGGAGTCGGTCGACGAGACCGTACCGGTCACGTGCCAGGTCGACGTCCTCATCGAATCCACGGTTCATCGAATCGCCGACGAACGCGTCAGCTCGGAGGTGGCCGTCCGAGACGATCCGATCCCCATAGGGGAGCAGGACTCCAGACACGACCTGCGGCGGATCGACGCCCATTCGTTTGAACGAGTCGTGGAGCGAGTTGACAGCGAAGAGCCGAGGTGGTGATGCCAACTGCAAGAATTCGGCGTATCCCGACGTGAAGCGACGGACCAGGAAGCGGTCCCGTTCGAACGCGCGCCAGCTCGCAACCAGTTTGCGGTCGTCCTCGTCGAACTCCGCTGGGTTCTCCCAGACGAATCCGCGAATCAGGCCCGGGGCGTCGTACAGCGCGTCTCGGAGCTGCTGCACTTGCTGAGGGGAACTCCGGCGAACCTGAGAGGCATCGGTGACGCCATCGATCACGGCGAGTTGTCGGTTCGTGTGTGCGAGCAACTCCGCGTGACATTCGAATACCCGCTCAGCGTCCGGCTTGCTTATATTTGTCATAGGTGTCCGTATCCCCGCTGTTCGAGTTCGTACTCCAGCTCCACGTTCATTGCTTCGACCGTCTCCTCGTCGAAATACTGCCCTGTTGCTGCACCCGCCATCATCGCGATTTCGGCGTGCCAGTCCCGTGCTGCCGCCGCGAGGGCGGCCAGTAGTTCTTCCTCTGTCTTGTCGGCGCCGTCGATCCTCTCGATGATTTCCCATCCATGCGGGAAGTTTTCGAGGAGATACCCGGCGTCCTCGAACTGAATCATGAACCGCTCGGTGACCGTACCGAATCCGGTTTCGATGCTGAGAAGGATGATGACATGAGCAACGTCGTCACGGTCCTCCAGGGCGCGAAGGTCCGCGGTGGGAATCGCCGTATCGGGGAACGTATCGAGCGGGTCGGGAAGGGTCGTGTCACCTGCCCCGGGCGGATCGTACTGGTCGATAGAGTCGCCTTTCTCCTTCACGACGTCCGGTTCCATATTACTTGGTTCGTCGCCAATGACTTCTTTCAGGATGCCGTAGAAGCGCCACTCGTCACCGTAGTCGTACAGGTAGCAGATCCGGCCGTACTGCTCCAGCCCCAACTGACGGGTCATCTCGCCGATCGTCGTCTCTCCCGCGTTCTCGATTCGCTCGCTCCGCA
>CAZCXJ010000257.1:0-1520 GCA_964502585.1 uncultured Candidatus Halobonum sp.
CCGGACGATTCACAACTGGATCGAGGTGCGAGTCGCCTGTTACTCCCGGAATCCCAGTAACCGGAGTCCGTTCAACGAAACCAGCACCGTGGATCCCTCGTGCCCGACGACAGCGAGTGGCAACGGGATTCCTCGCAGGAGGATCGTTCCGACCATCAGTACGATTGCGCCAAAGGCGATGGCGAGGTTGACTGTGAGCGTCCGGCGTGTCCTGCGGCCCAGTCCGAGAACGTATGGAATCTTACTGATATCGTCGCCCATCAAGACGACGTCGGCCGTCTCGAGCGCGACGTCGGTCCCAGCGCCGCCCATGGCGACACCGAGTGTGGCAGTCGCTAGCGCCGGTGCGTCGTTCACGCCGTCACCCACCATGGCAACGTTCCCGTAGCGGGATACCAGTTCCTCGACGCTCTCGACCTTCTCTTCGGGTAGTAACTCGGCCTGTACTTCGTCGATACCGACTTCGTCGGCAATCCGCTTGGCGACGCGTTCGTTGTCCCCGGTCAGCATGACGATATGATCGACACCGAGCTCCCGGAGCCGCTCGATCATCTCCGCTGCCCCCGAACGAACAGTGTCAGTGAAGGCGAGCCAACCGAGGATGGAGACGCCCTGGTCGGTCCCGCGAGCGACGAGCACACTCGTCTTCCCCTCTGCTTCCAGTTTCTTCAGCGCATCCAGTCCGGCGTCCAGCCCATCGATCGACTCGTCCGCCAGGACCGTTTCGACGTAACTCCGGTTCCCGATGTGGATCACGTCGGCCCGAACGGTCGCCCGCACGCCTTTGCCAGCGGCCGCCTGGAACCCGTCTGCCTCGGGAATTTCGAGTGCCCGTTCATCAGCGGCGTCCACAGTCGCCTCGGCCAGATGGTGTTCCGACCGCGCCTGTACGGCCGCCGACAGCCCGAGCAACTGATCGTTATTGAGGGATCCGCTCCCAGATCGGTACGCGTCGCGGACGATCACGTCGGTCAGCTGCGTGTCGCCTTCGGTAAGCGTCCCCGTTTTGTCGAAGGCGACGGCATCGATATTCGCGGCCGCTTCGACGTGTTCACCACCCTTGAAGAGGACGCCCTGTCTCCCACCCGACGCGATCGCCGAGAGTACCGCCGCGGGCGTCGAAATGACGACCGCACATGGCGAGGCCGCGACCATGAGCGTCATGGCCCGGTAGAACGTGCTCGTGAACTCGGCACCGAGAACCAGCGGAATCGCGATGGCCACGATGGTGAGCCCGAACACGCTCAACACGTACGGTTGCTCGAGGCGGTCGATGAGTCGCTGGGTCGGTGCCTTCTCGCTCTGGGCCTCCTCGACCATGTGGATGAGCCTGGTGATGGCTGACTCATGGGCCTGCCGCGTTACCCGAATCTCGAGACTCCCGCTCTCGTTGATCGTCCCACCGAACACCTCGTCGCCTGGTTCCTTCGGGACGGGCATCGACTCGCCGGTGAGCGAGGCTTCGTCGACAGTGCTCTCGCCGGACTCCACGGTGCCGTCGAGGGGGATACGGTCGCCGG
>CAZCXJ010000257.1:1530-1935 GCA_964502585.1 uncultured Candidatus Halobonum sp.
CACCGCTGCCGAGTCTGGGCGCATCTCGACGAGGGACTTGATCGCCCGACGCGATCGCCCGATAGCGTAGTGCTGGAGGACGTTCGACAGCGAGAACAGGAACAGCAGCATCGCTCCCTCGAACGGCGCACCGATCGACAGCGCTCCCAGCGCGGCGACGATCATCAGCAGGTCGATGTCCACCGCACGGTGCCGAAGCGTTTCGACGGCACCTTTGAGCCCGTACCAGCCACCGAAGACGTAGGCGACAGCATAGCCGGACCAACTGAGGAGCACTGAGGCATCGAGCCAGGCCGCACCCAGCCCGACGATCATGCCGATCAGCGTGAGACCGACGAACGTAGCCTCGGCACGCAACTCGGATCGGGTTCGCATCTCCGCAGTGTCCGTCTCCCGCTCGGTGTC
>CAZCXJ010000258.1:0-1933 GCA_964502585.1 uncultured Candidatus Halobonum sp.
CGCAGTTCGCCCTGCTCACCGATGTACGGCGGCGCGACAGTCTGCGTCGTCCCGTTCGCGTACTGGAGTTCCAGTGACTCGATCGGGCCGTTCGCCACGTAGATTTCGGCCGTCGCAGGCGACGACTCGAAGTTCGTTACGTTGAATTGAGCCGGGTCGCCCTCCGACGGGGTGGGGGTAGGGGCGGGTCCTGGTCCCGCTAGCGAACACCCGGCTAGAACAACCAGCAGACTCATCGCGATGAGACGGCATCGTATAGGCGGGTGCAATAATCAACCTCCGGGTCCCGCCTCGCACCCGGATCACCAGATGTCGGGGTCCCGGCTCCTGTACTGCCCGACTCAGTCCGGCCCGATACTGCCCTGGTACATAAATGTAGATCTTGAGTAGACCGACCATGGCCTTCCCCACCCTCGACCAACTGGAGGACCGCTTCTGGACCCGTCATTCGAACCCCAAAAGCGGGTGGTCGCGGGTTCCGACCGGCCCCCTCCTCGTGTACGGCGTCTATCGGCGTCGGTGGCGGCTGGTAGGGCTTGCTCTCCTGTGGACGGTCCTCAATCCGCTCGTGTTCCCGCCGCCTGCCGACCAGGAGGCCTGGATGACCCGTGCCGTGCTCGCCGAGCGCTGGTGGGTCCGTGAACGAGGGAACCGAACGGTCGGCGCTGCGTTTCCGAACATTCTCAACACTGGGAGCGCGATCGCTTCCATTTACGCCCTGTTCGCGGCCTGGAAGCGGCGCCCGGCCGACGCAACCGTCGGGACCGTCCTCATGGTCGGGTTGAAGCTCTGGTGGCTTCGCATCCTGGTTCGACGCTACGACGGTCGACCGACCGAGTCCGGCCCGTGACGAGACGATCCCTGCCGTGATGACACCAGCGTGACCAACCCCCGGCGGCTGCCGACCACCGTCTGCGTGGGCCCTCACTCCCCGATCTGAAACATAAAGCCCCACTCGAATTCGGTAGCGTCCTCATCCTCGGTCACGTCGGCCTCCGTGTCACCCGCGACCCCGGTGGTGACCAGCCGGTGCTCGCCGGCCGGGAGACAGGTTTCGGCTGGGAGTTCTGGATGGCCATACACGTACGACTCGGCTCGACCCGTCTCGCCGGGACTGAGCGTCACCGTCCCGTAGTATTCGGGGACGGCAACGTACTCGGTCAGCTGCCAGCACCCCTGGACGACCGGCCCGCGGTTCCCTGCGTCGCCCGTCGGGTACAGATAGACCGTCTCGTCGGTGCTCGACACGTGGTGGAACTTGATGTCCCGCTCCTCCCCGACTACTACCGTCGCATCCGTCGGGTTCGTGATCGACACACGGAGGATGGCTGGCTCGTCGTTCGTCGCGCCCGCCCTCACCATCTCCACCCCGTATTCTACCGGGACGGCCGGCTGGTCGGCTTGCGACGTGATGGTGACCGGCACCTCCCCGGATGGGGTCCCACCGTCGCTCCGGGGCGCCTGCACGCATCCTCCCAGCGAAATCGGGATGGTGAACCCACCCCGAACGAGGAGCTGCCGACGGTACATACGGACCCTACGGTGAAGTCGGTCTAAGCTCCATCGGTGTACCGGGGTGGCGAATTCCCGTGGGACACACGAGACCCTCCTAGACTGGACTTGACGGCCGGGGGACATGGCAGAATCGAGCGAAAGCCACCCATAACTCCTCCCGGACTCTCGACGGCCGATACGGGGCCCGTCGTCCGTTGCTTTCGTTTTCCCTTCCCTGATTCACCGGTGTCCGGGAGCGTCGCGCCTGCGACGTGCTTTTCACACTACCGGGTAATTGGCTGGACACGACCGTCGATCATTAATCGGGAGAACGCCATGACGCCGCGACCGGAGAGAGAAACTGGATACATGCCAGAACACGCCGGATAGCCCCCGTGTCAGCCAGTCAAGCAGCGACGATCGACGGGGCGGATTCCGG
>CAZCXJ010000259.1:0-1930 GCA_964502585.1 uncultured Candidatus Halobonum sp.
ACCAGGCGAGTGAACTCGTCGTACACCCACTCGCCGAGCGGTGTTACCGTGTACTTTCGGCCCGAGCGCGTGATCCACTCGCGGGCTTCGAGTTCGTCGAGAATGCGCGCGACCGTGACCCGCGAGGCGTCCACCTGGTCGCGGACATCGCCGCGAGTCCGCGGGGTGTCAACGAGCATCTCGAAGACGGCCACCCGGTTGTCCGAGTTGGCCAGAAACGCGATGTCGTCGAGTGCAGTGTCCATGTCAATTTCTAACAGATACCATGGTAAGAAACTATGGAAGTGACGGACGGGGCGGCGCCACGGGCAGCACACCGGTCACGTCGGGTGTGTTCACGCCGTGAACATGAAGACACTGTGCACGATTGAACTCCCGAGAAATAATACCGAGTTGAAATGAAGACGCGACTACGGGGTGAAATCCAATGTCAGCAGCATCATCGGCCGAGGAGAACAAAGCACTCGTCCGGAGATACATGGAAATCCTTGCGGAGGAAGAGTTCGGCAGGCTCGACGAGGTCCTCGCGAGCGACTACACGGTGCACGACATCCCGGGCGCCGAGGAGAATCTGACCGGTCCCGAGGCCATCGAAGCGTACTTTCGGGAGATGCTCGAGGCGTTTCCTGATATGGGTGTGTCAATCGAGGAGTTGATCGCGGAGGACGACACGGTCGCCTACCGGGGACGCTTCACCGGCACACACGAAGGGGAGATCATGGGCATCCCGCCTACGGGTGAGGAAGTCCAGGTCGATGCGACGGGGTTCTTCCGGATCGAGGAGGGAAAGATCGCGGAAGCGCGGCCTCAGATGGACACCTTCGGCATGATGCAGCAGCTCGGCGCGATCGAGGCGCCCGGCGAATAGCCTCCCGAATCGGCGGGTCCCCGGATATCCCCGCATTCGGACCGCAGGTGAGGGTCCGAGATCCGTCAGGACCGACCGACTATGCCACTCAAGAACGATGACCCCGGTGACGCGGTGACGGTCGTCCATCGCTGGGAGACCGGGCTGACCTGGATGGCCCACACGGAGCCACAGATGCAGCGAGCGAGTCATGCGCTCGTCGACGACGAGGACGTCTGGCTGGTCGACCCGCTCGATGCGGCGGAGCTCGACGAGGAACTCGCCGCGCTCGGCACCGTCGCAGGCGTCGTTGTGCTCGATTCCCAACACGGCCGCCACGCCGACCGGCTCGCCGACCGTCACGACGTTGCCATCCACGTGCCCGGATTCTTCCCCCCGGACTCGGATCCGGTGAGCGGCTTCGACACCCCGGTCGAGTTCTTCGACGGGCAACTCGCCGACACCGGCTTCGAACTCGCCTGGGAGAAGACCAACCCGCGTCTTCAGTGGTACGAGGGAGCGCTGTACCATCCCGAATGAGGGACACTGATCCTTCCGGACACGCTCATGTCCGCCCATCTCACCGTGGAGATCGGTCGGCTCGAGGTGCTGCCGTTCTGGCGGCTCTCGCCGCCAACCGAGCTGGGGGACCTCGACGTGGAGCGGGTGCTTGTCGGTCACGGCGAACCGGTCACCGACGACGTCCAAACGGCGCTCGAGGAGGCCGTGGCGGGCGTCCACGGGAGCACGAGTGGGGCGATCCTACGGGGGCTTCTGCGGAGCATGCCAAAGGTACCCCAGTATGTTTACACGGAGCTCCGAAACTGACCGGGGCGACCCCGGATTCCCTGGACACGCTCGAAACTCGTCCAGGCGGTCACAACCGGGTGCTCTGGCTCGACCTATCGAGGGGCTCCGTGTCGCCTGAGGCGGATCAGGCCGGGTCGAGCAAGCGGACGACGGTTGCCGGATACGTCCGTCGGATTCAGCACCGGGGTTCTGACCGCATTAGGTAGTTCGTCTCGTCGCTACTGAGTCCAGAGCGTCCGTCCGGCGCTGCCGATCCAACTCGGTCAGGTCAGC
>CAZCXJ010000260.1:0-1928 GCA_964502585.1 uncultured Candidatus Halobonum sp.
CGCCAGTTCGACTGCTCAAGATCCAGCTCCGGCGGCTGGACGACGCGGTGGCACCGGGTATGGAACCGGCAACCGCTCGGCGGATCTGTCGGGCTTGGGACCGTCCCCGTCAGCTCGATTCCCTCCCCGCGTGTCCGTGGGTCCGGGGTGGGGATAGATGACAGGAGCGCCTCCGTGTAGGGATGTTGAGGGTTCGAGAACAGCTCCTCGGTCTTTCCGGTCTCGACGATCTCGCCAAGGTACATTACTGCAACCCGGTCGCACACCTTCCGGATAACGGACATGTCGTGGCTGATGAACAACAGTGACAGTCCGAACTCTTCTTGGAGATCGTTGATGAGCGAGAGTACCTCTGCCTGGATGGAGACATCCAGCGCGGACACCGGTTCGTCGGCGACGATAAGATCCGGGTTGAGCACGAGCGCGCGGGCGAGCGCGATTCGCTGTTTTTGGCCGCCGGAGAATTCGTGAGGATACCGGTCATAGTCCTCCGCAGACAGGCCGACCCGCTCAAGAAGGTCCTCTACGATTGCCCGCCGCCGGTGTTTGTCTGTCATTCCGTGAACGAGCAGCATCTCGGCGACAGACCCACCGACGGTCATCCGCGGGTCGAAACTCGAGGATGGGTCTTGGAAGATCATCTGAGCGTCCCGCCGGAACGCTTTCAATTCCTGCCTATCAAACCGGGTGACGTCGTTGGGATGGGTTCCGTCGTCGTTGCGCGTCGCGCCGCGACGGCCCCCGCCGTTGAAAATGACCTCCCCGTCGGTCGGCTCCTCCAGACGAATGACGGAGGTAGCCGCCGTCGATTTCCCACAGCCGGATTCGCCGACCAGGCCTAGCGTCTCTCCCTCGTAAATATCAAAGCTAATCCCGTCGACTGCCTTCGCAGCACCGACCTTCCGGGAGAGTAGGCCCTTCTTGATCGGGTAATGTTTCTTCAGATTCCGGACGGACAACAGCGGCTCCTCAGTCATCGTCGAGTTCCACCTCTCCGGTCGAGGTCTCCGACTCCAAGACCTCGTCCCTGACGACGGCGCTATCGTACCCCTGCCGGTAGTAGATACAGGAGACGCTGTGGTCTGGGTTGATGTCGACCTCGGCTGGCTGGTCGCCGACTGAACAGTCGTCGACAGCGTGCTCGCACCGGTCTGCGAACCGGCAACCGGTCGGCGGATTCGTCGGGTCCGGCAACGTACCGGGAATACCGCCCGTATCATCACCCTTCCCCGGGAGACACTTCATCAACTCCTGAGTGTACGGGTGGGCGGGTCGTTCGAAGATATCGTACACGCCGCCGCGCTCCATCACTTTCCCAGCGTACATCACGACGATCCGGTCAGCGATCTCGGCGACGACGCCCAGGTCGTGGGTAACGAACAGGATCCCCATCCCGTAATCGTCCTGCAGTTCGTTCAGAAGCCGAAGGATCTGAGCCTGGACCGTCACATCTAACGCCGTCGTCGGCTCGTCAGCGATGAGTAAATCCGGGTTACCGACCAGCGCCATCGCGATCATCACACGCTGTTTCTGACCGCCAGAGAACTCGTGAGGGTAGTCGTCGAATCGGGTACTGGCGTTCGCGATGCCGACCCGGTCAAGCAGGTCGATCGCGCGGGCCCTGGCCGCCTCGTCGGCGACATCCTCGTGGACCTGTATCGCCTCAACGATCTGCCACCCTACAGTATAGCAATGGTTGAGCGCGTCCTGGGGGTTCTGGAAGATGTGAGCGATGTTGTTGCCCCGCACTGCACGGAGCGTCTCGTCATCCATCGCCAGCAGGTCCTGACCACGGAACCGGACCGACCCCTCGACGTGGCCGGGCGGCTCCTTCACGAGCCGGGTGATCGACTCGGTCGCGACCGTCTTCCCAGAACCGGACTCGCCGACGATACACACTGTCTCGCCTTCGTCGACGCTGAAGTCGA
>CAZCXJ010000261.1:0-1892 GCA_964502585.1 uncultured Candidatus Halobonum sp.
CAGCACGCCCATTGAAACCTATCTGGATTCCAGCATGACCCGAGTGCTGAATATAGAGGATGGATTCAGCAGATCAGAACTTGTGTGATTGGTGTATCAAAGAGTATCGACGTAGACTCGCTTAGACGGTCGGCTCAATGTTCTGGTTCAGCCGGAACAGATTCTCCGGGTCCCACTCGTTCTTCACTGAAACCAGCCGGTCGTAGTTGTCACCGTAGGCGGCTCTGACCCGCTCGGAATCGTCGTCGGTCTGGTTGTTCACGTACTCGCCGCCGGTCGCGTACGGCGCCATCGCCTCGTGGAACTCGCGAGCCCAGGAGACCACCTCGTCATCCATGTCTGGATCACTCCACTGTGCCGCCATCTCGAATAGGTATCTGGTATCCCGGTGGGGGTACGCGGTCGCATCCTCGTCCACCCGGTTCACCGCCCCGCCAAGGAAGGAGCCGAAGGCAACCTTCGTCAGCGGCGTGGGAAGCGGCACCGCTTGCTCAACGAACGTGTCGATGGCATCGTCGGACAGCTCCCGGAAGCAATGATTCGTCCAGTGATTGCGTTGCTCTGCTGCTACCTCTGTCCCCAGCTCACTGTACGATTTCGGTTCTACGGATTCGAGGACTGGCTCGCCAAACTCCCGGAGCGCGTGGAATGCCTGCTTCCCGTCTCCTATCTCACCCAGATAATTGCCCATAAGCAGGGCGACAGTCTCGCCGTGGAGATCTTCCGGAAAGTCCGGGGTTGCAGGGATTTCGAGAACTCCCGCCGCAGCGACGACTTCTTCTGGCGCATCGGCCATAAACTCCCGATAGAAGCGGATGACATCCGGAGCGTCCTCGATGGGATGGAGGAACAGTGCGTGTAGCGCTTCGGGTCGCACCTCGTGGCACTCGAATTCGAAGGAGGTGACTACACCGAAGTTGCCGCTCCCGCCCCGAAGCGCCCAGAACAGGTCCGGGTGTTCGTCCTCGCTCGCGTAAACCAGCTCCCCGTTTGCCGTGACGATGTCGACGGAACGCAGGTTGTCGATGGCGAGACCGTACTTGCGCGAAAGCGAGCCCATTCCCCCGCCGAGCGTGAAGCCGCCGACGCCGACCTCGTCGTACGGCATGCCGACGATTTCCAGGCCGAACGCGTGGAGTTCGCTGTTGACGTCGCCCCACGTCGCGCCGCCCTGCACGCGCACCGTCTCCGCGTCGGGGTCAACCCGGACGCCATTCATCGGCCCGAGGTCGATCACGAGGCCGTCGTCGCAGACGGCGTGACCGGCGATGTGGTGCCCCCCACCCTTGACAGCGAGGGGCAGTTCCTGCTCGCGTGCGAAGTCTACGGCGGCGATAACGTCGGCAGTTCCCGTACAGCGGGCGATGGCTGCCGGTTCCTTGTCGACCATGGCGTTCCAGACCGTCCGCGCGTCGTCGTAGCCGTCGTCACCCGACTGGAGTACGTCCCCACGAATTTCGTCGGCGAGTCGCCCGTAAATCGCATCCTCGGCGATAGTCTCGCTCATCGGTCACACCGGCAGTTCGATGTCGAGTTGACGCAGGAGCGAGAGGCTATCGGCGAGGGAGTGTAACTCCACGATCGCACCATCCTCGATGTGGAACGTGAGATACTCCTCGACCCCGATGCGGTTCCCCGTGGGTTCGATCCCGAACATCTCGCCTTCGTGCACCCCGGTGTACGTGAGGCGGACGATCGCGGTATCCCCCTCGACAACCAGGTCGTGGATCTCGTGGCCGGAGTCAGCGAGCGCCTCGAAATACCCTGCCATCAGGTCCTGCATTCCCTCGACGCCGAGTTCGGTCTCGGTCCCGCTCATATCCTCGTGAGTGAAAACGAAGTCGTCTGCGAGGACGTCTGTGACTGCTTCCGGATCCGCTTCGTCCCACGCA
>CAZCXJ010000262.1:0-1886 GCA_964502585.1 uncultured Candidatus Halobonum sp.
CGAATGGGCCGTTCGGGTCGTCACTGTCACCCTCCGCCCGGACGAAGTGGTGGACCGGGACGAGAGAGTCCGACCCGTCAGTCCGTGGTGCTGCAGCGGTACCGATCGCTGATCCCCCGGCGGCGAGTGCCGACGCGGCCGCGCCCGCCTTCAGCGCTGCTCGTCGAGTTATGCTGTCTGTCAGTCGGTTGCGTTGTGCTGTCATGGCTGATCGACCGTGATGTGCCGCGTATACCCCCACTCGTCAGGTCCCAACATCCCGTCGGTCAGCCGAGGATACAGCCGAAATCTCCGGAGTGAACGCGCATGATGTCTCGGGCGTTACATTGTTCACACCCTCGTCACCGTTCACGGCCTGAATGCCGCGGGGGTGCCCGAGGACAGCCCTACGTAGGCACGAGGAATCCCACTCAGTCGTGCGGTCGTGCAGCCGTTCGTACCGCTTCCCGTACGCCTTGGGAATCCGCCCGGGTGATCCTGTCGAAGCCCCATCAGTCCAGAGATTTAAACTGGCGTGCTGCAGACAGCGCGCGTCTCTTGGCCCATGTTGCGTCGTCTTGTCAGAGACCGATAGCCGATACGGTACCCACGACCGGCGGTGTCAATGCATGACTGTAATGATTCGAAGTTCGGCATCGATATCGACCCACAGATGGTGGACCCCGGACGTGATATCGAACTCAATCTCCTCGGTCGGGCCCGGCATCTAGGGCGGCGGTCGCCCGGAACGTGTCGGGAGTACCGTCTCTGGACTCCGGTCGGGGAAGCACGTCGGTGTATTCCACTGACGCATTCGGATCGAGGTCGATACGACGGTCGAACAGTATCGGCCCGTCCACATGGGTGACGGTGACGGTGCCACGAGCCCGTTCCGACCCGCCGTTGCTGACGAGTAGTTCCGGCTGATGATGGTCGTTCGCACAGCCCGCGGTCAGGACGGCTGTAGCGACCGCTCCGGTCGATGCGAGGAGAGTTTGACGGTACATGCCAACACGACAGAGACATCCGATAAAGCGTCTTGGTGAAGCTCAAACAGGCGCTGTACGGTCCTGACAGATGGGGGTCCACACGTACAGCTCCTCAGCACCGGAGGCACCACGAATTGTCTCGGACGCTCGTTCAACAGCGCCGTCTGCCGCCGATCGACGGGAGTGAACAGGTACGTGACCACAGCCGATACAGCCCGTCGTCCCGGCCGCAACGGGTGCTCCGCCCGATCTCGCCGCCTGTTCAGGTCTCCGGGGGACCGTCCTGGTCCTCGCCGGTCAGATACCAGAGCGGAGGCCACGGGAGCACCCCTCCCACGACCGTGGCCGTGAGCCAGACCGGTGTGGCGCCGCCGAGAGGGGCTGGTGACAGCACGTAGAGAGTGATCGCCGCCACGACTCCAGCCAGCAGTCCCGCGGTGTAGATCGGCTGCCTGGCCAGGAGATTGTACATCCCGATCGAGGTGACGATCACCGCGGCCGGGAGGCTGTATACCAACAGGATCGCGATCGCGAGCCCCTGTCCGGACCCGTCCGCGAGTGTCGTCATCCGGTAGAGCGAACCCTGATACCGGATGACGTAGGTGTTTTCGTCGGTCACGGAGTCAGTCGGGTAGGTGAGATCCGGGGCCGGCGTCGTTGTGGTGTGACTGCCGTCGGCGTTCACCGCGGCGAGGAACGCCTCGCGGGCCGGCTCGGAGAAGGTCTCGAGGCGCCGGACGCGTTCGTCGCTGGGAATCTCCTCCTCGTTGATCTCGACGACGCCGTGGGTATACTGGGGCTGTGAGAGCGTCTCGACGCGGGCGTCGACGGTGCCGAGGAGACCGAGGCCGATGAGGATGAGGGCTACCGCAGGCACCCGATAGCGGAGCGGCGGGGCCATACAGGACGGTGAGACGC
>CAZCXJ010000263.1:0-1874 GCA_964502585.1 uncultured Candidatus Halobonum sp.
GAAGCTGCCGAAGTACGGACCGGGATGGATGTACCACCCTGGGTGTCATCGCTTCTCTTCTACTTGTACTGCCGATGTCATACAACTTTCTATCAGTTATCGTATATGAAAGGGCGGACACGCGGCAGGGCTACACCAGGCCCTCGATGTGGTCGGTCACTTCCTCGGGGGTGTCACCGACCGGGACGCCGGCGTTCTCCATATCGCCATCGCTGGGGCCTTGACCGCCATGCGGGCGTGTCCGGAGGGTCGATACTGTCCGGGGATAGCTCTCGAGAGCGCTGGCCGACGGCCTCGGGACGTGGTTCTACGGATCCCCGAGGGATCTTCTCGGACGGGTCCGCCCGGACCTTCCGTAGATTCCGACCGTTCAGCCGGTCTCCACCCCTCGCTTCCGTGCACCCTCGCGTGTCTCCGCCGCCCGGTCGCGGACTCTGGCCGTGTAGCGTTCGATGCGGGACGGCTTATGCCCGAAGAACGAACCGACGCACTGACGATCGGTTCCGGGAAGCGTCATACTGCCGGCTGTACCATTTCGAAAGAATTCGCCACCCCGGGGTGGCGAATATCTGTACGAACGTACAGCCGGCAGTATCAGGAGGTACGCCGCCAGCGTGTCGCGGAGCGATGGAGGCGTCGGCCACGTCGCGGTTCGCCCCTCTGACCGATGACCGTCCCGGGTCCCGACCCACCGCATAGCCGTCGACTGTCCCACACTGCTTGACTCCCGCAGCGCGTTAGTTCGACGGGTCGCTCCCGGAGCACCCACTCTGAATTTTCAATCCTTCCGGATGGCTACGTGTCCGAATAGAGGCCTCTTGACGGCTATAGACGCCTATTACCGGGGTTTATTGATGATCGCGACGGAGTCGCGCACATGGCCGCGACAGAACGGACCGACGAGGAATCGCTCAGGATCCACCGGGAGTACATCATGGACGTTCGCATCGTCGAACTGGACGACGGTCGCTACCGGTTCGAAGCGCCGCGCCACGAGGGGATCAAGTTCGAGGACGCCGGGACAGCCGAGCTGTACGCCGACATTTACTTCGACGTCAATGGCTTTGAGGAGGCCGGCACCGGCGACCGGGGCGTCCCGCCGATCATCATCCAGGCCGGCCGGGACACGCTCGCGGCGTACCTCCTGACGCAGTCCTACGCTGATCGTCAGTGGGTCGGCTCGTTCATGGGCGTCCAGCCCGGGAAGATCGAACGCTACGTCTCGCGGATTCAGAAACGGGCGACGAACATCCGGCGGAAGGCCGCCGAAATCGGCGGGGCGGAGACCGATACCTGATACTGCCGGCCACGGGCCCGTGAGCGATCTCGACTCCCGTGGAATCGAATACCTTCAGATAGTTGGAGCCGGTGGTACTGGACGGACGGCGCGATCCGTTCTCGGGCGAACGTGCCTGGTCTTCCAGGGGGAAAACGGTGAGCGCTACATGAATTTGTCTCACGACGGAGCGAGTCATTTCGTCCGGGCCACGTACTGACTCTCGGCACATCTCTATCCCGATTGCTACATGCCGGATTGTACTGATTCGATCGCGTACATAGCCACCGTGACCGCTCTAAACGGGACCGTTGACCTATTATAAACGATTTTTAGAAGAGAAACGGGGCCTGTACTTGCATGGTCGACTTATCGAGACGCAACCTGATGAAGGCGTCACTCGCTGCCGCGGTAGGAGCGGGCGCCACCGGGGTCGCAAGCGCTGACAAGGACAGGGATGGCCGCGAAATCAACGACGACGATACGCTGACAGACGGAGCACCGAGTGTCGTCGGTGACCTGAAACGGTTCTCAACGACGGCCTTCGGGTGTGAGATGACTGGCCCGTACGTCTTCGAGGACGGGTCGCTGCTGCACA
>CAZCXJ010000264.1:0-1869 GCA_964502585.1 uncultured Candidatus Halobonum sp.
CCGACGAGGACCGCTCACCCGACGCCCACGACTGCTCGCCCGACCACGCAGATATGCACAGTCCACCAAACTCCATGGGAAACGTTACCGATACGATGACGAGACACCTCAAATCTTTCTTCAGGGTTGGCATCGCTCTCCTCATCGTCGCCGGCCTCTCGGTCGGTGCCGCAATGGGACAGACGTACTATGACCCGACCGAGCCCGGCGAAAACACAAGTGGTACTGCCGGAGGTAGTGCGTCCAACCCCTACTTTGAGGCGCAGCTTCAAGACGCCATTACTGATGCCGGAACAAGTGGGGTCGTCGTGGTGCTCGCGACTGGCGATGCGGACGGCCCGGCGGCCCTTTCGGAGTATGAACTGTCCGCCACAGCGGCAAGCGTGACGTTCCGTGGGGAGGACGCCAGCGGGAATGAGCAGGAGGTCGACCTGACGCTCGACAATGACCTAGACGTCCGAGAGGGAAATGTCGTCCTCGATGATGTCGATATTGTGTTCCCGGACGAGAACCTTGCCCTGAAGTTTGGAGAAGGGAAAGCCAATTTTGTCGAGGGTGACGGGGTTGGGACCCGCTACGCGAACGTCAGCACCGGCGACACCGGTGAAGTCCGCTTCGAAGGAAACGGCCGGATCGAGACGGTTGCTGGAGACCCAGCCGCTGAGGACGTTGTTCAGATCACGAGCTTGGAGGTGCAGTCGGGCGCGACCGTGACGTTCGAGAACGGCTCTAATGCCACAGCGCCAGATCTGCTGAAGATCGCCGACGACATCGACGTCGCGGGGACCCTCGATGCTACAGGGGAGCTTCTGAGTTACACGGATCGAGATCCGACGGGGGGTATCGCTGACATGAACGTTGATAGTGATCGAGATCCGACGTTCTCGGCGTCGGGGACCATCACAGGCGCAGAAGTGCTCACGATCCGCCTCTTCAGTCCTGGCTCCACTACGGATGCAAACTTCACCTTTGAGGGAGGCGGGACCATTCGCGTGCCGCTGGAATACCAGCGCTTCAGAAATGGCGGCGGGGGCACCCGAACGACAGTGTTCGAGCAGACGAGCCTCGGCGCAACGGGGACGTCCGAACTTGCGACCGATGAGCAAGTCGGTCAGGTCAAGTTCCCCTTCCTTGAGGAATTTCGGGGAAGCGTCTCGATCCAAAACGCAGGTGGATCCGCCCCGAACACTTTCGCGAAGTTCGGAGACGTCGACGATGAGTTCTCGGGCGAGAGCACGTCGCTCAACGTTACGGCCAACCTCACGATTGCCGACAATAACACGAGGCTCGAGACCGCCTCGAACCTCGACATCAACGTCGACGGTGAGCTTGGCGTGCGCGGAAGCGTAGATGACGCTACCATCGAGGCGATCTTTGGAAACACCTCTACCTTCGGCAATGGTGCCGACATTAACGGCGCCCTTGCCGACGTGCAGTTCGACAACGTGGCGACGTTCGAGGACGACGTGGAAGTCACGGACTCTGAGGTCGAGTTCAATGCCGACCAACTTCCGAGCGGCGTAACGGGATCGTCCGTCGCGCAGCAGGACTTTACCAACGAGGGCGGACTGGTCCAGATCGAATCCGGTTCTACCCATAACCTCACGTTTGAGGGGAATGTGGTCGTCCGCACCACGAGCACAAGTCCTACGAATCCGAGATTTCAACAGAATGGATCCCCCGACGACAGCGAATACATCTTCGCGGGTGGGGAGACACAGCTAATCCAAGGAGACTCCTTCTTCGACGTCGAGCGTGTGCTGGTGGATAAGGACACCGGCACAAGCGTGGAGGTCGACGTGTCGGGGTCGAGCCCCTTCCCGGGCATCGAAGTGGCCCAGACCCTTGATCTCACTGATGGGGACCTCG
>CAZCXJ010000265.1:0-1851 GCA_964502585.1 uncultured Candidatus Halobonum sp.
CGACGACATCGTCGACGCGCTGAATCTGCCCCGGGCAAGGGCCATCTCCGAGACGGAAACGGCCGTCGAGCTTGGCGTGCTCACCCGAACTGACGACCAGGCGGATCACCGTTTCACTGCCTCTCCGATCCTCCTCTCGGTCGAGGTCGACGGCGAGACTCAGACCGTTACCCCGACGCTCATCGACGCAGTCGGCCGAGCCTCGGGAGATCAGGACCTGCAGTTTCTCCTCGATCGCTATGGAATCGACACGCTCGCAGTTGCGCTCTCGTATGCCATCCCCTACGCCGAGGGGACCATGAGCGAACGAGTCGCAGTCCAGGAACTCGAGCTCCAGCCTGCATTCGGTATCGCCGTCCTCCAGTCCCTCCGAGATGTCGTGCTCGAGATGGAAGCGCACGACACGTATTTCGAGCAGATTCGGAACGCACGAGACGATCCACCGGACGAGTAGGTGGAGTGGTGTTGTACCGACACAGAGGAGAGGTGCCCGTACGGAATGAAACGATCTACCTGTAGCGGGCGGCGGGGGTATCTGCACAGTAGGTCGGCTCAGCACAGTTGCGCCGAGCCGATCGCAGGGTCTCCTAGGCGTTCCGGTCGATCCACTCACAGAACGCTTCGAAGTCCTGTGCACCGGCACTATCCGCGATGTCGCGAAGCGTGCCCGTCCGGAGTTCGTCGTGTAGCGGGACCGTCACCTGTCGGCGGTCGTCCTCGTTCGTCGGATGTTCGTAGTAGAGTTGAGCGTGATCTCCGCTCGTCCGTCGCCATTCGAACCTACCACCATTGACCAGCACCTTCACGACCTCCATCCCGGAGAACGTCCGCCGACTCATCCTACTTGAGGACGTCCGGCGGCTCCTGATCCCCCGTCGTGTTGTCCGCTGGGTCGATGCCCAGTTCGCGGAGTTCCTCGTCGGTGGGTTCGCGTCCGATCTCGCCGTTGTGGAGCGCGACCGCCTCGTCGAGATTCTCCAGTGCGATCTCGCGTGACGGACCCTGGGTGGTGACACCGGTTTCGACGTCCTTTGCGATCCACCAGTCGTCCTCACGCCAGAGACGGATCTCATCCTCGTGGGGCTCCCCGTCTCGCGTGGAACTGGCCATTACAGTCATACTACGGTAAGAACGGCATAAGCATTCGGCCGAAGAATCAATAAGCATCTGTCCGTCGGGTCCCGTCCCTATTCGCCCGCGCCGGGGGACCAGCCCCATTGACCTGTTCGATAGCCGCACTCGCACACCACCAACAGGGCTTTCAGGCCGTTCCGAAGAACCACTACTGCGTGGAACGGTGTGGGTATCCGCTCCGAGAGCGTGATGAGGGAGAGCAAGGCATGGTAGACGTGACGCCCGAGGAGGTCCTCGCCGTATTCGATTCGGTTGAGGGGCCGATGGTCACGACCGCAGATGTCGTCGACATACTCGACTGCTCACCAGAGGTGGCCCGAACCCGGCTGGACGAGCTCGTCGAGCGCGGACTCCTCACGCGGCGTACGTCCGGCCGGGTTGTTCTCTGGACGCGGATCGAGGCCGACCAGGAGACGGAGAACCCGTACCTCCGGGGCTTTGGCGCCCTCGCGGAGACAGACCTGCCCGAGGAGATGAAGCAGGAACGCGAGCGAGCCCGGCAGGAGTGGGCTCGGAGCAGCGACAGGTCGTCCTGATCCGATTGGAATCGGGATTCCTGAATGTGCGTGGTAATGGGCCTGTAGGAATCGCTCGACGCTAATTTATCAGTCACAACGGGGTGCGAGGGCCAGTCGCGAATGACTCGGGCCCTCGGTGATGCCCCATGGCTCTGAGAGACATCTACGAACGAACCTTCGACGAGGATATCGCTACGGA
>CAZCXJ010000266.1:0-1829 GCA_964502585.1 uncultured Candidatus Halobonum sp.
GGGCGCTGATCGTCCTGCTGGTGCAGTTCACGAAGCTGTTCACCCACACGGCCGGTGGCGAGTATCAGCGCTCGCGGCTGACCCGCCGAGCGGCGTTCGGCATTCTCATGCTGATCGCGTGGTGGCCGGCGGGCGCGTTCACGCTGCATCTGGCGAACGCGCTGACCACGACCATTGCGCCCTCGGGCGCGCAGATGGTCGGGACCATTTCCGAGTTCTTCGCGAACATCGGCGGCGGGCTGATCGCGGCGATTCTGCTGTACCTCTCGGCGGGGGTGGTCGCGGTGTTGCTGGTGGCGCTGTTCCTGGCGCGCTTTGTGATCATCTTCACGCTGATGCCGGCGATGCCAGTCTTGATTTCGCTGTGGATCGTCGACGAGGGGCCGCTGAAGCCGCTCGCCGAAGTCGCGGAGTCCGTCGGTGGATTGTTCGTGCCGTTCGTGTTCATGACGCTGCCGACGGCCGCGATTTTGCTCGTCGGCTACACGATTCAGGACGCGCTGCGGCAGTGGCTGGCGTCGCTGCCGGTGGTCGGAGTGGCGTCGAGTCCCGAGGCGACATCCGCCTACGCGATCATCCTGTTCATCTTCTGGGTGATGGCGTTGATTGCGCCGCTGTTCGTGCTGTTCGGGCGCCGCGGATTGTTCCCCTTGGCGTATCTCACCGCTGGGTTCCTCGCCGGCCGATCGCTCTCGTTCCCCCGCGGCAGTGGTTCGCGAACGACGATCGGTGGGCGCCAGTCGACCGGGGGCGCCACGAGCAGCGCCGGTGCCGCCGGGAGCGCGGCCGGAAGCGGGACGACCACGCTCCCGCGGCCGTTCGAGCAGGGCCTGCCGGCCCGAACCGGCGCCAGTGGCGGGACCCGGAGCGGGGGTAGTCGTGGTGGCTCTTCGACGGGCGGGTTGAGTGGCGGTGGCGTCACCATCGGCGACACTAGCGGGCTCGGCGACGACTACTCGATTCGTGCCCGACCGACCGACTGGATCGAACTGGACCAGCAGCTGCCAGACGATCGCCAGTACAAGTTCGGGTTCAGCCAAAACGGGGAATTCAGACCCTTCAGCGCAGGTCCACCGAATATTAATAAAAGCACCCTTGTTCAGGGTCGGGTCGGCGAAATGGCCGATTCGCGGCATTTTGCGGGTAAATCCGATATGTACCTCCAAGATGACCAAGGCGAGTACTACGACCTCTCCCAGCTGATGGAGAAGGCTCGCAAGGAGGCACAGGTCGATCGAGAAGCTCGTGAAATCGGCCTCAACGCTCGCGCAGTTGGACACCCGTCGATGGAGCGTGATGACCAATGAGCAAGCAGGAACGTCATCCCTCGCGACGGATCCTCTCCGCTTTCGGCGAGCCCGAGGAATTCTTCGGGTTCACGCTGGCGGACCTGAAACTACTCCTGCCGGCACTGTTCGGCGGGCTGACCATCGGCGGGAACACACCAGCAGCAATCCAGCCTGTTGGGTGGTTCCTCGGCGGTGGACTGATCCTCGGGAGTCTGCTCGTCATCTATGCTGCTCCGGAGTATCAGACGGCGACGGCGTGGCTCTGGGAGAAGGCCCGTTATAAGCTGACTCCTTCCCGATTCGTCTTGGACGCCTCTAACGAGTGGTCATTCGGGGCGGACGAGCTTCGCCCGACAGTCGAGTCGAGCGATGAATCGGAAAAGAAACCCGCCGTTCTCGGGCGGAGATGCTTGAGCGATACTGAGTCGCTGACGGAGTTCGAGCGGTTTCACCTCGGCGCCGATACCGGCGAGCGGGCTGACGGTTACGTGTTCGGTGCGCTTCGCGTGGAGCCGGCGAATATGGCGCTGGCGACCCAGA
>CAZCXJ010000267.1:0-1828 GCA_964502585.1 uncultured Candidatus Halobonum sp.
GGCTCGACGTTCGAGTTCAACCGGAACAGGTTCTCCGGATCCCACTCGTTTTTGAGGTTGACCAGCCGCTCGTGGTTCTCGCGGTAGGCGCTGTCGACTCGGTCGTCCTCGTCGTGGGCGAGGTAGTTCGTGTAGACGCCGCCGGTGGCGTGGGAAGCGAGGTCGTCGAAAAACTCGCGTACCCACCCCATGATCTCCTCGTCGCGGTCGGGATCACTCCAGCCGCCGGTGATGCTAAAGCTGAAGCCAGCGTTCCGGTGGGGGTACGCGGTCGCCGTCGGATCCACCTCGTTGATGGCCCCGCCCATCGGTTCGAAGAGCGCCCCCGAGTACGGGCCCGGGAGGGTTTCGGTGTGTTCGACGATCACGTCAATGACAGCGTCCGTGATGGTCTCGAGGAAGTGCGCCTTCTGGTAGTAGCGCTCACCATCGGGGAACCCATCGTCGTCGCCCTGCTGGAGCGCCGTGTAGGCCATCGGCTCGACCGCCGCGAGAATCGGATCGCCGAACTGGGCGAGGGGAGCCAACAGCGGTCGCCCATCGTCGATGTCTCCGGAGTAGGCCCCGACCAGCGCGACGGCTGGCTCATTGTGATATGCCTCGGGAAACGCTGACTCCGTGGGAACGCGAGTGATCGTTGCATAGCAGGCGACTTCGTCGGGCGCGTCGGCCATGAACTCCTGATAGAACTCAAGGACACTTCGGACACCGTCGATGTGATGAAAGACCTGGGCGGTCAGTATCTCCGGACCGACCTCGTGGAGTTCGAACTCGAATGAGGTGACGATGCCGAAGTTGCCGCCACCGCCCCGGATACCCCAGAACAGCTCCGGGTGCACGTCCTCGCTGGTGTGGACTAACTCACCCTCCGCGGTGACCAAATCGACGGACAGCAGATTGTCCGTGGCGAGGCCGTACGACCGGGCGAGGTAGCCGATACCACCGCCGAGCGTCAGGCCGGCGACGCCGGTCCGCGAGTCGACGCCGCCCGTGGTCGCCAGGCCGAATGCCTGTGCCTCGTGGTCGAAGTCCCCCCAGGTCGCCCCGGGCCCGACGCGGGCAGTCTGCGAATCGGGGTCAACGCGTACGTCATCCATCGGTGACAGGTCGATCAGGAGTCCGTCGTCACACACGGACTTGCCCGCCAGGCTATGGCCGCCGCCCTTGATCGCGAGCAACAGGTCGTGCTCGCGTGCGAAGTCCACGGCGGCCATCACGTCCGCCGCCCCCGTACATTTGGCGACGATTGAGGGGTGCTTCTCGAACATCCCGTTCCAGAGCGACCGGGCCTCATCATATCCCTCGTCGGTGGCGTGCAACACGGGGCCACGCATCCGGTCGTATAACGTCCGGACGGCCGATTCGTCGGGAAGTTCCGTCTCTGGTGTTGGCGTTGGTTCCGTCATGTTTCCTTTCGGTTGAAGAGGGGATGTCAGCTCTCTATGGGGATCTCGATACCGAGCTGTCGCAGCCGACTCAGGTTGTTCGCCAGGCTATGTAGCTCGACGATTTCGCCGTCTTCGACACGGAACGAGAACCACTCTTCTAAATCGACACGGTTGCCTGTGGGGGCAACGCCGTATTCCGCGTCGTCGTGGGTATAGCTGTAGGTTACGTAGCTCATCGCCCGGCCCGGTTCGGCCACTATCTCGTGGATTTCGATGGCGGGATCCGACCTCGTTGTAAAGCTATTCGTCCAATGTTCTCGTAACTCATTAGCACCGAGTCGCGTTTCGCCACCGGTGGGGTCGTAGAACGAGGCCGATAAATCCTCAGCCAGGATGTCCGGAAACGCGGTCAGTTCCTCGTTGGCCCAGGCGGCGTGGTA
>CAZCXJ010000268.1:0-1821 GCA_964502585.1 uncultured Candidatus Halobonum sp.
CGCCGCGAACAGACTCGCGTCTGGACCCACCGTGGGGTAACCGGAAGGCGAGGTTTCTTACATCCGCCTGGGCCAGGTGGGACGGATGACGACACCGTCCGATTCCGGGACGTTCGAATTTCTGGAAGCGACGGTCGCCGAGATCCATTCAGCGATGGAGGCGGGAGAGACCACAACGCGGGAACTCGTCGACCGGGCCCTAGACCGTATCGAGGCGTACGATGCCGAGCTCAACGCGATCCTGACGGTGAACGACGACGCCAGGGACCGGGCAGCGGAACTCGACACCCACTTCGATTCGGAGGGGCTGATCGGGCCGCTCCACGGCATCCCGACGATCCTCAAAGACAACCAGGACACGCACGACATGCCGACGACCGCCGGTGCGCAGGCGCTCGCGGAGTCACGACCCACCAAGGACGCACACATCGTCAAGCGGCTTCGGGACGCCGGCGCGGTGATCGTCGCGAAGGCAAACCTTCAAGAACTCTCGTTCGGCGTCGACACGATCAGTTCCCTGGGGGGGGAGACGCGAAACGCGTACGCGCTCGACCATCGGCCGTCGGGCTCCAGCGGCGGCACGGCCGCGGCGATCGCGGCGAACCTGGCCACAGTGGGAACGGGGTCT
Organism: uncultured Candidatus Halobonum sp.; assembly: GCA_964502585.1. Taxonomy (GTDB): domain Archaea; phylum Halobacteriota; class Halobacteria; order Halobacteriales; family Haloferacaceae; genus CAZCXJ01. The sequence goes on from CAZCXJ010000268.1 coordinate 629, forward strand.
GACACGTGCTCCTCCGTCCGGTCGCCGCCGGCGTTCAACAACCTCGTCGGGGTCCGTCCGACCCGCGGCCTGGTCAGTCGTACCGGTATCGTTCCGCTGAGCGAGACACAGGACACTGCCGGACCGATCACGCGGACCGTCGCCGATGCCGCACGGATGCTGGACGTCATTGCGGGGTACGACGAGGCCGATCCGATCACCGCGACCGGTGCCGACCGGATCCCCTCAGAAGGGTACGTTCCGTATACCGATCCTGACGGGTTGACCGACGCCCGGATCGGGATCGTCCGCGAACTGTTCGGCGTTCAGGACTCCGAGAACTCCGCCGTCGACCCTACGGCCGCCCGGGAGGTCACGTCGGTCCTCGAAACGGCCATCGAGGACATGGAGACGGCCGGCGCGACGATCGTCGACCCAGTATCGATCGTCGACCGGAACACCCTGGATGCTGCACGCGTCCTCGAGTACGAGTGGAAGCGGGACTTCGACCGGTACCTGGCTGGACTAGGGGATACAGCCCCTGTGGACTCGCTCGAAGCACTGGTCGAGACCGGTACCGTCGCCGACCCGATCGAGGAACGGATCCGTGAAGCAGGGGTTCTGGAACCGGATGTCGAAACGCTCGGCCAAAACGTCGGATACCTTCGGTCGTTGCACCGTCGGGAACGGATCCGTGTCGACACGATCCGTCGACTGGTCGAGGACGACCTCGACGCGCTCCTGTACCCGCCCTCGACGGTCCCGCCAGTGAAACTGCCGGAACACCAACCGTTCTCCGAACTCCCGTGCGAGCTCGCCGCCCACTCCGGGCTTCCGTCGATCGTCCTTCCGGCCGGGTTCACCGGCGCCGGGCTACCGGTCGGGGTGGAACTCCTCGGCCGGCCGTTCGCGGAGCCGCGGCTGTTCGAACTGGCGGCCGGATTCGAGGCCGCCACGGAGCACCGGACCCCACCGGACCGGTTCGGACCGCTCGCGTAGTCGGGCGAGCAGGATGTCGAACCGGCGTGCGCCTTTCGGGGTAGGGTCGTTCGTCCCGGAAACGCCCACAAGTCGGACAGCAGGGTCGAGTCTCCCCGAGACGACCGGCCCTGTGAACCGTCGTCCATCTTTATTTACCCCTCCCGGAAATTTCGTGACACAAAGATGAATATCGACATCGAGAGGCTGATCACGTATCCGACCAACTCCGACGA
>CAZCXJ010000269.1:0-1816 GCA_964502585.1 uncultured Candidatus Halobonum sp.
GATGTCCGGGTGTTCGATGATCGAGTCCGGGGGTTCGACCGCAGTCAGACGGTCGCGACGGTCGAGTACGACGCTTCTGACAGCGTTGAGGGGCTCCGCCGAGCGCGGCGGGGCGCGGTGGCCGAGGGGGTCTGGGAAGCCGTCGAGTGGATGGAGGCAACCGCCCCGAACAGGTGGTCTCACCCGGCTGTCTGCGAAGCGGTGTTCGATCCGCCGCCGAGGCACGTCCTCGAGGAGTACTACCTGGAGCTGCGGACCGCCACGGTCTACTACCGGCGGACAGACGCCAAAGAACATCACCGACAGGCCGGGATCGGCGAGCCCGACGAGTACACGCCCGAGACCTGTCCGTACCTGTACGTCCACGTCTGGCGGGGAAGTGGGGCGGCCACGGTCGCGCTGGCGCCGTGGAAAGGTGCCCACGGACCAGGGTCGAAGCACGAGGAAATCAAGCCGGTCGCCGGCCCTCCTGAGGACTGTGGGCTCGAGGTAGCACTCACCGTTGCGCGTGAGTGGGCCCGCGAAACCTTCCTGGACGGAGAACCGGAGGACCGGCCTCGAGTCGGGCAGGCGACGCTGTCGGACTGGGAGAGAACAGTATGACCGATCCTCCACGTGTGTGTACCGTCATCTCGTGCGGCGAACAGAAGCAAGACCTCGATCCCGGCGAGACGGTTCCGGCACGAGAGCTCTACACCAGTGCGGTCCACACCTGTAAGGACCGATATGGCCGACACTCCCACGAGTACTTTATCGCCAGCGCCGAGTTCGGGCTGGTTGATCCCGATATGGAATTGCCAGCCTATGATACCCACCTCGACGAGCTCCGACCACGCGAGCAGCGACGCTGGGGGCGGGAGGTCCTCAACGACTTGATCAAGCAGCTGCGACAGCGGCGGTTCGACGCCGTCGTTCTGATCGGCGGCCGAACTTACACAGAGACGCTGCTGGACGCAGGTCGCCACGTATCGATCCCAGCGCCGGTCTTCACACCCTGGCAGTCACTCGAGAACATCACGGGTGTGGGGCGAGGGATGCAGTGGTGTACCACCGAAGGCCACTGGCCAATTAATCTCTCCGAGCTTGACCCGGAGATTCTTGGACCACCAGCACTTGACGGGAGGGACAATGGGCTCAGCCGCTGGGAGGGGCGGGACCGAGAGCCGTAATCTCGGGTGAAGGACCGATTCGCCAAGTTGAGCCGACCGGGGTTCGTCCCCCGATGTTAATAGCAGACCAGGGCGTATCCACGAGTGAACGCGCTTCAGAGGACGGTGAGTATCATGTACCGCCTCGGCCACTTAGGACTGGCACTCTTGGTCAGCGCACCGATCGCGTTCGCGGTAGGCATCGCCCTCGCGCCGGGGCTTGGGTTCCTCGTGACCGCCGCTGCGGTGCTTGTCTCCGGCGTCCCGGACCTCGACAATCGACCGCCGTTGAGTTACGTCTTCAGCCACCGGGGGTTCACCCACACTATCCCGTTCGCTCTGATGTTCAGCGGGATATTCGCCGTGTTTTTCGCCAACTCACTCTTTGCCCCCATCGCGTTCTTCGCCGAGCTCGGCGTCACGGGATCGGCACCCGGCGCGATGAAAACCACCCTGACAGCAGTCCTCTTCGTGGGATCGCTCACGGGATACCTCAGCCACCTGCTCGGTGATGCGATTACCGTGAAGGGTATCAGACCGTTCTGGCCGCTGTCGAACCAACGTATCAATCTCGCCAAACTACGAGCGAACTCGACGATCTGGAACGTCGTGTTTTTCCTCGCCGGTACATTCGCACAGGTACTCGCCCTTCCGGCTGCGACGGAGTT
>CAZCXJ010000270.1:0-1749 GCA_964502585.1 uncultured Candidatus Halobonum sp.
AGCCCAGCAGTTGGAGTCGACCTCCGTCTCGTCCAGGTCCTGCTCGGATTCCTGTTGCTGTTCGGGCTGGCGACCCGGATCGTTGCAGTCGCGACGTTTGGCGTCTATCTCGTCGGTGTCGTGACCTACCCCTCGGTCCTGTTACAGCCCGAAATCGCCGTCGGATCGGTCGTTATCGCCATGATCGGAAGTGGGAAGCCGAGCGCGGATCACGTCCTCTACCGCATCTCGGCGGCGAAAGGGACGCTGTACGGGCGTGTCGATTTCGTCCGTCCCTGGGTACGGAACTGGCAGAAGGACCTCGAGCACTACGAGCAGTATGCGCCGACCGTCGCCAGGGTCGGTCTCGGTGTGGGCTTCGTGTTCATCGGTGTCTCCGAGAAGATGCTCAGTCCGGGCCTGGGTATGGCGGTCGTCGATCACTACGATCTCACCGCCCTCGTTCCCGTCTCACCCGAACTCTGGGTGTTCGGAGCGGGTCTCGCGGAGATCGGACTCGGGACACTCCTTCTTATCGGCGTGTTCACCCGTGCGAGTGCGCTCGCGGCGATGGTGATGTTTACGCTGACGCTGTTTGCACTGCCCGACGATCCAGTCCTGGCTCACGTCGGGCTGTACGGGCTCGCCTCGATGCTGCTCGTCACGGGCAGCGGACCGTACGCGGTCGACCGACAACTGCCGGCGGTTCTCGACGACTGGAGACAACAGTTACACGACCGCCGGACCACCACGAGTGGGGATGATTGATGTCGGAACGGTGGCGCCTTGTCGAGGCGCTCGTCGGGAGTCACTCCATATTGAGTATCTTGTGCCTTTCGCCCCCATAGGAATCTCCTAACAAAGGGGATCGTCTCACTCGTTGTCTAGAGGGGCCAAGATGAATCCGAAAATATCCGTGATTACCTCCACCTACTACCGCAACGATCTTTTGCGGGAGGCGATCGAGAGCGTCCGCAAACAGGAGTACGAACCCGTCGAACACATCGTTATCGACGATTCCGGGGAACACCACGCCGAGCCTGTACTGCAGGATTACGACGACGTACGCGCGCTCGTCATGGACGAAGAGAGAGGCTGGAGCACGGCGTATACGACGGGGATCGAGGCCTCGACTGGCGAGTATATTCAGCTCCTCGACGATGACGACTATCTTCTCGAGGAAAAGTTGCAGCAAACCGCCGAGGTGCTCCGGGAAAATCCGGCGGTCGGCGTCTCGTACTGTGGCGTCATCAAGGGGGACGAGGGGTGTTACGACCCGAACCCTGCGGTGTCGGGTGACTTTCTAGAAGACGCACTGCGCTTTGGAACCTTTCCGCTCTGGACTGGGTCGATGCTTATCGAGCGGGACGTACTGATCGACTGCCTGCCGCTGGCCGAGTATGCGGGTGATACCGACCTGAAAATCGAACTTGCGCTGCGAACGGAGGTCGACTACGTCGATGAGTGTCTCGCATACTACCGGCAGGACCAGAACAGGAAGTGGGTCGGTCTGAAGAAATTCAGGGAGGTAAAGCGGGTCGTCCGCAATCAGCGGGAGCTCTACGACCAGTATCCGGAGATCCGCGAAGACCTGCTGGCCGCGTGGTACAAGCGCCAGGGGTTCAACTGGCTCGACGAACGGCTCTGGTCGCCGCAAGCCATCGCGTGTTTCGTGAAATCGGCCTACCACGAAACCAGGGGCTCAGACAAGGTCAAGACGGGCATTCTGGCCGGTGCCTCCCTGTTTGGCCGGCCCGGGCTGAACACGAC
>CAZCXJ010000271.1:0-1736 GCA_964502585.1 uncultured Candidatus Halobonum sp.
TTCGACGCAATCCGGCGATCGCCGGACCCCCTCACCCGCATAACCCGACCCCCACGCGGACTACCCGTTAGGGGCTGGGGAACACGGGATCGTCGCCTGTCTTCATCCAGTAGCCCATCCGCTTCCAAGCGTCACGGAAGAGCGCTGGATAAGGCTCGCGGCAACTTGGTCTGCGTTCGTTCCTGACAGTGGAACGAACGAGCGGTTCCGTGCGCGCTGAGCGCACCAGGAGCCGCTGGTACGCAGCCCCCGCAGCGTGAGCTGCGGCTACGTCGAGCCCCGGAGTCTCCGCTGGCGAGGGACGCCGGACTTTGAATCCGGAGGTCGCCGGTTCGATTCCGGCCGGGGCGACTGCATGCCGACGTGGTGTAATCCGGCGATCATACGGTCCAGTCACGGTCATGATCCTGGTTCAAATCCCGGCGTCGGCGTGGACGCGTGGCCTGGCCACGTGGGGATACTCATCGAGGGAGGCACACTCCGCCAGTGCGATCATCCGGATCGCTCCGGCGGTGACGGGCCCAGCAGGGTCTGCAACCTCCATGGTCCGGTGTGGTATTCCCGGGGTTCCCCGAAGTACGCCCCTGTGATGAGACGCGCAACCAGGCTTCTTGATCGCGGTTGCGCAGTCGGAACAGTCGTACAGATAGCAAATCAACTGCCGAGATCTCAGCAGTTCATGTGAGCCGGTGGTCCAGCCGACGGCGATCTGTGCCTTCGACGCACAGGATCGAGGTTCGAATCCTCGCGGCGACACTCCTTCCCGTGGTCTAGTGGCGACGACACCTCTCTGTAAAAGAGGAGACGCACGTTCGAGTCGTGCCGGGGAGACTGCGGGACGGTGGAAGAGCCAGGCATTCACACTCTTGCCGAGTTTTCACCGGAGATCCGGTGCGACGGTGAGAGTTCCTTCGTCTCACTGTTAATGAGAACACGCAGGTTCGAATCCTGCCCGTCCCACTTGAGGTGATGACAATGGGTCTCTTCGACACAGTTGAACTCTATGACGGCGTCTACCTGCCGGAGTATCCCGATGCAGTGGCTCCTGCCGGGGACGTCGACTGGCAGACGAAAGGCATCGATCGACCGAGCATGACCACATTTCGGATTACGGCGGAGGGTCGCCTCCTCGAAGAGGAGTGGCACACCGAAGCGGTCCCGCCCGAGGACCGCCCGTACGCGAGCCGCGACGACGTCGAGGAGGACGACCTCCTCTACATGGCCGGCTGTCGGAACCGAGTCCACGACGGCTGGACCGAACGAGACGACTACCACGGCCGATTCGAAATCACGCACTCCTTCGAGGGACTTGATGCACTGGCTACGTACCAGGTGACGTTCACACGTGGGCAGCTCGAGGGCTTCGAACGGCTGCAGTGACCCGTGCGTGTCCGCCGTCCCTCGGCGCTTGATTTCTTTCCTACAGCGCTCCAGAAACAGAGGAAGAGCCAGCACGAAAGTTCATCTCGAAATACGGGACCAAATCTCACTAAGAGAATTGATGACCGTCACATGTGCCAGTCGTGCGGTGCAGCTCGCGACGAGCTCGGACAAGAACCAGACGTCCACCACGTTGTTCCCATCAGAGAACATAACGAATCTGAGCAGGCACACAGGTTGGACAACGTGATTTGTCTTTGTCGGAGCTGTCATCGAAAAGCCGAAGTAGGTGATCTGGAGATTGCTTCCGCTCAAGGTTGAGTTGACAGAGGGGTTCGATTCCCCTCGGGAGCACT
>CAZCXJ010000272.1:0-1725 GCA_964502585.1 uncultured Candidatus Halobonum sp.
ACTACATCTCGGCGGGCATCCTCAACGAGTGGGCCTACGCCCGCGCCGCCGAGGATCTCGCGGACATCGACGTCCCGGAGTACGCGCAGGTCATCCGGACGATGAGCGCCGAGTTGTGCCGGATCGCCGGACACATGCTCGCCGTCGGAACCTATGCTCTGGACGTGTTCGGTGACTTCACCGCCATCTTCATGTACGCGATGCGAGACCGAGAAAAGGTCCAGAAAATCCTGGAAGACCTCACCGGCCAGCGGATGATGTTCAATTACTTCCGGCTGGGGGGAGTCGTCTGGGACCTCCCGGACCCCCGAGAGGAGTTCTTCGAGACCATCCGGGACTTCCTCGAGGACCTGCCGACGGCGCTGGAGGAGTACCACGACCTGATCTCCACGAACGAGATCCTCCAGATCAGGACGGTCGATACCGGCGTCCTGCCCCCTGAGGTGGCGAAGAGTTACGGCGCTACCGGCCCGGTCGCCCGCGGTTCCGGGGTCGATTACGACCTTCGGCGCGACGATCCGTACGGTTACTATGAGGAACTCGAATGGGACGTCGTCACTGACGACGGGTGTGACAACTACTCCCGGCTGCTCGTGCGACTCCGCGAGGTCGAGGAGTCGGCCAAGATCATCGAGCAGTGCGTCGACCTCCTGGAGGACTGGCCGGAGGACGACCGGGAGATCCAGGCTAACGTCCCCCGGACGCTGCGTCCAGACGACGACAAGGAAATCTACCGGGCAGTCGAGGCTGCGAAGGGCGAACTCGGTATCTACATCCGAGCGGACGGGACCGAGAAGCCCGCCCGGTTCAAGGTCCGGTCACCGTGCTTCTCGAACCTCCAAACGCTCCCCGAGATGTCTAACGGGGAGTACGTCCCCGATATGATCGCGTCACTCGGCAGTCTCGATATCATCCTCGGTGAGGTGGACCGCTGAAATGATGGGCCCAGCGCTCGTCGGCACTGCCTCGGCACCCCTCCAACTGCTCCCGGAGACGATCGCCCGGGTCCTGCCGTTCGGCGGCCTCGCGGCGGAGGTCATCGCGGCGCTGATCGCGGCGTTCATCATCGGCAACGTGATGCTCGCCATGACGGGTGTTGCAGGCCCGTGGGCCAAACGGAAGATCACGGCCGCGTTCACCGACCGGATCGCGGTCAACCGTGTCGGACCGTTCGGACTGTTGATCATCCCCGCCGACGCGATTCGGTTGCTCTCGAAGGAGCTGATCATTCCCGAGGGCGTCGATCGCCCGGCCTGGGACCTGGCCCCGATTATCGTCCCGTTCTCGGCAATGGCCGGGTTCGCAGTCATCCCGATGGGGAACGGGATTCACCTTGCGGACCCCGAGACGGGGCTGGTATACGTCTTCGCGGTCGCATCGATCGCTTCGCTCGGCTTGGTGATCGGAGGATACGCCTCGAACAACAAGTACAGCCTGATGGGAGGGCTTCGTGCGGTTGCCCAGAACATCGCGTACGAGATCCCGCTCGTGGTCACGGCCGCGTCAGTGGTGATCTTCGCCGGAACCCTCCGCATGAGCGAGATCGTAGCTGCGCAGACAACGGCCCTGGTGACGGTCGGCGGGGTAACGATCCCGCAGTGGTTCGCGTTCGTCAACCCGTTCGCGTTCGCGCTGTTCGTGGTGGCGAACCTCGCCGAAGTCGGTCGGAACCCGTTCGACACGCCCGAAGCCCCGACCGAGATCATCGGCGGCTACCAGACGGAG
>CAZCXJ010000273.1:0-1723 GCA_964502585.1 uncultured Candidatus Halobonum sp.
GGAGGAGCTCGGCCTGCAGTAGTGAGGCTGCCTCGTCGATGATCAGATTCACACAATACATCTCATCCGAGATGGGGCGCGGTCGCCCGGACCGCTTCCGAAGCTTGACCCCCCACCAGAGGTGCTCCAACAGCAGAATATTGAACATATTCGCCCCCTCGTCGTTGAGGTCGCCGGTGTCGATCAGGACGACGGATGTTGAATCCAGAAGCTCATCGAGATCGAACAACAGCTGCTCGGCAGCGTACGTGCCCGCCTCGTCGTCCCACTCCGGGACGAAATTCAACAGCCGCCAGATGAAATTCGACTTCCTGTAGGCCAGAATTCGATTGATCGCGGCGTTGATCGACCTGAGAAACTCACGCTCCTCGCGATTGAAGTGTCGGACCAGGGCCCTGTGGAGCGTCGGATTGCTGACGGGAGGGATCACCCGTTCGGTGCTCATCTCCTCGGCCGCTTGGAAGAGTTCGCTGATCGCGAACGCATCCTGCCCATGCACCGGGTCAAACAGCGCTTCGATCAGATGCGAGAGCAGCGTCTTCCCGACGAACGCCTGGTCGTAGGGTTCCTCGCCGATCGCGTAGGCCCCGAGTTCGTGATACCGATCGATCTTCTGCCCGACGGCCGTCTCACGAGCGAGCCCCGCCGCGAGTTGCGGCCGGATATCGAAAAACGAGAACGCCGGCAGTTCGGCGTTCGGACCCGGCACCCGGAAGTGGATGACGTCATCAAAGTCGCCAAAGCGGTGGAAATGTGCCCGCTTGTACTCCTGACAGAGCTCTCCTCCCTTCTGGTCGAAGATGAAGATCGGCCCATCGAGGTGCTCGTACGCAGAGAGGCCGTCGTTGATCATCGCGGTCGTCTTCCCGCTCCCGGTGGTGGCCGCCCGCAGAATGTGCTGGGTAAGTTGGTTGGCAGTCAGATGAATCGGGATGTTATCACGATCTGGCGCCGCTGTGACAGCCTCGCCGATGCACATCCCCTGGTCGTACTCCCGGAGGAGTTCTTCGTCGGTCGCCGTCAACGGGGAGCGGGCGTTGGGATTCCCGCCCGACGCCCCACGACTCGGCTTCGGAAGCGCGCCCGTGTTCGGAACCGTCACAAAGTTCGCGAGCTCGTCCGGACTCACCACGAGAATCGGATTGTCGTTACTGAATCGGTCTTTGAGTCCAGTCCGCCCGAGGGTCGCGTCCGTGAGACAGCGGTACTCGCGAGCGTTCTCCCCGAGCGCGTTCCCCTCGATGCCATAGTAGGGCCCGCTCAGCGCGGTGAACGCGCCCGTGAGTCCGTTGATGACCGCCGTGTCGCCGGCGGCTCGGAGCGAGACGTCGAACGTGATAGCGGGCTGCTTGTGGTCGATCTGGCCCATCCGGCTGTACTGAGTCGATTGCCCGCTCGCGTCTGGACCGCTGATCGTCCCGCCGATCTGCTCGGGGGTATCCGGACGATGTCGCTGACGCCGCTCCTCTTCCGACGTCCCGAGCAGGACAGACGTGAACTCCTGTGTGAACGCACTCCACAGCCCGGTCGTTCCCATCTTGAGGTTGCGCTTGTGGTGCTGGGCTTCTTTCGTCCAGTCGCGCTTGGGGGTAAACACCACTTGATAGACGAACGGCTCGTCGGTCGCGAGCGCCTGTTCCAGCAAGACGCTCAACGGTGACCGGTAGGCATCGTCACCGTCGACGGCCATCTCACTGAACCGCGAGAGCAGCGTCATCCAGTC
>CAZCXJ010000274.1:0-1721 GCA_964502585.1 uncultured Candidatus Halobonum sp.
AATCCCATGACGGATAAGCAACACACGTTCGACGTTACTCGACGCACAGCCCTCAAAACGAACGGTGCTGGCACCGTCCTCGGTAGTGTCGCCACCGGTTCTGCTCTCGCCGGCGAAGGCGGTGGCCCGAAGAAGGGAACGGTTCGCAAGATGGGCCAGACGATCCTCGAGGAAAGTACCGTCACGGAAGGCCCCCACTTCGCTGAGGAGTCGATTAGGGCCGACGGCCAGTACGCCGTCGTCGGCGTATTTTTGGGCGAGATCGGTAGCTTCCTCGTCGATATCAGCAATCCGCGCAATCCGACGGAGGTCCACCGGATCGACTCGCCAAATTACGCGACGCGGCATGCCGACGTCAAATTCGACAGCCGTGACGGCCTGTACTACCGGACATTGGAAGGGGTACCTATCTCCACCGCCGACGCCGACACCGACGACGGCGATGACGGCGACGATGGCCTCGGCGTCCAGGTCGTTGACTACGGCTACGAGGCGGGCACGCCCGCGGATCCGGAAATCGTCGCACGGTTGCCAGCAAGGTCGACCCACAACGTGGTTGCCCATCCCGAGGAGCCCGTCCTGTACACGGCCAACGAGGCCGACGCGGAAGCGGGGATGAGCGTCTGGGACGTTGAGGACCCTACGGATCCGGAGTTCCTCACGCACGCGGGCGTCGGCCAGGACGACCCGGACTACGATGGGGCCGACCTCCACGACGTCGTCGTCGATGTGGACCGGGACCTCGCCCACCTCGCGTACATCGGTGATCAGGATGAGACGTTCGACGGCTACCAGATTCTGGACGTCTCCGATCCGCGGGATCCGGTTGAGGAAGGACGAGTCGACTACGCGCCCTTGGAGGGCTACACCGAAGGGAAACTCGACAGGGGCGAGCCGGGCTTCGAGAATTGTCACTACGCGGACTACGACCCCGACCGGGAGATTGCCATCGTCGGCGACGAACTCGGATTCGGCGTCCCCGGCGGCAAGCACATCTTCGATATCGGCTGGGGCGACGGCTCGCTCAGCGACCCGGAACACATCGGGTTCACCTACTCGCCGAACGCGGAGGTGATGGACGAGCTCAGCAAACTGTTCGACTGGACGACGCACAACCACGATGTCGTCCCGAAGGGCAACACCACGCTGCTCGTCAGCGGCGACTACCACGAAGGGGCGGTCTCCTACGACATCAGCGACCCCACCGATCCGACGCCGACTGACGAGTACCGGACCGATGACCGCGAGGACGAAGCGGGGGAGACGCTCGACTTCATCGGGGACGCCCCGATGGCCTGGGGCGTCGACTACGCCGACGAGCGGGACTTCACCGTCGTCAGCGACATGGTAACCGGGCTGTACGTCTTCAAATTCACCCCCGACGCCTCGGAGACGCAGGGTGGCGGTGGGAACGGCAACGGTAACGGGTAACGACAGCCCCGGCGACAACTGCGCGAGGGAGCACTGACCGCACCGGATCACCTCGCCGCAGGTCGCCCTTCGACCCTCTGCGGGGCGATAGCCTCAGGCGAATCGATGTCGAACCGAACTCCTGACCGATACTATAAAAGTATCCAATGATGGACCTTTCCCGACGTCGGTTGCTTCAGACTGGAGCAGCCATCGGACTCGCCAGTACGATAGGTATCGACGCCGCCGGTGCCGAGTCGTCACCGGACCTCGAGAAGTACGTCCAGCCGGTCCCGATCCCGGCGGTGAGA
>CAZCXJ010000275.1:0-1705 GCA_964502585.1 uncultured Candidatus Halobonum sp.
GGGCCGGAGAGTGACTGGACGCACCTCAACGACGTGGACTATCTCGGTAACGACACGTTCCTGCTGTCGGTACGGAACTTCGACACCGTGCTGAAGGTCAAGCGCCCGAGCGGCGATATCACTGGCGTGTACGGGTCACCCGGGAACCATGAGGTGATGAACGAGCAGCACAATCCGACATACCTCGGGACGGGCGACCGTGACACCCTACTTGTCGCGGACAGCGAGAACAACCGTATCGTAGAAATCGACGCCGAGACGAACGAGCGGGTGTGGCTGTACGACGGTACCGGGTCGGGCGCGCGTCTGACGTGGCCGCGCGACGCCGACCGGCTGCCGAACGGTAACACGCTAATTACCGACTCCCGGGGCGACCGGGTTATCGAGGTGAATCCTGACGGCGAGGTCGTCTGGGAGTGGCGACGGACAGAGCCGAAACCGATTATCTATGAGGCCGACCGAGTGTTCCTCCCCGGGGACGAGCGCTACCTGCCGGAGGAACCCGGCGGGACGACCAGCGTCGAGTACGAAAGCCGACAGTCCGGACCCGTCGCAGGGACCGTCGCCTCCGTGAACTCGTGGTTGAGCTTCTGGCTCCCCTCGTGGCTCGGCGTCGTGGAACTCGGCGCGGGCCTCATCGGGGTCATCGCCGCCGTCGCGCTCGGACGGGAACTCCGGTAGGCCGCGCTACGGCTCTATCGGCGACGGTGCGGGCGGCATCGCCCGCTTGTGTTTCGAGGTGGCGTATAGGTCGATCACCCGCTCAACGGCTGCCTCGGACACATCAAGCGTCTCCATCGTCGCGGCTTTCGAGAATGGACCGTCAACGTGGAGCGCAAGAATGGCGTCGAGTTCGTCGTAACCGAGCCCCATCTCCTCCTCGTCGGTCTGGCCTTCCCACATCTCTGCGCTTGGATCCTTGGTGACGAGATCATCTGGGACGCCGATGTGGGCGGCCAGCTGGCGGACCTGCCGCTTGTAGAGATTGCCGATAGGGTTACAGTCGACCGCCTGGTCGCCGTATTTGGTGAAGTAGCCGGTCATCGCCTCCGAGCGGTTGCCTGTTCCTAAAACAACCCGGTCTTCAGCGTTGGCGACAAAGTAATTAAGCACCGCGCGAGTCCGCACGCGGACATTGCCCAGTGCCATCCGGTCCTCGGCACCCTCGGGGAACGCGTCGACGAACGCGTCCACGATGGGGTTGATATCGAGCACATCGTACTCGATATCGAGCATCTCGGCGACGCGTTCGGCGTCACTCATGTTTCCCTCCGTGTTTACGTCCGAAGGCATCACGAGGCCGTGAAGGCCGTCCACACCGAGTGCCTCGACAGCGAGATGTGCGGTGAGCGTGGAGTCGATACCGCCCGAGAGCCCGAGTACGGCACCCTCGGCACCGGCATCGTCGACGACCTCCTCGATGAAGCCGGTGATGTGCTTGCGATGCGCCTCCAGTTCCGACTCCGAGAGCTCGAGGGTGACACCCGTCCCCTCGACCAACGGTCCGGTTGTTGCCATCATGGAAGGGTAGGGGTTGCGGCGACTAATACCTGCCCGACTGCACGCGAGAGTGGACGATTGTTCGATTTCCGTTCGCGGACGAGTTCGGAGGAAGCGCTACGTTGAAGTACAGCGACGGGCGAGATTGTGGTGCGCGCCGTTGGTCCAGTGGTAGGACATTGGCTTCCCAAGCCAATAGCCCGGG
>CAZCXJ010000276.1:0-1705 GCA_964502585.1 uncultured Candidatus Halobonum sp.
TCGACGCCCTTGTATTTCTGTTCGACGCGGATCTTGTTGAACGTGTACTCGTAGTCGTAGTTCTTCGCGAAGACGAGGAGGTTCTCGTACTTGTCGTCGAAGAGCTTGTCCAGGTAGTACGCCGGTTGGGGAAGCGAGTTCGGGATGTACCAGATCAGGTTGTCGAGGAGTTTCCACCGCTCCATCCGGTTGTAGATGTCCATCCCGATGGGGTAGAACCGCTTCTCGTGGCGCCGGTCGCCGATGTTGACGACCATGATGGCGTCCTCGTGGGTCGCCTCGTAGCAGGCGTCCCAGACGCGCTGCAGCCTGTCGAGGTAGTCCTCGTAGGCCTCGTCGTGACCGATCTGGTCGTCGTGGCCGTAGTCCTTGAGATTCCAGTATGGCGGGCTCGTGACGACGAGGTCGGCGTCGTCGACTTCGTCGATGGTCTCCGAGCTCGTGAAGTAGACGGTCTGGTCCTCGACCTCTAGCGTCTCCATCTGTTGGCTCCCTGTTTTCGACCGACCCGAATATTCCTTGTCATCCGTGACAGGCAGGGCGTGGCGGAGACGAGGAAACACTGCAAGCAACCGGCCGGTCACCGCGAGACGAACGACCCGAGTCGCGTCCACGTGGCTCGAAACCACAACCGGAGGACGATGAGGACGCGGCGGGCACGGTCGGAGTAGGACAGGACCGGACCGAAAGCGACGCCGGCGACGACGAGACCGGTTGCACCGGCGACGGCATACGCGGGTGCTGTCAGAACCAGGGCTATCACGAGCGAGAGGAGAAGCGAAACCAGCGCGAGAGCGAGAAGAGCGCCGTGGAAGAGCGTGGGCAACCGGGCGGTCGAAGCACGCTCCGTCCCGAGAAGCCGTCGGACGAAGAGGACGCCGTGCCAGCCGCCAAAGGCACCGACGGAGGCACCCAGTACGACGACCGAATAGAACGCCTGATTGCTGGCCCAGACGTTGAAGCCCCCCGTCAGAACGGCAAGCGAAAACGCGAGTGTCGGGCGGCTGACCGGCCGGTTCGCGAACGCCCCAAGCCCCACGAGAAGGACGGTGATACCGAGAAAGAACCCCGCGACGACGTCGACGAGAAAGTGGACGCCGAGCGCGACGCGCGTGAACGACACCGTCCCGACCAGCAGGCCGGCAACGGCGAATCTCTGGCGCCGTGTTCCGAAAGCGAGAACCCAGGCGAGGCCGAAATAGACGACCGTCGCGTTGGTAGCGTGCCCGCTCGGGAAGCCAAAGCCCGAGACCGACGCGGTGAGCTCCCAGACGGACTGGAGGAGCCACGGGAGCGAATCGGGGTCGAGCGGGACCCGGTCGGGCCTGGGTAACCCGAAAACTGCCTTGAGGCCCCGGTAGAGGCCCACGCCGGCGAGGGAGAGACCGCCGACAGTGGCGATACCGTCCCGCTCATGGCCGGACAGCCAGTAGAGGCTTCCCCAGAGGAGCGCGAGGAACCAGAGGTCGCCAAGCTGGGTCAGCAACGCGAATACCACCGCCAGCCAGTCCGGGAGGAGGTCCCGGACGAGGTCAAGCTCGCCGATACCCCGGGCCATCAGTACAGAGCGAGCGAACGGGCACGGGCGTTAGCTGGAGGGACGACAGACACTGCCACCTGTCCCCCTCAGCCGACGTCTTTCCACTCCCGGCCACACTCGGGACAGATCCGGACCTTCCCGATTTCGTCGGGGTCGTTCTCGGTG
>CAZCXJ010000277.1:0-1705 GCA_964502585.1 uncultured Candidatus Halobonum sp.
CCGTGGCGGAAGTCACAGCAAGTGGCATGGCCATGCATGAGGTGAAGATCACCGGTACTCATCAATCCGAATTCAAGGGTCTCCCTGCAACCGGACGGGAAGTCGAGATTCACGCGATGGGCAAGTATCTCATCGACGACGGGCAGATCGTCGAGATTCATCACTTCTACGACACGGCGGAGCTACAAGCCCAACTCGGCCTGACCTTTCCGGAGGTTCTCGGCCAACTCCCGCAACTCGTGTGGGGGAAAATTCGCGCAGTGAGCTGACACTGTCTACTCGACACGGTCTCTGGATGCAGCACAGGGTGAGAGTCCCATCCAGGGAGTGTCTCTCTCCCGCTGTTTGTGCCAAGAGTTAACATAGGACAGGTTCGAGTCCCGGTATGCGTGTCGCCGCGTTCACGCAATTCGCCGTGCCGGAAGGCGTCTCGATCCGGACGGTTGATGAGCCCGAGCCAGGCACGGGAGAGGTCGTTCTTGATGTCGACGCCTGCGGGATCAACCACCACGACCTGTGGATCCTCAAAGGGGAGTGGTGGGTCACCGAGGAGATGCTCCCGTTCATCACCGGTGGCGAAATCGCGGGCACCATCGATGCCGTCGGCGAGGGCGTCGGGCCAGACGCCGAGTCCGGTGACCGGGTCATGTTGTATCCGCTCTCGACGTGTGGCAGATGTCGGTACTGCCGCGAGGGCCCTGAGAACCTCTGTGAGGCGGGGGAACTGTACCACGGTGGACTGGCTGAAAAAGCGCTTATTGGTGCAGACTACATCGATCAGGGCCGCCTCATTCCTCTTCCTGACGGCGTTTCCTCGAGTGAGGCCGCAACGCTTTCGGCGGCATACACGACGACGTGGCATGCCTTTCGTCGGGCGAATGTGACGGCCGGCGATCTGGTGTTCGTTCCGGGGGCGACTGGAGCCGTCGGGGTTGCAGCGATCCAACTGCTCGACCTGCTCGGCGCCCAGTCGATCGGCACGTCACGGTCGGAGGCGAAACTCAACCGCGTGAGTAATCTGGGCCTCGATCACGCCATTTACGCACCAGAACCCGAGGTGCTCGAAGATGCTGTCCTCGAGGTCGGCCGGCCAGATGCGATGCTCAATCACCTCGGTGGGCCGTACACCGGCCTGGGTGTCCGTGTTCTGCGGCGAGGTGGGACGATGGTCGTCATCGGTGACACCGCGGGTACCGTCTCGGAGGTCAATAACAGGGAGTTGTATGGGTCGCGGATCGACGTGCTGGGGTCGAGTGCCGGCACCCAACACGAGGTCGAACGGCTCCTCCAGCTGGTAGACGCGGGCGAGTTCACCCCAGTCATCGACCGCGAGTACCCCTTGACGGAGACCAAACAGGCGTTTCAGGACCTCAACAACGCCGAGATGGTCGGCAACCTCGTCGTCACTCCCTGATCGTCGGCGATCATTCCTTCAAACGGGAGATCCCTCTCCGGCGGATACAGCCGCTGTGTGCGGCACGGCATGCCGCCAGACGTTGGCCGGTCGAATCGGAACGTGGCGGTCCGAAGGGATATTCATGGATGGCGACTGATCGGACACCATCCGGTCACCTGGCACACCCCGGGTATACCGGCTGGATGGCCCCCAGGACCGCCGTCTTCGATTAGGCTGTCGAGTCGGACGCGGGTCCGGAGCGGCCGGTCGCCACGTCCTCCACGTCCAGCAGGTACCCAATCCCCAGCA
>CAZCXJ010000278.1:0-1697 GCA_964502585.1 uncultured Candidatus Halobonum sp.
TCTCCATCTCTGAGGAGCTCTGTCTGGGTGAGACCTGTGGCATCTGCGTCGAGAAATGCCCGTTCGACGCTATCGAGATCATCAACCTCCCATCGGAACTGAATGAGGATCCGACTCACCGCTACGGGGAGAACGCGTTCGGCTTGTACGGCCTGCCGGCGCCACAGGAGGGGGGGGTGACCGGCATCCTCGGGCCAAACGGGATCGGGAAAACGACCGCCGTCCAGCTGCTCGCCGGTGAGCTCCGGCCAAATCTCGGCCGCTATGACGATGAACCGACTTGGGAGGAAGTGCTCGATGAGTACCGCGGCACCGAGCTCCAGACGTTCCTTGAGGCACTCCGGGCCGGGGAGGTTACGGTCGCACGCAAGCCGCAGTACGTCGACCGGATCCCCGACCAGTTCGCCGGTGACACCCGCGAGCTGCTCGCCGGCGTCGACGAGCGTGGCATCGCCGACGAGATCGTTCAGCGACTCGATATCGACCCTGTTATCGACCAGCCCATCGATACCCTGTCGGGCGGCGAACTCCAGCGGGTAGCCTTGGCGGCGACGCTCGTTCGTGATGCCGACTTCTACTTCCTCGACGAAATAACGCCGTACCTGGACATCGGCCAGCGGGTCACCGCGGCCCGGCTCGTCCGCGAACTTGCCGAGGAGGAGGACCGCTCGATGCTCGTCGTCGAGCACGACCTCGCGGTGCTGGATCTGCTGGCCGACATCATCCACGTTGCGTACGGTGAACCGGGGGCGTTCGGTGTCGTCACCGCGCCGAAATCAACAAAGAAGGGTATCAACGAATACCTCTCGGGCTACCTAGAGAACGAGAACATGCGCGTCCGGCAGGAGGCGATCGAGTTCGAGGAGCACGCCCCGCGACCGGAATCACGCGGGCGAACGCTCGTGGAGTATCCGGACATGCGGAAGTCCTACGGTGAGGGTGAGTTCACCCTCGAAGTCGATGCCGGCGAGATCCGTCACAATGAGGTACTCGGTATTGTCGGTCCGAACGGCATCGGGAAATCCACGTTCGCGCAGCTGTTGACTGGCCGGCTCGAACCTGACACAGGGGTGTTCGACACCCGGTTGGATATTTCCTACAAGCCCCAGTACGTGGAGATCGACCAGCCGATGCGGGTCGACGCGTTCCTCTCGTCCATCACGGACCAGTTCGGCTCCTCCTACTGGCAGACCGAAATCGCACAACCCCTTCAGTTGGAGCGCGTGATGGAGCGGAGTCTCACAGACCTGTCCGGCGGCGAGCGCCAGCGAGTCGCCATTGCCGCCTGCCTCTCCGAGGAGGCGGACCTGTATCTCCTTGACGAACCCTCCGCCCACCTGGATGTCGAACAGCGTGTACTCGCCACTCGAGCAATCCGTCGATACACTGAGAACCACGACGCGACGGCGATGGTCATCGACCACGATATCTACATGATCGACCTGCTGGCTGATCGCTTGCAGGTGTTCGACGGCGAACCCGCCGACTACGGCCATGCCGGTCACCCGGTCGGGATGCGCGAGGGAATGAACGACTTCCTCGCAAACCTCGACGTGACGTTCCGGCGAGACGAGCGGACAGCCCGGCCACGCATCAACAAGCCCGGATCGCAACTGGATCGTGAGCAGAAAAAACAGGGCGAGTACTACTACGCCCCCGACGAGTCGTAGCGGGAGGGTTGCCGGCCAATGCCCCGT
>CAZCXJ010000279.1:0-1680 GCA_964502585.1 uncultured Candidatus Halobonum sp.
TGTTCGCCGTGAGGTCGACCTCTGCACGCCGTTGTCGGACTGTGGGTGGACGGGTATGCACGCCGTCGGCATCATCGCGGTGGTGTTTTGCGATCCGCGGTCCAAGTTCCTCCGATGCGACGGCGCTCCCTCTTGGGCGGGTTGGCGTCCGGAGCCCTGGCGGGCCTGGCCGGCTGTCCCGGCCGGCTACCGTCCGCTCGCGCCGACGGCCGAACTCCCACTCGGCCCGGAAAGGCCGGCGAGACCGACCTGCCCGTCCCGTCGTCGGCGCTCGTGCGTAGCGTGCCCAGGGATGACATCCCGGCCATCACCGACCCCGCGTTCGGCGACGACTGGCGTGGCATCGAACTGGAGGTCGTCAGCGAGTTCGGTGAGGAGTACACGACGAAGCCGCGACTCTCCTCGTCGAGTCGGGTCATCGGGGTGGCGCGCGACGGCAGGGCGCGTGCCTACCCGCTGAAAGTGCTCGACTGGCACGAGGTGGTCAACGACCGCTTTGACGGGCCGCTATTGGTCACCTACTGTCCGCTGTGTCGGAGCGGCGTCACTGCATGTCGGACCGTCGACGGGAGAGTCACGGACTTCGGTGTAGACGGTCGGCTCTGGCGGTCGAACCTCCTCCTGTACGACCGGCAGACCGACACGCTCTGGTCACAGATCGAGGCGACCGCCATCCGGGGCCAACTGACGGGTGAGGACCTCACGGTGGTGCCATCTGCGCTCACCACGTGGGGTGCCTGGCGATCCGAGCACCCCGCCACGCAGGTATTACTCCCACCCCCATTCTCGGACACTATCGCGGGTGACGACCTCGTGCTCCGTGATTACGCTTCGCGTCCCTACTCCCGGTGGGACGACTCCCAGGAGGTCGGTCCAGGATCGACGTTCGACGACGACCGGCTGCATCCCAAGGCCATCGTGCTCGGGATTGCGGTCGACGACGATGCGACGGCCTACCCGCTGTCTGATCTCTCAGACGCGGAGGTCGTGAACGATACCGTGGGCGGAGAGCCGGTGGTAGTCACGGTCACTCCAGACGAGCGGTTGGTCGCCTATTATCGGGCCGTAGACGGGGAGCGATTCCGGTTCGAACTGGCCGGCGACGGAACGATGCGTGCCGGCGGTTCGCGGTGGGAGCGCTCCAGCGGGTGCGTCGTCGACGGCCCTCACGAGGGGACGTGTCTCCATCGGGCCAACGATCTCCCGCCACTGTTCTGGTTCAGCTGGCTCGATTTCAATCCCGAAACCGACCTGTTTGCGGGCGGCTCGGAGGCCAACACTGCCCCGATGTAACTCATCTAACTAGAACTGTTTTGATGCTGACCTTCTTAGTTTGAATCGGTTATGATAGATGTGTGAATCGTTGGCGGCGGGCCTTCCGGATTGAGTGCCGCCCTGTTCACGGCAAAAACCAGTCTCGAAACTCTGCTGTGGAGGGTTCGTGGGCGACGACCACCTCCCACGCGAGGAGTACGAGCATGATGCGCCTCCGGGAGCCGACGAACGAGTACATCGGCGCGAACTTTGACCTGTCACACCTCTACTCGTAGGGGATCGACGTCACGGATGCGATCCGCCATCTCAGCGATCGCGACGCAATCCACCACTTCCACGCCAAGGACACGGGACTTTAGGGGCATAACGCGCGGTTCGAGTGGGACGACCACAACTGGTCGGGGA
>CAZCXJ010000280.1:0-655 GCA_964502585.1 uncultured Candidatus Halobonum sp.
CGTGAGGATGGGGTCAAGCGAGAGCGAATAGAGAGCGAACGCGTTCTCCCCGAGCAGGAAGACTGCGAAGACCAGCAGCCCGAGCGTGTGCTTCGTGCGGACCGCGGCGTAGTTCCGTCCCCAGACGTAGCAGAGCGCCAGGAGGAGCAGCACGTTCAGCCCGGTCGCTACCCGCGCGGCATCGACCCAGACGCTCATGCTGTCGCTCCAACGGGTCTCGTCACGTGTTGTTCCGTGTTGAACAGTTGCATACTTAGTCTACCTGCTCGATGATTTCCTCGACGAGGTCCCAGTGATCGCGTGCCTGCGCGGTCGGGAGATAGACCGCCCCGTAGTCGTCCCCGCTGCTCCGGAGAATGTCGTTCTCCATCAACACGTCGAGATGGTGCTGGACGGTCTCGTAGTGGAGGTCGAGGGCTTTGGCCACCTGGTTGGCGTTGCGCGGTTGCTCGTCGAGCGTCCTGATGATCCGGATGCGATTGAGGCCGCCACGGGTGCCCGTGAGCACGTACCAGAGCCGAGCCTCCATCGTCCGAAACACTGGGGCTGGCGGTGTAATACCTCCGGTGCTGCGGCTAGCCGGCCACCTCGCGAAGGTGTCGGGCCCGGACGGACGACTGCGGGACCCGGGGGGACCGCCGACCGGACGCTCGCC
>CAZCXJ010000280.1:665-1672 GCA_964502585.1 uncultured Candidatus Halobonum sp.
CTCTTCGCCTCATCGAAGGCGGCGGGGAACGGATCATCGTCGTTGAGGACGTTAAGATACGACGCGTGGCGGGCCTCGACGGTCGCGATGGTCGCGCCGGCCTCCAGCAGCTCGGCGGAACCGATGAGATTAATCGCGCCGTCATACGCAGAGACACCGGTGTTCTCCAGCACCCCGGCGACGGCAATGAAGTCATCGACATCCTCGATGCCGAAGTCGTAGCAGGCCTCCGCGACCGGGTCGCCGCCGAGGTCCTCGACGACGCTGGTCAGCGTGTCGACGTGGGTCTCCTCGTGGTCGCGGATGTCCGCGAAGTTGGGCCGGACGTCATCCTGGACGCGGTTACCGAAGCCGTTGAGTACGGTCGCCGTCTGGAAGTCGTCCGCGTCGAACCGCTCAAGCCCGTCGCGGTAGAACGCGTACTCCAGGTGCTCAAGCGTGAGCGCGTAGTTCAGCACGTCCACGTCGCTGATGTCATCGTCCGAGACGTCGTGGGCTAGCGCGGAGTTTGAACCCGCGACCGACAGCGCCAGCACGCCGGCCCCGGCTGTCGCAGACCGCTGGAGGAACTGTCGCCGTGATGCCGGTGATTTGTCGCGGAGGCTGTCCACGATCGCTTCGATACGACCCGTCGCCTGACTGGGATTAGTTCCCGTCATACGGGCATAACTCGGCTTGGTGCACGTATGACATTTTTCCGAGATATTGCCGAAGTGGTGCCGAAGATTCACCGACGGGACACCGAATTTCGACCGGACTGGGAACCGGCCAGGCAGTCAGGTGTCGCCGGCGCCGACCCGGACCCCGCATCGTCAGTCCGGTTCACCACGTGTCGGTAGCCCGGTTGACGCCGGGGGGAGCGCCGGCGTGCCGCTCGCTATATCCGCGGCTGAAGGGCTGTACTGTGCAGTGCGACTGCGTAACCGATTCACCTGCTGATGGCTGCAGGAGGACCGTTCGCCCCGCGTCACCCCCGACGCTCGGCGGTGGCGGCTTCGTCGATCCGG
>CAZCXJ010000281.1:0-1671 GCA_964502585.1 uncultured Candidatus Halobonum sp.
CCCCTCGTGGAGTCGTATCTCACCATCAAGCGCGAACAGTGGGAGGAGTTCACCGGGTCCGTGACCGACTGGGAACTGGCAAACCTGCGCGGCCCGTTCTGATCACTCGGCCCGCCGCTGGGCGCGGTACCCGAGAATGGTGTCGTGACCCGTGCCCGACGCCAGCACGGGCCAGAACTGCCCGTCGGCCACCAGCAGGTCGCCGTCCTTGCGGGCGTAGGTCTCGCCCGGAGCGACGCGTTCGAAGTTGGGGGCGAGAAACTCGTAGGTCGCGTCGGGGTCTTTCTCCAGAATCTCGGTGACCTCGTAGTACTCGGTGGTCGTCTCGGCAGGGCTCCCCGGCAACGCGTCGGTTGCACGCAGGAACGACCGCGTCGCCCGCACGGCTCGTTCCGTGGCTCGCTCGGTTCCCTGAGGGCCGACCTCGACGTCGACGAACTGTGGCTGGTCGACGCATCGGCCCTCCGAAATAGCGGTCGTATCGGCCACCAGGGAGACGTGTGTCCGGTCGAACAGCGCCCGCTTTCTGTCAGTCGGTTCCGAGAGCACGCCGAAGGTCCCGTCGTAGGACTGAGTCGAGTGGATGCCAAGCGTCAGTGTTCCCGCGACCTGTTCGACCAGTTCGGCGGCCAGACGGCGTTCGTGGGCGTCGGCAGACGGATCACCGGGCAGCACCCTGTTGAGGTCGACATCGATGTACCGGTCGCCACGGGCAAGCGCTTTCTCGTTTGCAACGACGAACGCGGTCGGACGCCGGATGGGCGGGTCCTCGGCCAGTATCCGTTCGATCGCCCGTGCGCCGCAGGGTTCGTCCCCGTGGACGGCCCCGACGACTGTGATCTTCGGGTCTCCATCTCCGAGAGTCCGGACCTCCATACGCTCCCACAGCGTGTGCGCGGAGTAAAGTCGCTTCGGTTCTCCCAGGATTCGAACAGGAACGGTTCGCTTCGGTTGCCCCGGGATACGAACACTGAAGTTCTCACCGGACGCAGGTCCTGCCTATGTCGATCCGTGAGCACCTCGCGGAGATCACACTCGTCGACAACCACGCCCATCCGGTGATGGAACTGCCGGGCGAAGACTTCGACCAGGAGTTCCCCACGCTCTTCTGCGAAGGAGACCTCCGGCCGGCCGACGCCCGTCACACCGTCCACTACCGCCGCGTGCTCCAGTTTCTCGCTGACCACTTCGAGGGCGAATCTGAATCCGAGTTGCTTGCCGCCCGCAAGGATGTCTCCCTAGAGGAGTACACCGAGGCACTGATCGACGAGTCCGGGACGGCAGCCATCCTCGCGGACGACGGCTATCCGGACACGTCCCCACAGGAGTTCCGCTCGTACACGACGGCCGACGTGTATCCGATCCGTAGACTGGAGCCTATAATCGAGGAGTTACTCCCCGAAGTCGAGAGCCTAGATGCACTCACCTCTACGTTCGAGAGCCGCGTCGAGGCGGCACTGACCGGGGAGTACGTCGGGCTGAAATCGATCGCTGCCTACCGATGTGGACTCGACATCGCGCCCCCGGACGAGGCCGCATCGACAGCCCGTGAGGAGTTCGACGGCATCCGGGAGCGCTTCGACGGGCGCGTCGAGAACCGTACACTCATCTCATATTGTCTCCACCGCGCCAGCGAAATTGCAGCCGACCACGGAGCACCCGTCCAGTTAC
>CAZCXJ010000282.1:0-1644 GCA_964502585.1 uncultured Candidatus Halobonum sp.
CACGGCCGCCTTCGGTCGTGAGGTCAGTCGCTGGCGGAACGACGACGAAGTTCGCCAACTCGGCCGGGCCGAGAACGAGGTCGGGCCGCGTCTTCCGCCAGTCGCTTTTCGCTGTCATCTCGGCGTTGAAGACCCGGTTGGCGTGATTCCTGGCCCGCCGGCTCTTCCGCAGGCCACGGCGTACACGCTTCGGGCGAAGGCGATAGTATGACCCGTTCAGGTGATCGAATACCGACCCAATATCGTCGAGACGATGGCCGACACGCTCGCGCTGTTCGTCGCCGCTCACCAGTGCGAGCGCTCGTAGATTCACCGCGAACGTGTGCTGGGGTTCCTTCTCGTCGATAGACTCGACCCGTTCCCGGCCACCGATGTCGAGATACCGGCGCTGCCGCCCCGTGTTCGAGGGGCTCTGTGGTTCATTCTCCGTGTTTCCAAGTAGTTCTCCGAAGAACCAGTCGACGACCCGATCCTCGCCCTCACGGAGCTTCCGCTGGCGCTCCCGCGCCTCATGAGTCCAGTCCGACTTG
This sequence comes from uncultured Candidatus Halobonum sp., assembly GCA_964502585.1. Lineage (GTDB taxonomy): Archaea > Halobacteriota > Halobacteria > Halobacteriales > Haloferacaceae > CAZCXJ01. Next base: position 531 of record CAZCXJ010000282.1, read on the forward strand.
CGCTGGAAGAGGACCTGAAACCCGATAGGGTGTTCCGCCCGCGTTAGCTGATCGATGAGTGATGCGAGCGGGGCCCGTGCGTGGTCGTCGTCTTCCTCCTCCGTGTCGGTGAACTGGGGAAGGGTCGTCATCCAGTCCTCGCGACGGTCGGCCTGCCCGTGCCACGCGATTCCAAGCGGGGTCGTTTCCTCGACATCCGAGGGCGTGTGAGCTGGCTGGTCCTCCCCAGTGGTATCTCGGTCGGGGTGCTCCTTCTCCGGGGGCTCGTCACTGGATTCCGCTCCGAACAGTCCCTCATCGGTATCCTGTGAGGTCGAGTCCCCCGACAGGACGCTCCCACCATCGCCAACCGGTTCCTGATCCGCCGAATCGAAGAGCCTCACTCCCTCGGACTCCAAGGTTGAGTCATCGCGTGGTTCCGCTGATGAGGCGGAATCCCCGCGTGGTGGCTGGTCGTTCATTGCGTTCGTCTCCGAGACGGGCTCCGATGACGATGGGATCAGCTTCTGCTCTACATCGAGCGTCACGCGCTCGAACGTGACGGTCGGTGGATACAGGGTGCGAAGACGCTCCTCGAGGGCGTCCATCCGACGGTCGGCCCCATAGTAGAACTCGACGGGCTCGTCAGCGCCCTCACTCACGGCAAGGAACTCGAACACCGGCGGTGGGTCACCGAAGGGACCGATATCGCTGAGAAGCCCACCACCACTGACGTCAAGGCCGTGCAGTCCGGTCAGCTGGCGGACGACTGTCTCGGGGGCGAGGTCGCTTCGCGACGGCGTGATCCGGATATACTCGTCCCCGCGTTCCGCGGCCGTGGACGTTGACGGATGCTGGTCAGTCATCGTCCTGGGAAGCGGTACTGCTTGGGTCACCGCCGTCGGCGCGAGCCCCAGCGGATCGGCTCTCCGGACTCGTAACACTCGCGCTCGTCTCGGGCTCGAGGTCAGCCACGTCGGCAGCGCCGCCATCGATGACGTGGGCTTCGTAGTCACTTGCCCGAATCCGAAGCGGGAACCAGCCCTCCTGATCGATGCCCACGAGGCCTTCTGAGTACCCGTCCTCATCCTCACCGGCTTTCGCGGAGGTGACCCAGTTCACCTGCCGCTCGCTG
>CAZCXJ010000283.1:0-1632 GCA_964502585.1 uncultured Candidatus Halobonum sp.
CCGTGAAGGGCGGTGGGCACAACGTCGCGGGGAGAGCCGTGTGTGATGACGGCCTGATGATCGACCTCGGCGAGATGGACGGAGTCCGGGTCGACCCGGACAGCCAGACCGCCAGGGTTGGCGCAGGGGCCACCTGGGGTGACTTCGACCACGAGGCCCAGCAGTTCGGGCTCGCGACGACGGGGGGGATCGTCTCGACGACCGGCGTCGCCGGGCTCACCCTGGGTGGCGGGTTGGGCCACCTCCACCGGAAGTACGGCCTCGCGTCGGACAACCTCCGGTCGATCGATGTCGTGACTGCCGACGGCGAGTTCGTGCGGGCCAGCGAGGACGAGCATCCGGAACTGTTCTGGGGGATGCGTGGAGGGGGTGGTAACTTCGGAATCGCTACGTCGTTTGAGTTCGACCTTCACGAGGTCGGTCCCGAGGTGCTCGCTGGCCGACTCATCTACCCGTACGAGGCCGCTGCCCAGGTCTTCCGGTTCAACCGCGAGTTCATGACGGACGCTCCGAACGAGGTCATGTGTTATCCGGCGTTCGTGCAGGGGAATCCGACCGCAGGGCATCCCGAGCCGCTCCACGGCGAGACCCTCTACGCGCTGTTCGTTATGTACTCCGGCGATATCGAGGAGGGGAAGGAGGCGCTTCGACCGCTCCGAGAGTTCGCCGAGCCGATCGCCGACACCATCGGATCGACGCCCTACACTGAGTTTCAACGGAGCGCCGACGAGCTCTATCAGGAGGGCCACCGTAACTACTGGAAATCCCATTTCTATCACGAGGTGTCGGACGACTTCATCGAGACGGTGATGGAGTACGTCGACCCGCTGCCGTCACCCTTCACGACCGTGTACGGTGAGTGGCTGGGCGGTGCGACTGCCGAGGCCGACCTCGATGCGACTGCCTTTCCCCACCGCGACAAGAGGTTCCTGTTCACCATCGCCCCGAAGTGGACTGACCCGGAACAGGATGACGAACTGCTCGAATGGGCTCGAGAGTTCCACGATGCGCTGACCCCGCACGCGGCCGACGGCGTGTACGTGAACTACCTCGAAAGAGACGAGGACGAACGGATCAGGGACGCTTACGGGGAGCGATACGACCGACTTCGTGAACTCAAGAACACGTGGGACCCTGAAAACCTGTTCCGGATGAACCAGAACATCGAGCCTGAATCCTGATACCGACCAGGAGACGCCATCCCACCTCGGGTACGGTTGTCAAATACGCGCCGTGTATCGGTCACGCTGATTCCGACAGCGACTATGGGGCACTCGGGTCGGATGTATGGGTTCCTCTGCTGAGTCCTGCAGAGCCTGCGCCGGGTCAGTCGTCGTCCGCGGCCGCGACGGTGACCCCCTCCCAGTCGTGGTCCGCGTGGTAGCCCTCGCGCTCCTTCGCGCTGGGAGCGACCCGGACGAACTCCGCCTTCGCGCGGGCCTCCGGGATGGTGTGGCCGCCGCAGTAGGACAGCCCCGAGCGGACACCGGCAGAGAACTCCTCGGCCACCTCCGCGACCGGGCCGGTGTACGGCGTGAGCGCCTCCACCCCCTCGTCGGCACCCACCGACTCGTCCTTGTCCCCGCGGGCCTCGGCGGCCGCAGTGGTCGCCATCCCCCGCGAGCGCTTGTA
>CAZCXJ010000284.1:0-1627 GCA_964502585.1 uncultured Candidatus Halobonum sp.
CGGGACTCGCGTGAAGTTCGCGGACAACGCCGCCGTCGTCATCGACGACGCGGGGGATCCGCGAGGGACCGAAATCAAGGGTCCCATCGCGAGGGAGGTTGCCGAGCGCTTCGGGAGTATCGCATCCACGGCTACCATGATCGTATGAGCGAACAACCACGAAAACAACGAACCAGACAGCGTGAGGCCCCGCTTCACGAGCGACACGGTCAGGTTCGCGCCACCCTGTCGGCCGACCTCCGCGAGGAGTACGGTCAGCGGAACGTCCGTGTGAACACGGGCGACACCGTCGAGGTAATGCGTGGTGACTTCGCGGGCGAGGAAGGCGAAGTCATCGCAGTTGACCTGAAGGACGCGGCCGTCCACGTCGAAGACGTCACGCTCGAGAAGGCGGACGGGGAGGAAATCCCCCGACCGCTGGACGCCTCGAACCTGCGGGTGACGGAACTCGACCTCGAGGACGACCGCCGTGAAGCACGTCTCGAATCAGACGAGGAGGCAGCATGAGCAACCATCAAAAGCGGCTTTCGGCACCGGACGCATGGCCGATCGAACGGAAGGAGTCTACCTTCACGGTCAAGGCCGACGCCGGTCCACACGGCGAGAGCGGAGTCCCGCTCCTGATCGTCCTCCGGGACGTGCTGGGGTACGTGGACTCCCGGAAGGAAGCGCGGTACGCCCTCGATCAGGGGTCGGTCCTGGTGAACGGCAAATCGGAGGCCGACGAAACCCGACCGGTGGGAATGTTCGACATCCTCGCGTTCACCGAACGGGAAGAGTACTACCGCGTGTTCCCCGGAGCCGGAGGCAGGCTCTCGCTTACGCCGATCGGGCCGGAGGCAGCGGCCTCCCGGCTCGGCAAGGTGGTCGAGAAGACACAGGTTTCCGGGGGCTCGTTCCAGTACACCCTCCATGACGGGACGAACGTCCGGTCGGCCGACGACACGTACGCGACCAACGACTCGATCGTGATCGACAACGAGTCGAAGGAGGTCGTCGCACACTTCCCCTACGAGAAGGGAGCACTGGTCACGGCGGTCGCCGGGAGTCACGCCGGGGAGATCGGCCAGATCGCCGAAATCGACGTGACGCCCGGATCCGGCGCCAACGCGGTTCACGTGACCCAACCGGACGGCGCGTTCGAGACCGTCGAGGAGTACGTGGTCGTCATCGACGAGAACTTCGTCGACGACGAGGAGCTTCTCCCCGACGACGAACCAGTCGAGGGCGGTGATGAGGAATGAGTGAAACGGAATCCGAGTTCCACGAGATGCGCGAACCGCGCATCGAGAAAGTGGTCGTGCACATGGGCGTCGGACAGGGCGGACGCGAACTGGCCAACGCCGAAGACATCCTCGCGGAAATCACCGGCCAAGAGCCGGTCCGAACCACCGCCAAACAGGCGGTCGGGGAGTTCGGGATCCGTGAGGGCGACCCGATCGGGGCAAAGGTGACGCTCCGAGGGGACACGGCCAACGAGTTCCTCGACAGGTGTCTGGAGTTCGTCGACATTTCACGGTCGAAGTTCGACGAGACCGGAAACGTCAGCTTCGGCATCGAGGAACATACGGCCTTCCCGAGCCAGGAGTACGACCCGAACATCGGGATCTACGGCCTGGACGTGACG
>CAZCXJ010000285.1:0-1607 GCA_964502585.1 uncultured Candidatus Halobonum sp.
CGGCAACCAGGTGAACTACCAGGAGTTCAACCCGATGGACGAGTACGGGAACGAGGTCGGGCTGGGGCCCGGCGTGTTGACCCAGTTCAACCCCGACACGTCCATGCAGGTCCAGTTCACCAACAAGGACCAGTGGCAGGTCCTCTCCACGCTTGACTGGCGCCAGGAAAGCGACCAGATCATCGCCGGCGGGCCGTTCCTGGACCAGATCAACTTCACGATCTTCGGGTCGGAATCCGCGATGACCCAGGCGTTCCTCAACGGCGAAATCGACACCCACTACGGCTCGATGAAGGCCGCCGAGCAGTCCACCGTGCAGGAGAACGAGGGGCAGGAACTCGTCAACGGGTTCGACTCCGGGTTCAGTTACTGGGGCTTCAACCTGCGGCGCCAGCCCCTCGACGACGTGGCCCTCCGGCAAGCGATGGGGTTCGCGTTCGACGACGTCTACTGGGTCCGGCGCCTCAACCAGAACAAGATCTTCTACGGCGACTACCCGCACTCGCCGGGGTACACGGCGGCCCGCCCGGAGACACGCTGGGCGGACAACGTGGACCGCGAGGTCGAACTACTGGATGACCCGGCAACCAACGTATTCCGGTTCAAGCAGGCGCAAGCGGGCGTCGTTAACGTTGAAGGAATCCGTAGTTTCCTCACAAACGGGGACGTCGTCACCGGCGAGGGTGGCGAAGTACTGGGCTTCGACTTCCCCGGAACCCTGTCCGGCGTGACCGCGTCCCAGGATAGCGCGAAGTACGACTACAGCTTCGGGGAGGTCCAGTCGGAAGTGCTCCAAGACGCCGGTGCGGATCAGGAGATCCGTGTTGACGGGCAGACCATCCCAGAGATCATGGGTGGGCCAATCACGATGTTCATCGACCCGCCACAGAACGCTCCCCGTGAGGCCAAAGCGTTCGAGGACTGGATCTCGAACCTCCACGACATCGGGATTCCGATCACCACGCAGGTGCTGTCGTTCAACACGATGGTCTCGCGGGTGTACCGGACCGAGGAGTTCGACATCTACCCGATGGGCTGGGCCGGAACGAGCCCGTACGGGACGTCCCTGTACTTCTTCTTCCACAAGGAACAGGCCGACGTCAGCGGCGATCAAGAGGCGTTCGTCTACAACTCGACGGGCTACGGCATCGGCGACAGCAGCTACAACGAGGAGTTGCTCGCCGCTTACGAGAACCTGAACGTCGAGGAGGCGACGAGACAGTTCGCGAAGGCGAACGAGCGGATCTACATCGATCAGCCGTACCACGTTCACTCCTACTCGAAGGTGAAGTGGCCGATCAACTCGGCCGACTGGAGCGGCTACATCGGTAACGTGGTCGATCCCGGGTTCGGCTCCTGGGGCGTGGAGTGGAACAACCTCCACCAAGCGGAGTAAGGTAGGGCCGGATCCCCATACTCGCTCGCGGATTTCGACCCTGACGTTTTCCCAGGGACGACCCCAAGCGCCGCGGCACTGTCACCGCGTGAAGCACCACATTCAAATAAGCCCACACTAAACGACCGATACCCTACGAGACCCGATATCATGACTCGAATCAGCGCGAAATACCTCGCCAAGCGGCTGGTCATCTCGTACCTCACGCTGC
>CAZCXJ010000286.1:0-1605 GCA_964502585.1 uncultured Candidatus Halobonum sp.
CTGGGCCGAGATCGATGATGTGGTCGGCATTCTTTACCAGGTCGAGTTCGTGTTCCACGACGACGACGCTGTTGCCTGCGTCGGCAAGTCGGTGGAGCACGTCGATGAGCTTCCGTTCGTCCTCCGAATGGAGCCCGGTCGTCGGCTCATCGAGCAAGTACAACGTGTCGCCGGTATCCTTTTTACCGAGTTCCTCGGCGAGCTTCACGCGTTGCGCTTCCCCGCCGGAGAGCGTCGTCGACGGCTGGCCAAGGCGCATATATCCCAGGCCGACATCCCTGAGAAGCTCCAACCGGCGACGGATCCCGGAGTGTGACTCGAAGAACGCGTAGGCCTCGTCTACCTCCATCTGGAGGACATCGGAGATAGTGGCCCCTTTGTACGTCACTTGGAGCGTCTCGTCATTGTACCGCGCGCCGTCGCACTCCTCACAGGGAACGTATACGTCCGACAGGAAGTTCATGTCGATTTTGACCGTGCCCTGCCCACCGCAAGCCTCGCACCGGCCGCCCTTCACGTTGAACGAGAACCGCCCCTTCTCGTAGCCCCGTTGTTTCGCCAGTTTCGTCTCCGCGAACAGTTCCCGGATGTGGTCGAACACGCCGGTGTACGTCGCCGGGTTCGACCGTGGCGTCCGGCCAATCGGCGACTGGTCGATGAGCCGCACGCTCTCGATCTGGTCGACACCCTCGATATCGTCGTGCTCACCGGGGTTGACATCGGTGTCGTTCATCCGACGGACGAGTCCCTTGTACAATACCTCATGAAGTAGCGTCGACTTCCCCGACCCTGAGACGCCGGTAATGGCGGTGAAGTTCCCGAGCGGGAAGGCGACATCGAGGTCCTTCAGATTGTGCTGTCTCGCGCCGCGGACGACGAGTTCGCCATCCGCTTCGCGACGCTGGTTGGGCGTCGATATCTCCTTGCGCCCAGCTAAGTAGTCCCCCGTCACAGAGCGGTCCTCTGCCATTACCTTCGTTACGTCGCCGTTGACCACGACTTCGCCGCCGCGCTTGCCGGGCCCTGGACCCATGTCGATGACGTTGTCGGCACGCCACATCGTCTCCTCATCGTGTTCGACGACGACGAGCGTGTTGCCCAGGTCACGAAGCCCCTCAAGCGTATCTAGCAGCTTGTCGTTGTCTCGTTGGTGGAGACCAATCGACGGCTCGTCCAGCACATATAGCACGCCGACCAACCCGGAGCCGACCTGCGTGGCCAGCCGGATCCGCTGGCTCTCGCCGCCCGACAGGGTGGACGCCTCACGATCGAGCGTCAGGTACTCAAGACCAACTTCCTCCATGAACCCGAGCCGCGCCCGAATCTCTTTCAGTATCTCCTCGGCAATGGTGCGGTCCCGGTCAGACAGCTCCGACTCGAGCCCCTCGAAGTGCTCCAGCGCGTCGCCGATACTCATGCGGTTGATCGCAGTGATGGAGGTCCCCGCGACGAGCACCGCCCGTGACTCCGCACGGAGGCGCGTCCCGTTACAAGCGGGGCAGGTGGTCGTCGCCATGTAGTCCTCGATGTGCTCGCGTGTACCATCGGAATCAGTCTCCACGTAGCGCCGCGAGAGGTTCTCCATGACGCCCTCGAAGGGCTTTT
>CAZCXJ010000287.1:0-1602 GCA_964502585.1 uncultured Candidatus Halobonum sp.
GTACTCGCCGATGATGTAGCCGATCGACTTCCCCTCGTGGCGGACGCTCGAGGACAGCGACATGAAGTCGTGGACGCTGCCGAACAGCGGGTTGCCGATGGCGATCCAGAGGAACGCCGGGACCCAGCCCCACCACATCGCGGCGGTGATCGGGCCGACGATCGGCGCGCCGCCGGCGATACTCGAATAGTGATGCCCCAGGAGGACTGGTTTCTTCGAGGGGACGTATTCCTGCCCGTCTTCGTATTTGTGTGCCGGTGTCTCCGTTTCTTCGTCCAGTTCGACGAACTGCGCGAGGTACTTCGAATAACCGAGGTACCCGGCAGTGAACGTTGCGAGCACGAACACCACTAACCATATCGCCTGTACCATGATATCGTACCTCATTGGGGGTATACGAAAAAAATGACTTAAAACCTTTGAGTCCCGAGTGTTAAATACTTCGTGGGTGTCGGGCTCTCCGCCGAGGGTTTCCGTCCGTAGAGCGTTCCCTAGTGTTGGATCGCTGAAACGAGCGTCCGCACCACCCCCGGGTCGGCCGCGTCCGCCGGGAGGACCGCCACTGCCCGCACGACATCACCCTCGTGTTCGACCCGCGCGATGAAGACTGACACGGAAACGGATCCGCTGTCCGTCGTGGCCGTCGTGGCGAACTCCTGGAGCGTCACCTCGGCCCCCAGTGTTTCGACGGTCCGATTGCGAACGCGCTCGAACTCGTCGAAGTCGCGGTAAGTCCCCTGAGCACGCGTGACCACCTCGACGGTCGACCGATCCCCGAGCGGATCGAGATCGACATCGACGCTGTCCGGGGACACGACCGGAACGGTGAGGAGCGCGAACACCGCCGGCGGCGTGGACCCGTCGCTCCGGTAGACCGTCCGCTGGCCGGTCGCGATGATCCGGTAGTTGACGGTCAGTTCGACGTCGCCCGAGACGTCGAGCGTGCCCGAACGGTTGACCGTCGTCGTCTCGTCAGTGGCCTCCGCGTACCCAGTCTCCGAGAGGGCATCCCCGCCGACCGTCGCGGTCGAGGCGGTTCCCTCGATCGGTTCCGGCGTTCTGTTGCCACCGTCACCCCCACAGCCCGCAAGGACGATCGCTAGTGCCACCACGATGACGACACTCGGCCGGGTCATGCGGAGTGGGTCCGAATCCGAGGGGAAAAACGTCCGGGACGGTCGTGCGCCGAAAACTCACAGGCGGTGACGCGGAGCGTGCACCTGGGAAACCTTTTTCCCGGTTCTCCCAAGCCAGTGGAAACGGGCCATGAGCACACAAAGCTCGGAGGAGGGGGTCGCGGTCAGGCAACGGCTGTACATGTTCGCGGCCGTGCTGGTCCTGGTATTCATCCTCATCCTGGTACTGGGGTTCGTCCTGTAGACCGCCGGACAGGAGGCGGTCGAGGGACCAGCCCGCGGCGGATGAGCTGTCAGTCCGACAGGTTGGCGTCCGGGGTCAGGCGGGGGCCTCCAGTGCGACGTCGATCTCGAGCTCGTTCGCTGTCCCGGCCTGCCCCTCCTCGACGAACAGCAGGAGCCCGTAGGTCCAGACGATGAGCGAGAGGACGATGAGGGCGCTGATGCCAAAGGAGAGGAACAGCTT
>CAZCXJ010000288.1:0-1597 GCA_964502585.1 uncultured Candidatus Halobonum sp.
GACAAGTTGTCAAGTCGATTGGAACCGCCAGCCTCCTGGGGATGGTCGGGGTTGGAACAGCGTCCGCTACCTCCGGGGCCGCTGGAGCAGACCTCATTGCTCCGCTGTCCCACGGCGAATCCGAAAACCCGAATCTCGACCGCACCGGAGCCAGCGGCTTCGTCAATTTCTCGTTCGACAGCGATACGCTGGAGTACAGCATTACTGTCCAGAATATCGAGAACCTCACCCAAGCACATATCCACGGGCAAGCAGCACGCGGTGAACGGGCTGGCGTGCGTGCGTTCCTCATTCGATTCGCGGAGTCCGTGACTGGGCCTGCCGACCAAGCGCGCAGTTCGAGTCCCGGCGACCCAATCGTCGTTGAGGGTACGGTCGACAATACGGAGCTCGTCAACGCTATTCGAGAGTCGCCGGAGCTGTATTATGTGAACGTCCACACGGTCGGGAATCCGGCTGGGGAGATCCGCGGCCAACTCCGGGAGTCCTGAGCGGCCGCCGCTCACCACCCGATTATCCACTCGCATCGGCGGCGTCTCTGCCGGGTTGAGCGCCGGCTACGGTTACTCCAACCCGGTTACAGACACGAGAGCATCTCCTGCTGGATACACCCTCTGTATTCAGCAGCGACCGGACGGACTACCGGACTCCTGTCACCCCGACATGGCGGTGGTCTGGGACTCGGCCGATCCGATCGGGATGAGACTGGTCGGCAAGACGTATCCAACGGTGAGCAGGAGCACGGCCTGTATCCCGCTCATGACGAAATCGACCCATTCGGGGGACCCACCGTAGACCATATCCGCAGCAAACAGGACGACGAATGTCGTTGCCGTAGCCACAATAAGCAGCCCGACCGTGCGTGAGGGAACCCGCGTCCGCAGGCTGGCGATGCCGAACAGCAGAAATCCACCCATCGTTCCGGCTATCGTGATCAGGAACATGATAATCGGGAGTGGTTGAAGGACTGTTCCTGACGTCTTGGCGAGGAGACACAGGGGGAACGCGACTGACCCCAGCCCGGCGACGGCTACGGTCAGGAGTCCGGCGCGAGCAAGGCGGGGGACGCGGGCAGCCAACTGGGGATACAATCCAGCCAGTCCGATGAAGGAGGCGAACAGCGCGGCCAGGCCCAAAACGCCGGTCACCCACGCCGGATGAGAGAGGTCCGTGATCGTCTCAGAGCCGAACAGGGCCGACGTAGCGAGATACAACACGCCGGCGGCGACGAACGCCGCCGCGCTCCACCGTTCGAGCACGTCCCGACCGGCCTTGACATGGTATGACATGACTACAGGTGACAGAACGAGCAGAGATAAACGTTTGTCTCGGATTTGGATCCATCAGGCGGGATCGGAGGTTGTGCCTTTCTCAACGTCGACGACAGCGAGGTCATCATCGACCGTCAGGGTGAGTGTATCCCCCTCGATGGTGAACGTGAACCGCGCCGCGAACGGGTCGACCGAGAGGATCTCTTCGTCCGCATCCCCGGTCACGGGCCCCCACGGATCGGTCAGGGGGTTGATCTCATGCGTGACGAGGAATTCCAGCGTGTCGATGTGAGTCAGGACGATATCCGCCGCGTGGACTGTCGTGT
>CAZCXJ010000289.1:0-1585 GCA_964502585.1 uncultured Candidatus Halobonum sp.
TCGAGGGCGTGTCCCCCCGGAGTGCCGTCACGAGGATCGTCGCCATGTTGTTGATCTGTTCCTCGCGGTGAGGGAGTTTGTGCGGCGTGTAGGAGGGCCGGAGGACCTCCTTGTTCTCGAATATAGGTTCCCCCTCCAGCAGGTCGTCGAAGAGCCCCCTGGAGGCCCCCTGAGTCTCCTCCTCGGTTTCGGTGTCGACTTCGAGGTCCTCGAGGTCGCCGTCCCCGGAGAACCCGTCGGCCCCCCGCGGGTCGGGACCGGAGCCGCCGCCGACGTCCGCTCCACCCGTCTTCGGTCCACCAAGCGAGGGGTCCTCCTCGGGTTCCGTGGCCCCCGTCCCCGCCTCTCCTTCGGACGACCCCTCTGTTGCGACTGGAGAATCGTTACCCTGCGGCGCTTCCTCCCCGGAGCCGGACTCCCCCGAGATCGGTCGGCCCTCGGAGGGGGAGACGACATTCTCCCCCTCGTCGGGGACCACCTTCTCCCCGTTTTCACCGGAGGTCGGACTACCCCGATCGGGCTCCTCCGACGGTTCACTCCCGTCGTGTCCGTTCGAATCTGCGTCCCTCATACGTGTTTCCGAAGCCCCCTCGTTTCAGGTGGAATCGTGCCGCGCGACGACCGAGACCGTCGAAACCGGTCGAGAGAGTACCCCTGTACCCCTCTCGAACTGATCCGGTCGTCCAGTTGATCCAGGGGAACCGATGGTAGAAGGAGATATTAAAAGTTCCGGTACTCGGTGGATAGAAAGGAATCCCCGATCCGAGGGCAGGGAACTATCCCCAGATCAAAACGAATGGGGGAGGGGATTATCTCCAGTTGTTCCACCCGAAACGAAGGGGGCAGCCACGCGGACCCCCCAACCCCTTCGTTTCGGGTGGAACGGGAGAAAGGAGGGGGTGGGGGTACCCGGGAAAGGGGCTCTAGAAGTGGCGAAAGGTTTTTATTATATTCGTTTGAACAACACCCTCGGTGGGTGCAATACCGACTAAAACGAGCCGTTACTGTAACACTAGAGACAGGTAATCCGGCTCTAGTCTAGTTTTTTCTAGATTTCTCGCCTGGTGTCCGGCTCCCGGCTCCCCCGTTTTCCCGGTTCCACCTGAAACGAAGGGGTGGGGGTGTCCAGAGGACGGACCGAAGCACTCCTGGCACCGATACGGTCCGGCCTCTTGACCCCGCTGGTTCTCTCGACGGTGGTTCTCTCGAACCCCTTTGGGCGGGCTCCGGCGCCCCTTCCCGGTCCCGATTCCTTCCTCTCGAACGCCAGGAGGGAGGACCGTCTTCCCTATATCACGCCGTTTACCCCGACGATTCCGGAGATAGCGGGCGGTAGTGTCCGGTCCGTGATGTGTGTCTGACACACAATTAAGTGAGTGCGGTATGGTAGTACGGGCAGAGCGACCCCGATTTCGACCCGAAACTGGGGGCGCGGGAGGATGATATGGGCCTGCTAACAGAACTCAGATCGAGCATTTCCCGGGTGACGTCGAGCCTGTTTGCGGGGAGCGAGCCGAAGCGGATCGGCATCTACGGGCCGCCCAACGCCGGCAAGACCACCTTGGCCAACCGCATCGCCCGGGAC
>CAZCXJ010000290.1:0-1569 GCA_964502585.1 uncultured Candidatus Halobonum sp.
ATCCGTGGGAACGAGGATCGATTCGATCGTGTGGTCCATGAACGTAGTCCGCTCTCCCCGGATTTAACGCTGCTTTCGATTCTCAGTCCGTCGGAACCGTCCCGCGAAGGACACCGAATCCCATGACGACCATGCCGGAATCTAACGTGGTCGATCCAGCAGAGTTCGGTCCCGGTGTCCCCGGAAAAACGCCCACGTGCTCTGGACGGCCACGTTGGTACGGTGCCCCGTGACGCCGACGAGTCGACCCACGACCCACCATGTGGACACGAAGTAGCAAACGGATCGACCCGGTCGAGACCGCGCCCCCACGGACCTGACTGGTACAGGGAACAGAACCTCGATCCGGCGTATGCACCGCCGTTCGTCCCCGTCCGTGATCCGATCGCGACCGCCGCCGAACCACTCGCCGACTTGCTGGGAGACCAGGAGTGAATCCACCCGATATCAGTGCCCCCGGCAGAATACGCGCCGTGAGCCCGGGGACCGTCCGATATCTCGTGAACCCGGCCCTTCGAGGGCAGGGACATGGAAGTTCATCCGCAATCTGATAAGCACCTGGGATAGTTCCAACCTGTTGGGAAGGTTCCTCCCGTTATATGCGTGGCTCCGGCCACGGTCTACACGGAGGCAAAGACTATGCCAATCGAAGACCTCGCCCGGAAGGACGTCGTCAGCGCCAGCCCGGAGACATCGGTCCCAGAACTCGCCCGGCGGATGCGAGACGAAACCGTCGGTAGCGTCGTCATCACGGACGGCGAGCGTCCGGTCGGGATCGTCACGGACCGCGATCTGACGACCCGGGTACTGACCGAAGAGGCGAACCCGAACGATCGGACCGCCGGGGGCGTCATGTCGACCGACCTGTGTGCAGTCGGTCCGGATGCCGGGTTCTACGAGGCTGCACAGGTGATGAGCGAAAACGGCGTCCGTCGACTGCCCGTCTGCACGGACGAGGACGAACTCGTCGGTATCATCACTGTCGACGACCTGACCGAACTGCTCGCGGACGAACAGGAGCAGCTCGCCTCGGTCGTCCGGGCACAGCGATCCTCGTACTGACACCCCGCTATTTTTCGAGGCAGAGGTCGCAATCACGACGGCCTGAGGACTCGGTGCGGTGCTGTCACGCGGTGACATGTGGTTAGATTCCCGGCGAGTGAGAAGGCTACCAGGGGTTATCGGGGATCGGGTACAACGTTCCCACATGAGTCGAGACGACCCTGCGCTCACACGACGGGAGATGGTACGGGCGACCGCCGGTGTCGGTGTGGCCGGTGGGGTCGTCGGCTCCGCCGGGGCGGCCGCCGCACAGGGGGGTGAGACACACACGGTAGACATGACTGATGGCCTCGTGTTCGATCCGGACGAGATCTCCATCGCGCCCGGGGACACGGTCGTCTGGGAGAACGTGGGTTCGGTCGGTCACTCGGTGACGGCTTACGAGGACGATATCCCCGACGAGGCCGAGTACTTCGCCAGCGGGGGTTTCGACAGCGAGCAGGCCGCACGCAACGGGTATCCCGAAGAGGGGGACATCCCGGGCGGCGAGAGCTACGAACACACCTT
>CAZCXJ010000291.1:0-1560 GCA_964502585.1 uncultured Candidatus Halobonum sp.
CGACGACATCGCCGACAACAACGACCACCGACACGTCGACAACGACCGCTACCGACACGGAGACCACGACGACATCGCCGACAACAACGACCACGGCCTCGAGGACTGCTGTCGACCCGCGGACCCGAACGGCACCGACGCCATCGGCCACGACCTCCTCGCCGACGCCGGCACCGGCAGCGTTCGCGGTTCAGGTCGCAACACTGAGCGATACGATCATTACCACGGGTGAGACCGTGCAGATCACCCTCCGGGCGACGAACGTCGGCGATCGTACCGGGACGTACAAACCGGACCTGCGCGTGAACGGTGAGGTCGTAGCGACAGGCGTGGCCACGATTGAGCCAGGGGAGACCGAGGCGGTGGTGTTCACCCGGCAGTTCGATACGCCTGGGGAGTATGACATCGCCGTCGAGGACGAGTCGCTGGGCACTCTGACCGTGACTCGCTCCGAGACCACAGCCGGGACCACGGCCGCTGACGAGGGCTCCCCGATTGACATTGTCGCGGCCACGGTGCCGGCCGATTGGGTTCGTAACGGGTCGACGACGACTGTTCGCGTGACGGTCCAGAACACGGTCAACCGGACGGCGACCCGGACACTCACGGTTACCGTCGACGGCGAGGCGGTCGCCAGCTCGGCGATCACACTTCAGCCGCGCGAACGGACCGAGGTGACCATCCCGTTCGACGCAACCAGCGGGACCATCGCGGTTGACGGGGTCGATGCGGGCCGAATCCAACTGCGGGAGGGGACTCCGCGATCCGCTGCAGGATCCGCTTCCGACGACGGGCTCGGCCTCCTCTCGCAGCTCGCCAGCGTCGGCCTCATCGTGCTGGCGCTCGCTGCCGGCCTCGGGGTGGCCATCGAGGCGACGCGGAATCGCTTCTGACCAGTCGTCGGTGTCGCTCTCATCACGGAGACGGCTAGGTAGATGCGATGGGGGCGGACAGGGCGCCGGACATTACACAGAAATGGACGATGCTTCCGAACAGCCGTTTGAGACAGTTACAATTAGACAGTCTGCTATCACGAAACGTGACTTACAGAGAACGAGTGGAGGCAGCATCGTACTGCGATCACGCGGCTCGGCGCCTGGGTAGCGAGAGAATGGTCGGGAGAGCGGTCATAGAGGCAGCCACAGCGCCGACAGCGATTGTACCGTTGACCTCCTCCCACCGCTGAAGGGGTGGGACTCCCCGACGGGGAGTTCAAGCTTGCGCGTTTCCTCGGCTCTTACGGACGCTTTCGCGTGGGGCGTTCAACGGTCGCCGTCAGATTACGACCCCGGACGTGCTTTCCAGCGCGTCCAGCCCGGTCAAACGGGCCTATCCACCCGGAGGTGCCAGGCACTTCGACGGCCCGAATATCAGTTCGGGCTTCCATGGTCGGGTATTCAGCCGACTGGGGACCACCATTCGCGTCCGACCAGTTGGCCGGGACGTGGTGGCTTGGTTCTCCGGCTTTCTTACCCGGCGGGCTGTGGACGCGAAGCATCCGTTGGGGTCGAAGACCCCGTGCCACAACCGGGGAACGCCGTCACACTACAGTACGGGAGG
>CAZCXJ010000292.1:0-1560 GCA_964502585.1 uncultured Candidatus Halobonum sp.
CCTCGCGGAAGCGGGCCGCGTACTCGCTCGGCCCGAAGTGGAACACCGGGTCGGCGAACGTCAGAATGTCCGGGTTCAGGTGATCGAGGAGGTCGTCGTTCCTGACGATGCTGTTGCAGATGATCGTGAGCGCGTCTTCGGGAATCTCGCGTTCGAACACCCGGTCAAGGCTTGGTCCCGTCCCGAACACGTACGACTCGTCGGTTTCCCCAGCACGGTTTTCAAGCTGTGCGTACACCTCTTGCGAATGGTCTGAGAGCCCACGCCGTGCCGCGGAGCTCACCCGTGTCCAGTTGAGCGCTTCGTCGGTCGAATAGAATGACGGATCGACGACCTTGACATTGGCTATATTCCGGATCGCCGGCACCGAGAGACGGGATATTTCGTCCCACACGAGCAGTCGATCGGCCGTCGCCGCCCGTGTCCGCAGCGTCGACCGATCCACGTTCTCGACGGGGAGATGGTCCGTCTCGAAGGGCTCTTGAGCTGCCGGCACATGATCGGCTGCTGAGATGAGTTCACCGTCCACGCTCACAGTCAGGTCCAGTTCTCCGACCGAACCCTCGGGGAAGTACCACCCGAGACGGTTCAGGGGATCGCCGAACGCCACCGGGGAGTCGAATCCCGGATAAATGACGATGTCCCGCACGGGCTCCCGCTCGGAGATCCAGGGGGCTTTCCAGCCTAACCACCTGAAGCCACGGGAGTTCATCCGTCGGAGCTTGATACGGAGGACATCCCTTGATGGGCGTACTTTTCTGTCTCTCCGAAGATCAGACAGGGACGCGTCGACGACCCAGCAGCGGCGAGGTATCCGATCCGGGGAGGGCTGGCGTTGCTGCTCACGCGACCAAACGCCCATAGCACGCCCATCCCCACGACGGTTCCGAGGAATGGTCGGAGCATGGAGGGGAACGGTGTCGCCGGATAACGGGTGCCCGTTCGACGACGAGCCGAATCGGTCGTGCTCGGCACGTCCGTCGTATTGGAGTCGGCTGTCGGTTCGGTCCGGTCGATCCCCGCACCTCGACGATCCGAACGGGTGGGACCGCCTCGCGGTTACGCACACGGACGGTCGTAACGATCTACCGTCGATCACCCCAACGAGATACGTTCACCGGTGAGAGAAGACGACCGCCCGTCTCATACGGTCGTGCGTCGTCTTTTCCCGGCGATCACCGACCCCGGTCCGGAGGATCGCCGGTAAATCGCTACGCACGACCGTATCAGCTGATGTCGGCCCGTTCGAACCGGCCGAGGCCGAGGAGGACCGGCACCACTAGCCACGCGACGAGGACGCCGACCGCCACCTCGGGCTGGACGTACCACGCGAGGTCCGCGGGGACCGGGAGGTCCGTCCGCCCGGTCAGTTCCCGAGGGAACGCACCGACCGTGGAGAGGAGGTACGCCCTGGTGGGGTTCGTGAGGACACCCACGAACTGGATGGGTGCCTCCCGGACCCCGAGTCCGAGCAGTTCGTTGAGCAGGTATTCGAGCCCGGCGATCCCCGAGACGTCCTCGTTCAGCGTCATCAGGTTGGTCGAGAAGTAGAACCCCAGT
>CAZCXJ010000293.1:0-1554 GCA_964502585.1 uncultured Candidatus Halobonum sp.
GGCAGTGATGAACGCGGAGTTGACCCAGGAGGAACGAGCCGAGTACGGCGTCGAATTCTCCCCGGAGGTCAAGCGAAAGATCATGGGAGAAAACGCGGCACAGCTCTACGACATCGACATCGATGAAAAGAAAGAACAGTTCCGTGACGACGCAATCAGCCAGGAGTTCGGGCTCGGCGACAGCTACGAGGAGGCGTCGGCGGACTGAACCATGGCGACGACAGGTCCGCCGGACCCATCGGGCTCGACGAACCACTCGGAAATCGCTCACTCATCGGTGACCACCGACAAGTCGGTCAATCTCGACGCCATCCGCGAGCGTCTCGACCACGTCCACGACCCTGAACTGGACCGCTCTATCGTCGAACTCCAGTACGTCGAATCGATCGAGATCGACGACGGTGCAGTGACCGTCGCGTTCGTGCTTCCGACGGCCTGGTGTTCGCCCGCCTTTGCATGGATGATGGCGACGGGTATCCGAGACGAAGTTGAGGAGATCTCCGGCGTCACGTCCGTCACCGTCCGTCTCTCTGACCACATGCACGGCGACGAGATCATGACCGGTGTCAATCAGCGACGCTCCTTCGACTCTGTGTTCGAGGACGCCGAAGACGGTATCATGGCTGTCCAGCAAAAACTCGACGAGAAGGCCCGGTTCGCCCGCCAGCACAGCGCGATCAAGACCCTCCAGCAGGCCGGACTTGATCCCGATCAGATCGCGCCGCTGACACGTGCCGATGTCGAACTCGATTTTAGTTCTGATTTGGCGGCTGTGACCGTCCAAGATGGCGCCCTGACGGTCACCGTAGCGCGCGACCCGCTGGCCAAGTATCTCAACAAGGCCCGAGAGACAGGCCTCATCGACGACGAGAGCGATCGTCTGTTCGCTGACCGCGAGGGCGAGCCGCTGGCTTCCGATCCGGAGTCGTTCGAATCGATTGTCCGTGACACGAGGCTCGCTTCCGCGAACATCGAGGGCCAGGGAGCGATCTGCGAATCGCTCCATGAATCCCGGAACGACGTTGACTTCGACTGATCCGGCCGGGACTCTCCGAGGATGCGGCCTACTTTCGGCCACCCGCGAGTTTCGACGTGCCGGGCAGCCCTCTGAGGTGGAGCATCGAGAGTGCGCCGACGGCGGGAAAGAGTGCCTGCGGCGCGAAGTCCCGCTGCCAGCTGACAAGGTCGACGACGGGTGGGATCAGCCGGAAGCTGTCCGTGGTTCCTACGGGATAAAGACGAGCTCGCCGGTCGTTCCCGCGACGACGACGAGATAGAATGTAGTGCCGAACGCTGCACTCGTCACGTCGACCAACAGTTGGATGGAGTACTCCTCGCGATCGGTCGGGCCGGTCTGGCCGTGTCCCCAAGGGTGTCATAGAACGGTTCGCACACTGATTCACTGAGCGGTAGCTAAAGGATGGCACGTAACGACAGATGTTCTATCAAGGTGCGCTCATAATTCTGCGTGCGTGCAAGATACAGGGCGCGTATTGGCGGGAGGGGTTCACCCGGGCGATGACTCTCAGCCACGAACGCTGTCGGTGAGCCAGC
>CAZCXJ010000294.1:0-1553 GCA_964502585.1 uncultured Candidatus Halobonum sp.
CGAGAAGGGGTACGAGCTCGTCGGCGACGTCGAGTTCGAGAGCGCCAGGGAGAAAGCCAGCGCGATCACGCCCGTCCCGGGCGGGGTCGGCCCGCTCACCATCGCGATGCTCACGTACAACACCGTCAAGGCGACGAGCCTCCAGTCCGGTGTCGACGTCGACCTCCCCTGAACGGTCCGGTCGGGGTTGACCGCCCGAGCGACCGTCCCCGCCGGGGCGTGAGAAACACACGGTTACGGCTGGACAACGTCCGTACCGGGGAGCCAAATCTTCATATTCCACGCGCAACCCTGTATAAACGAGCGGTAGTGGACACTCGCGCGGATACACAACATGTCGATCATAGCCACAATACACATCCAGCACGACCGTCTCGCGCTGATCCCGACGCTACAGTCCCTCGAGGGCGCGGAGATCCGGGTCATCACGCAGGTCAACACCGATCCTGACGTGTCCCACTTCCCGTTTCTGATCGAACACACCGACCAGGACGAACTGGAGCAGGTGCTCGGGTCCGACCCGACGGTCGAGGCGTACGAACTGGTCGACTGGGCCGACGGACAGGGGATCTACTACGTCGAACACGCCCCGGAGACGAAGCTCATCAGTACCGTCGTGACGGAGGTCAACGGGTTTCTCGTCGAGTCCGAGACCACGGACGGCGGCTGGCTGGTGCGGCTGCTCCTGCCCGAGCGGGCGGCACTCAACGCCATCTGGGAGTACGCGAACGACGAGGACATTTCGCTGGAGATCATGGACGTGTACGCGAACGAGAACGCCCTCGGATCGGAGTCCTACGGCCTGACAGACGAACAGCGGACCGCACTGCAGGCCGCCTACCGGATGGGGTACTTCTTCGAACCGCGCGAAACCTCACTCGAGGGGATCGCCGAGGAGATGGACCTCTCCTCGACGGCGATGAGCGGCCGCCTCCGCCGCGGGATCCGGAACCTGATAGCGACGACGATCATCGAGGAGAAACCCGAGCAGTGACGCGGCCCGTCGTGGTCCCTGCGCCCCGCGCACTGTCCAGGCCACTGATACGGTCGTGCGTGATTGTTTTCGAGCAGTGCAGCACATATCGGCGTCTCGTCTTCTGAAACTGGGTATCTGTGACGGCAGAGCGGTACAGAGTCACGCACGACCGTATGACGGCACCCGCTGGCTCCTCACCCGCTCCCCGGGCCACCTGTCGCCGCAGTCTCCGTCACGTCCCTTCCGGGACCGTCGGACCGAGGGATCGAACCCCGCTGCTCCGGGGCATCCGACCGGGAAATATCCCACAGGGAATAAACAGACGGAATAGTTCACAGTGTCTTTTATACGAGTCTGCAGTCTCATCCTAGAGGAATGTCAAATAACGACGACCACCCGAACTACCCCAGTGTGGATCAGTCCGACCGGATCGTCCCGAGAAACCTGCGGCAGACGGGTGATCCCGGCATCGAGATGCTCGTGTCGACGCGCGTGCGGAAGTCGCCGTTCTTCCACAAGTCCTTCGGCGAGAACGGCGCCTGGCGGTGTACGGTGTACAACCGGATCTACCACCCGC
>CAZCXJ010000295.1:0-1533 GCA_964502585.1 uncultured Candidatus Halobonum sp.
CGTCCAGGTCGTTGTACACCTGGTTCATGACCCGCCGGACCTCACGGTCGTGGTTATCCATCACCCGGTAGGAGTTTTCGGGGGTCTGTCCGAACCCACCGGTCACCTGCTCCTCGAACCCGGCTGCGGTTCCGCGAACCAGCCCGTGGTTCTCGGAGACGCCGTACCACCGGTCCTGTGGCACGTTACTCAGGCGTTCCAGGTCCTGGATGGTCGAGTTGAACGCCAGCGGTTCCGCTCGGATATCGATGTTATCGTGTTCGAAAACGCGATCCAGTATCTGTGAACCGGCCTGCCCGGCCCCCACAAAGAGATACTGCATTCGACTGGCAGAGGTATGATTGCTACCTGCGAATAAAGATACCTTATGTATTCAGTAATTTGAGATGTGAATGATTTTCCACACTTAATATTCACCCTCGAGGGCGCACAGCGTCGGTATCGGGCATGGGTCGTCAGTTTCAGACAGTAAATATAATATACTTATCAATTCAAATATTGAAGAGAATCTGAGATTTCCGATCAGTCCGGCGGGGCTGGACGCTTGTCGGTGCTCCGGGATGATTATCTCACCTGGTAATGGGGAGTGAATCTTACAATACACTTATAGAGGTGGCTTCTTGTACTGAGTCGCATGTCACGGTCGCAGGACGAGTCAGGGGGCGACCAACTCCGATGCCAACTTCCGGATACGCTCATCGGCATCGGCAAGGCAGGCAAGAAGGTCGTCGAGCAATACCTCTCCCAGGACTGGATCCTCGAGGAGGGATTCGCGGCACGGGGGAACGAGCAGAACCCGGAGGGGTTCGATGCCTACGTGATCGATACCGCAACGGACGAACAACCGGACGACGAACGGATGGTGCGCCGGCTCAACGACCGGATCGAGGCGGTCGCTGAGGAGTCCGGCCGCCAACCGGAGGTCGTCCAGAAAGGGGTGACGTATATCAACCCGCTCGACCACGCGCAGGACGATCTCATCTCGCGTGCCGGATTGACCTCGGATGCGACGGTCCGGGAGATCGCCCGGGGGGCGTCGCTCAACGCCTGGTGGCTCGAAAACGAGGACTCGATGCTCACCGACGGCTACAGCGAGGGAGTGCTCAGACGGCGTGGATTGAGCAAGGCACTGTTTCATGCGAGCCAGGCTGGCGGCGGCGCGCTCGAACAACTCCCGCGTGAGGTCGGGGACAGCGTCAGTCTCATCGTCGGGATCGGCGGCGGGACTGGATCCGGGACGTTCATCGATATCGCCAAGCAGATCGAGCGGGAGGGGGGCACGGTCAACCTGTTCGCGATCATTCCGGGGCTGGGCGAGAAAGACCGCCGGCGAGCGAACGCCTTCGCCGCGCTGTCGGAACTCGAATACCTGGCGATGCGGGGCCGGAACCCCTTCCAGAACATCGTTCTTCTCCCGTTCGGGCCTGCACGGAACCTCCAGGACCGGAACACGTTCCTCGACGGGATCGTTCAGGCCATCGTCGCGAGGGAAAACACCACGAACGACTTCAAGGAGTTCCTCAACGAGAGCGC
>CAZCXJ010000296.1:0-1528 GCA_964502585.1 uncultured Candidatus Halobonum sp.
AGGGAGGGTGTCGTCCGGAGAACGCGTCTCCCAACCCTGGTCGCCATTGGCCGGGGATAACTGTCTACCCGGTTAAATTGTTCGAGAGTGGCTCTCCGAGGTGAGGATGGATGGTGGCGTATCCGGTGGCGGGAGGCATGCAAGATCGGTAACGAAACCGCGGCTCGCAAGCCGGATGCGAGCGATTTGGCGCCCACGCTGCTCGTCTTGGACGGTGGAGTCCGAGACCACGGCGGAGACATCCGTCTTCCCGCTCCAGCCATGTGCGCGGGCGAGCTTCCAGAGCAGCAGACACTCGATCTCCTGGTCCGAGCGTGAGCCAGACGCCATCTTTGGTCGAATATACGACCACCCGGAAAAAATAGTTGTGTAGTCACTTACACACTATAGCGTAATAGTTTTTACAACCTAGTACGACGTGGCTAACACGCTCACGCCATTCATCCCTCATTCACGAAGATGTCGAATCCCGAGTCAGAATCCCCAGACAAGACCGCGAAACGGATCCCGACCGGATGGACCGTTATCGCGAAAAACGACAGCGTCGTCGCGATGGTCGATACCCTGTTGGATATGCCCGCCAAGCGCGAGTTTCATAAATCCGAGCTCGCCGAACTGGCTGACGTCAGCCGCAAGTCGGTCCACACACACATCGACCTCCTGCTCCAGCTCGATCTCGTGACCGAAGTCCCGGACACCACGCCACAGCGGTACCGCTTCAATCCAGCAAGCGAGGTCGCCCGAGCACTCATGCAACTCGATGGCGCCGTCAACAGCATGGGCCCGCACGCCGCGGAATAGGCACTTTCGATTTCGGAGCCGAACAGGGAATATTCCTCACACGGGAGACGACGGCTGGCACGCGAGCAGGAACCGATGACCCCCGATGAGCTCGGCGAGGTCCTCTTCCTCGGTGGACTCTGGTTCGTCTTCCTCGGACTGTTCGGCTTCCGCCCCCGAATAGCCGATTCGGCCACCCGACATCCGCCCACGACTGAAGTCCTGTCTCTTACCCATACGTCCATGGCGTTCCAGCGTGGCGTGTTGAGCGGTCTCGACGACGGTTAGGGAGCGATTTGGCAGGCGACGACGCGCCACGAGACCGACTCCCGGCGCCCGGGGCTGTTCGACTCCGCCCGGATTCACAGCTAGCAGCCCGGCTCGCTCCGCGTGCTCCCGCCGATTGCCGACGATCCCGTCCGCTCTCGGGGCTGACTCCGTCCCCGCCTGGGGACCCAACGTGTGGGTAAGAGACAGCCCTGGAGCGGTGGGAGGAAGTCAGGGCTGCGTTCCGACAGCGATACCACATTGCCGGGGAAAGGGGATAGAACTATAATGAATTGCTAATGTTCCAGTAGTATGCGATCAAATACCAGTGGGGCATCCGTACGGAGGCGGACGATTCTCAAGAGCGCGGGCGCAGCCGGGGTCGCCGGTATCAGCGGAGTCTCGGGGTGTCTCTCCTCGCTGTCTGGCGGCGGGTCCGGCGTGAACGAGCTCTCGGTGGGGTACGCGACCTCGCTCTCGG
>CAZCXJ010000297.1:0-1520 GCA_964502585.1 uncultured Candidatus Halobonum sp.
GGTGTCGCGGACGCCGTCACCGTCGCACACGTGCTGGAGGTGAGTTCATGAGCGATGAGTCGCTCTCGGCCGACGACCCGCGGACGCTCCCCGGCTCCTTCGACGCGCTCGCCGAGGGGCAGTTGCTGGGCGGCGTCTGTACGTGTGGAAACACGCTCATCCCCCCGCGCCCGGCGTGTTACGCCTGCGGGAGTCGGGAGGTGGCGGTCGAGGAGCTCTCCCGGGACGGGCGGGTCGTGTCCCATACGGAGGTCCGGACCCCGCCGCCAGCGTTTGAAGCGGAGGCCCCGTACACGACCGCGATCGTCGAATTAGTCGACGGCGGCCGACTCACCGGCCGTGTCGACGCGGACTACGACGCGGTCGACATCGGTACCCCGGTCGAACTCACTGCGCGGGAGCCGACCCCTGGGACCCGCGAGGCAGCGCTGTCCTACGAGACTGAGTGGCCGCTCCACGTCTTCGAGTTACGTTGACGCCCTCCTACGGTGTCAACCAATCTTGGCCACCGATTCATTGTCTTTGAGAGATAATGTAGGGGCCGAAGTGATCGGAGAACACAGCAGGGCGAGGATGGCGAATCATCCATAGGTTCCCGCTTCCAAAGGTCATACTCTCTCCCGGTGTACCTCTGCCGCCTCCCGGACCGTTTTCCCGCGTCGGCACCTATCATCGCTATGGCTACTTACACGCGGGAGACCCGCGTCCACGCGCCGTTCTCGGAGGTCTGGGCGTTCCATTCCGACGAGCGCGGCCTCGTGGCCCTGACTCCCGAATGGATGAATCTCGATGTCGAGCGCGTCGTCGGTCCCGACGGCAAAATGAATCCCGAGATACTCGATGAGGGAGCGCGAATCGAGGCAACTATGCGGCCGTTGGGCCTCGCCCCGCGTCAGTCGTGGACCTCCATCATAACGGAGCGGGGAGAGGGTGATGGAACCGCCTACTTCATCGACACGATGGAGGATGGCCCGTTCCCCCACTGGGAACACACCCACCGGTTCTTGGCGGACGGCGACGATACCATCGTCTCTGATCGGATCGAGTACCGTCTTCCTGGCGGTCGTGTGGGTGAGACGGTCTCGCCGCTGGCTGTCGTCGGGTTCGAGCCGATGTTCCTTTACCGCCACCGGAAGACGAAACAGTTGCTGGAGTAGCCGCTACTCCAGCAACGAGAGCATCTCACAGGAAATGACTGTGGTATCGTCCGACTTCTTCACCTCCAAGTCGTAACGAACGGTGCCAGTCCCGGGCCCGTCAGGTTGTTCTTTTTTCTCGATGATCTCCGACTCGACGTGTACTCGATCGCCGAAGAACACCGGCGCCCGGAACCGGAGGCGGTCGATCCCGTAGAATGCGACGACAGCATCTCGAACCTCCTGGGAGCGTGACTGCCAGATGAGACCGGTGGCCACCGAGAGGATCAACATCCCGTGGGCGATACGCTCACCGAACGCGGAGTTAGCCATCTTCTCGGCGTCGAGATGGACGTGGTTGTGGTCGCCGGACACCCCGGCGAA
>CAZCXJ010000298.1:0-1515 GCA_964502585.1 uncultured Candidatus Halobonum sp.
TCGTCGTTCCGCTTGGAGCAATGACGGGTATCGGCATGCTTCTCGCGGGTCTCGTCTACTGGCAATCGACGACAGAGCCGGAGGTGGAAGCCGATCTCAAGAATCCGTTTCGACTCCGACCGGCACTGTTTTTCGGTGCTGTCTTCGCACTGGTTCTCCTTGTGTCACAGTCCGCGAACACCTGGTTCGGCGATTCAGGGATCTATGCGACTGCGTTTCTCTCGGGCCTCGCTGACGTCGATGCGATTACGCTGACGTTGAGCGCGCTCGAAGCGGACGGCGAAATCTCCCCATCGGTTGCGACGACCGGTATCGTCATCGGCGCGATTGCGAATACGCTCACGAAGGCCGGACTCGCGTGGCTACTGGGAACAGTCGCACTTGGCCAGCGGGTGACGGCCGCCCTTGGAGTCGTTTCGATCGTCGGAATCGCTGTCGTGATACTCTGACTCGTTTCGCGATCCAGCTGTATCCTTACCGAGTGGACACGCCCAGAGATACGACACCTACTGGTTATGAGAGAGGACGACAGACCGTTACGGAGGAAACTCGTCCTTCAGAACTCATCCGGAGACGGTCGAACGGTGGATTCTGTCGTCCACCGTGGACTCGATAGGAGTCGAGTCGGGTCAGACCGTTATCGTGTCCACCTGATCTCGTACTCGAGCTCGTAGCGTTCTTCGCCCGTTTCCGAATCCGTGAGGCGTTCCAGTTCGATTTCAAACCGGGGGCTCTCAGGAATCGCGACCTGCTGATCGTCCGTTGCACCGTCCAGGTGAACGGTTCCAGCCCGTATCTCCTCGGCAGCGTCGACGAGCGCGTCAGCGATGTCGTCTCGTGACCGTGGTTCGTCCTGCTTAAATAGTTCCTCTTCAGGCATCAGACGAACGTATGGGTTATCAACCAGTAGAGAAGTCAGTCACTTCTCCAACGTTGGGAACGCTCATTGGTAACTCGGAAACACCGTTTCCCGAGCAAGCGTCTAGTTGATATCGGGGTTTATTTTCGACCCACTAACTGTAGCCGCCAACGCTGTAGAATATATCACAAACCAGTTATATATCGACGCCAGATAACCGTCTCACGGTCGCAAGTCACACAGTGATGGGAACCGACGAGACCGCAAGCTTCGGCTATCTTTCGCCCGACGACAGCAGCCTGTTCACCGACCGAGACGAACTGACGATGCTTCGGGGATACCGGGACACCGGACATGCCCCACGAGCGACGTTTTCATTATTTTACCGGTCGTTACCCGAGAGCCGCGGGGACGGCTCCGCCATCGGTACGGAGACGGTGGACGACCGTCTCGGCGGACGCGCACCGGTTGTCCGTCTTCGGACGACGCGGTGCATCCGTCCCCTCGTCGTGCCCACACTGAACCCGCTCCGGGCGGGCGGACCGACCGGCCTATGAGCGTCCGGCCCGTGGGCCGGACGTGAGCGGGTCCGACGCCGAGCGGCGAGCGAGGACGGCCGGCAGCGGCGCCCGGGCGGCGGCCGACCCGCCCGCCCT
>CAZCXJ010000299.1:0-1491 GCA_964502585.1 uncultured Candidatus Halobonum sp.
GTGCATCAGCGAACCCGCAAGTTCACAGCCGGGGGAATCATGCAGGCCGGATTCCTCACGGAGGAATCTTCGCCCTTTAGGGCGGAGAGGAGGTCAAGATCGGACTGCTTCCGTACCTCTTGAGTGGCCTATTTTTCCTGCTCGCTGATGGTCCCTACTCCGCCTACATCGTTGCGACCCAGGTCCTTGCGGCGACGATCGCGTCGATCGGTCCCGGCCTCATCTGGCACTACGATGAACACGTCTTTCCCACGTTTCTCTAGGAGGCGAAAGATGTGGTCGTTGATGAAGCCGCCCTCGTTTCGACTGTGGATACGTATGAGGCGTTCTTCAGCAACCGCTACTGGATGGTGTCAGCCCCGTGGGTCGTCCTCATCACCTCGACGGTAATCGCGAACATCGGATTCTTCGAAACGCTTGGCGTGGCCGGCGTCTTTGACCCTGCCTTCGTGGTGTGTCTCGTCTTTGCGACCTGGTGGTCGGTCATCACCGGAATCGGGCTGCACGGTCCCCTGACGACGATCCTGTGCGTTCGCGCCGTGAGCAATTTGGAACTCAGTATCGACCCGCTTCACCACGACGGGCCCGCCGGTCTCAGCACCATCGGCTACTTTTCCATTCGCGCCACGCTCATGGACTCCATCGGCTCGTTCGCACTTCCCCTCGCGTTCGCGATCGCCGCTCGTGGCGGCTACCAGTCGTTCGTCTACGCTGCGGTGGCTGGGTACATCGGCGCTATCCGCTTTTCGTTTCTCTATCCTACATTATAGTGAATCGCCGCGCACAGGACGTCAGAGCGTCTATCATCCAAGAGAAACGCGACCAGATACGTAGTCTCAGAAAACAATCCTCGGTGAACTCTGCTGGTGGCGATCTCTCCGAACTGGAAACCCAATTGAAAATCCAGACCCCCCGAAACGAATTCCACGAATATCAATCGGTAAACCTCTAACCGCTTACCATCTCCATACCCACTCGCCTTGCTTCGTCAATGCTTCTGCCGATTCTGTTCAACCTTCTTGAAACGTATCTTTTCAGCGCATAATTCCCAGTATGACGTCACGAGGTCGGCGCTGCCGGCTGTGCTCTGGTCCGAAAGAACAGCGTGAACCCACATCTAGCGCTGCCTACACAGGCCTGTCGTAGCCAGCGACGGCAGCGACGCGTCCGGGTCCGCATGCCCGGCGCACGGCACGGAGGAAGCTCCTGTGCGACCCGCCGATTTATCACTCCCGACTGTGTTCCCAATCCGCATGGCCGACGCCGACGACTCGCGAGCAGCCCTGCAGGCCGCGGCTGGGGCGGACAGCGAGCAGGCGCTTGAGGCGTTCGAACTGCTCGGCAACGAGACGCGGCTGGCGATCCTGCTGGCGCTGTGGGAGGCGTTCGAACCGTTTGCCGCCGCCGACGCGGTGTCGTTTTCCGACCTGCGGGAGCGGGTGGGGATCCGCCAGGGGGCGCAGTTCAACTACCACCTCGACAAGCTCGTCG
>CAZCXJ010000300.1:0-1481 GCA_964502585.1 uncultured Candidatus Halobonum sp.
GACCCGGAGACCCTGCGGGAAGCGGGGATCGATGCGGCAGGCTCGGTCATCCTAGTGCCGCTTCAGTCGTGAAACGCTAGATTCCCGGTCTACAACGTCTCTTCTTTGATTCTAGCAGTTCAGAGCTGAAGCGGCACTAGCCCTGCCCGACGACACGACGGCCGAGTTCACCACGCTCGTGATCCGAGACCTCAGCCCGGAGACGGAAGTTATCGCCCGGGTCGAAGAGGCCCAGAGCACACAGAAGATGTATCGGGCCGGCGCTGACTACGTCCTGTCGCTCGCCACGGTGAGCGGGCGGATGATTGCGTCCACGATACTCGAAGACGAGGACGTCCTGTCCTTGGACCAGCAAATCGAGGTCGTGCGTGAGTCGGCACCCGAACTGGTCGGACAGACCATAGGTGAAGCACGCATCCGAACGCGATCCGGCTGTACCGTCGTCGGGATCGAACGCGATGGGGAGGTCATTCCGGACGTCGGTCCGGATGTCCGCGTCGAATCCGGTGACGAACTCATCATCGCAGGGACCGACGACGGGATTCGACGGTTCAACGAGTTGTACACATGAGTATGTGTCACGACGGCCACGCTGAAGACAGAAGATACGTTCAGCAGGAGCGGGAGACGTACTGTCTGCCATACATTTATTCCGGCGGCGAGTGGGGGTCAGGTATGGCCTGGTTCGAACGACCGCAGCCCACGATGGATACTGAAGGCGACGTCATCTGGAGACGTGCCGTCGCTGTCATCATCGACATCATCCTTATCGGTGTCGTCACAGCAGTTCTCGGTGGTGTTCTCGCGCAGGCGAGGCTTGCAACACTTGCAAGCTTGATCGGGCTTGTCATCAGCTTCGGGTACTACATCTACCTCGAAGGGAACTATGGCCAAACGATCGGCAAGATGGCGCTCGGTATCGTCGTCGTCACCGAGGACGGCGACCCGATCGACTACGGGCCGGCCGCGATCCGGACGGTCCTCCGTATCATTGACGCGCTGCCGTTCCTGTACCTCCTTGGCATCGTCCTCGTCTTCGTCACCGATCGGAAGCAACGCCTCGGCGATATCGCAGCGGACACCGTCGTCGTGCGCGCCAGCGAGACCAACCCGTAGCCCGCTTATATTTGTCGTCGATGTCGCTACGAGGGACGCGCCCGCTGTTCGGCCCGACCACTGAACCACATCGTGAACCGCCTCGGGGTCACGCCCGAGACGCTTGCTTTGCGCATCTGTAGACGGATGGAGCAGCGTCCTGCCGTTTTCGCCCACCGTCCCCGGAGGCCGTGTCCGTGGCAGAGTCCTTACTCCCGTTCGAGTCCGTGACGACCAGCTCAGCGGTATAGTCGTTCGCCGACTGCTGCATCGGTACGGCAGCTGGCGCGGCCATCGCTGCGAGTGGGCGTTCGCAAGCGTGCCGTCGGCGGGTCGGAGAGGGGACTACACGACGCTCGACCGGCTTTAATAGGCCTCCCGGTGAT
>CAZCXJ010000301.1:0-1477 GCA_964502585.1 uncultured Candidatus Halobonum sp.
TCTCACAGCCCTCCTGATTGAATCAGCAACTACTGTTGAGCGGTGGGTAGCTCAACCGGAACTCTCCAGCCGAGATGCCTCTCCAAGCGGCCAGTTTCCGCGACGGGAATGAGGATTCGCTACGGGGCTGAGTGGGTCACGTCCTGGGTGCTGTTCCCAGTTCAGCCCATCCAACCGCCCGCAACGTCGTCTGCCACACGGTTCCGCCAGGTCTCATAGTCGTCCTTGCAGTCCGGGTTCGCCTCTACGTGGTTGATGAAGCCAACGCCGGGGGTAGTAATCGGGGCGCCACAAAACGGACAGCGATCGTTATCGTTCCAAGTTTCGCTCGTTGCCATACTTGGTGATGCGACGAACGGATATATAAAGTCTTCCGCTAAATACCATATTTGATTGGATGTGGCTAATGTCCCCTTATACAATATTGCCTATATTATAACAACTCTCTTATTCCCCGACGGCCTCCTTTCCAATAATGGCAACACGAGCGCCGGAAGCTGACGCGGTCGAATCGTACGGCTGCCCGAACTGTGACGGAACGGTACGACACTCGCGCGGACTCTGGGGATGCACCGACTGTGGCTACGCGCCCCGTCACGGCGCGGACTGAGCCGGAGTAAAGCCCCCGCTCTGTGGGGATGAACCGATATCAAGATGTCCCACAGCGACCGCGCGGCGCTGCCGAGGACTAGACACCAAAACAGAAGGAGCGACCAGCTCAGGCGCTTGCGCCGGCGATCGCCGTCAATTCAAGATTACCGTTACGGGCGGCGTCATGACCCCAGCCGGTTTGGGACTGCGTGCGGAGATAACGGCGGTACGTTCGAAGGCGGTGCAGTGTCGTAGCAACGGTGGTTGAAAGTTCTTTACTCATCATCGAGTAAAAGTTTGTCCGGGTGGATATTAACATTTGCGTGAGGGTGAGACGCAGACGCAAACTGCCCTAAACGCCCGTTGCGCCGATATCGGTGGACCTTCCGATGGTGTCCCGAATGTTGGCCGGAACGGCCACCGTCCAGGTCCCATTCGACACGGGATCCGGGGGCCGCGCTGAACGGGGCCCACAGGCAGCGAGCGGTGTCGCGGTAGGCTGCCTCCGTCCTTGCGTCGAACCGTCTCATCAGATGGTACCAGGCCACCTCACTCGACGGAGACGACGGGACAATTGACGTTGGCGGCGCCTGGCGTGAGAATGTTCTCATCCGTCGCCGACTCGAGATCGGAGACGCCGTCGAAGTCAGCGTTGTCGTAGACGTTGACCATCCATAACGGCGAGTATCCGGCATCGCCGGGGAGTGTAGCGACCACATTATAGGCTGAATAGGCGCAATACCACGGCGTTCACGCCGTGGATACGCGCCGTCACATGGGAGTGATTCCACGTTCCACGACCATCTTGCGTGTCGGACTACTGGCGTTTACGTGACAGGCAGCCGTATTAGTAGGTAGGAATCGGTCGGAACGGAGCGGATTCCGA
>CAZCXJ010000302.1:0-1470 GCA_964502585.1 uncultured Candidatus Halobonum sp.
GTCGTCACCGGACCTCGAGAAGTACGTCCAGCCGGTCCCGATCCCGGCGGTGAGAGACCCTGACGGGACGCGGAAGGGCGTTGAGCACTACGAAATTCCCGTCGTCGAGTTCTCGACGCGACTCCATCCGGATCTTCCGGAGACGACGGTGTGGGGTTTCGACGGCGAGTATCCTGGCCCGATCATCCAGGCCCGCCGAAACGAACCCATCAAAGTAGAGTTCGACAATAGCCAGTTGCCGGACGAACACCTCCTAGAGGTCGATGATCGGATCAATGGCACCGATCCTGAGGACTATCCCGACTACGACGGGAGGGTGCCGGAAGTCCGAACCGTAACACACTTCCACGGCCTCAATATCGAACCCGAAAGCGACGGCCAGGCCGATATGTGGAAATCTCCCGGTGGAGTCACGGGACCGCGGTTCGCTAAGCACGTCCACGATATCCCTAATCGGCAATCCCGGCTAACGTCGACCTACCACGATCACGCACGAGGGATCAGCCGTCTCAATATCTATGCCGGGCTGGCCGGCTTCTATATTATCCAAAGTCAGCAGGAGGAGCAACTGAAGCTCCCCAGCGGCGCGTACGACGTGCCGTTGATGCTCCAAGATCGGTCGTTCAACGCGGACGGCTCGCTACAGTATCCCGAGTCGTTCGTGCCGAACGTCGCCGGCGACACTGCCGTCGTTAACGGGGCCGTGTGGCCGTACTTGGATGTCGAGCCTCGTCGGTACCGTCTCCGACTCGTGAACGTCGCGAACGGCCGAACGTTCTCGATGCAACTCGCCAACCAGTCCGGGTCGGACGTGCCGACGCTGTACCAGTTCGCGGCCGGCCACGGCTTCCTCGAGCGCGTCGTCGAGATCGGCCCCGACGGCGAACTCGACTCGCTGGTGCTTGCCCCCTTCGAACGCGGGGAGGTCATCGTCGACTTCTCAGAGTACGCCGGCGAGACGTTCGTCGTCACCAACGATGCCGAATTCCCGTTCGAAGGCGGCGAAGATCACGGGACTCACGACGACGGTGACGGCGACCACGGCGATCACAGCGAGGGCAGCGACCTCGAGGAACTCATGCAGATCCGGGTGGCCGACCCGGCCGAGGAGCCTGATGACGACAGCGTCGATCCGGCATACCTGGCCCTCCCGACGGACGCTGGCCCATCGGAGAACGCCGCCATCGAGACGCGGGAGATGACGCTGAATATGATTCAAGACGAGCACGGATTGAATACCCACTTACTGAACAGGCGCTGGTTCAACGACGAGACGGTCGTGAAGCCGCAA
Organism: uncultured Candidatus Halobonum sp.; assembly: GCA_964502585.1. GTDB lineage: Archaea > Halobacteriota > Halobacteria > Halobacteriales > Haloferacaceae > CAZCXJ01. The sequence goes on from CAZCXJ010000302.1 coordinate 1,292, forward strand.
CGTGGCACGACCGAGGTATGGGAACTCACGAACGAGACGATTCACACGCATCCGATCCACCTTCACCTGGTTGAGTTCGATGTGATTGGGCGGGGCCCAGACGGAACCGACGACCCCGATCCGAACGAACGTGTCGGCAAGGATACGGTCCGCGTCGACCCTGGAGAAACGGTCCGTAT
>CAZCXJ010000303.1:0-1468 GCA_964502585.1 uncultured Candidatus Halobonum sp.
AGCAGAAATGCTCGTTCCATTCGCGGCGGCCCGTCTCTCGGCGCTCGTGTGACCGCCGCGCGCGCTGTATGTAGCAGCGCCTGGACGAACTGTCGGGCGAGTGTCAGGGGGTGCGTGCTGCATCCAGAGTACGGATTCAGCAAGCGCCGCTTACAGAACTCGTGTAACAGTGAACAATGGTCCCGGTTCCGGCGTAAGGGTCGTGGAGTGCGGAGAGGTACTCAGAAGAGTCGTGGGGCGTCACCTCCGTTGTATCGCCATGTCATCACCTCGAGGTCGTGTCAGGCGCTGGCTCCACACGGTCGGGCGGGCCCGGTTCGGAAGAGGTAGCCGGCAGCGATGATTGCAGCGGCGATGACACCGGCGAGAACCAACTGAGCCGTCGCGAGGGTGTCGCCGGTCGCTATCTTCGATACCAGGAGCACCACCTGGCCGAACCACCCCGCCACCGGCACCAGCAGGAGCAACCCGATGGCCCGACGCTGGGCCCGACCCATCCGCCCGAGGAGCCGCACTTTCTGCGTCTCCCATTTGTAGTATCGCTACTCTGTCAGCTACCCACGGCTGAACAGTAGTTGCTGAAGTAGTTCTACCAACACGTTTGCGAGCCGGTATCATGAGTGCTACTCGTCGTGCACCGGGTGCACGTCGATCTACGCAATGGACCCGCTCACCTGTTGCGCCGCAGCACGCCAAATCAGCAACTACTGTGAAGGGGTGGGCTTCCGCTCGCTACACGTCATCCACTCGTCTGAATCTGGATATCGACGGGTGTCTCTGCGTCGTCCCGATTGTTCGAGCTCTCGGTACCTGGTTCGGCGAGCTCCTCGAGCGCATGCCCGACATTACGTTTGTTTGCCTTCCAGAACGAGTCGACAAGCGTGCCGACGTAGGGGATTGACCCACCAACCACGTCGATGCTAATATTGGCGATCATCCGCAGTAATGTCGTATAGGAGACGCCGAGATTGGCAGCCTCGATAACGATGTAGAGCGAGATACCGGCACTGACCAGATCACCGGCGACCGGAAGGATGCCGAGAATCGGGTCGATACCGACGCTGACGGTCGTTCCCGGAATCCGGATACTCTCGTCCAGCGCGTGCGCAACAGCTTCCATCCGGTGGAGCGCTGCCTCGTCGACGCTAGGCGGTATCTCCCCGTCATACGCCACGTCGAAACGCGACTCGAAATTGGCGGTCATACTACTGTCAGGTCGTGCTGGACACGGAAAGCCAACGTGGTAGTCCGGCTATTCGACGCGGTGTAGTGCGGTCCCGGGTCCTCATCGGTGTCTCCCGATCTGTGGCGCCCTTGAGCGGCGGGAGCTCCACCCGAACGGCGAACCATCGGTGCCCTCCCACGCTTGGTCTGGAAGCCACTTGCGAACGTCCCCGCTTCGAACGGCGGCGACGTGGGGCGTTCACCCGCGAGCACGACACGCAGGAGGCCACCGACACGCCCACCG
>CAZCXJ010000304.1:0-1451 GCA_964502585.1 uncultured Candidatus Halobonum sp.
TCCTTCTAGAGCTTGCGGGGACTCCGAAGCCGGGCAACGTCGACCGCCACCGGGATCACGATGATCTCTTATTCGAGCATTTCTTAGCAGGCGCGTGTAGTTGCCGTCGGGGACTCGCGATGGCCGCATGTGGGGCGGCAATAGGGGATGCGTTCGACCACGCTGTTCGCGGAATGAGCCAGCAGGAGGGCGGAAACACACAGTTCGGCTGTCTCCTGTTACTCATACCGCTGGTTCGTGCCGCGGCCGATGGGGACCTCTCCCAGCGTGGCGTTACGGGAGTCTGTACAGACACGACGGTTGCCGACGCCGCGGGGTTCTACCGCGCGTTCGAACACGTCAACGTAGCCGTGAAGGACCCACCGGAGGGGATGGACGAGCTGGACGTACGGCGCGGGACCGACGCCATCGTTGAGCTGATGGAACAGGGACTGTCGCTGTACGATGTGATGGAGGCATCAGCCATGCGCGATGGTAACGCGAGGGAGTGGAGTGAGGGCTTTCCTCGCACCTTCCGCGAGGCCGAGAGAGTGCTCAACGATGACGGACCGGTCGGTGCCCGAACGTCACGAGCGTTTCTCCGATTGCTCGCGGAGCGTGAGGATGAGTCTGTACGCATGTCAGCCGGACCGCAGGCAGCGACCGAGGCGACCGAGCGCGCACGAGCGGTACTCGAAAATCAAGAAAATGCCGAGGCGCTCGCCGACGAGTTCGTTGAGCGCGGAATCAATCCGGGAACGACGGCGGACATCACCTGCTCGGCGCTGTTCGTCGCACTTGAGCGAGGGTTGTCTGTATGAGCGTCTGGCCCGTCGATCTGCGGGGAGTGACCGAGAGCGTCGTGACGACGCTTGGGCCAAACGAGCTATGGAACGTCGCCGCACTCGGGCTCCAGGCACCGGACGGGGATGCGGCCGTCACCGCTCGAACGTGGGGGCGGACCCGAACATGGCGTAATTTCAGAGAGCGCGGGGAGGGGTACGTGCAGTTCACTCGTGACCCGATCGATTTCGTGGACGCCGCGCTGTCAGTGCGAGAGGAGCAGAACCCAGTACTTGAGAGCGCAGACGCGTGGGTTCTCGTCGAGGTGGAGCAACTCGAGTGCGACGTATCCGAGGGCACTCAGTGGGTCGACTGGCGGCTCAAGCCGGTTGAGTCGTCGGTTGAGCAACGCGTGGTTCCGACTACGAACCGCGGTTACTACGCCGTAATCGAAGCTACAGTAGCGGCCTCGCGGTTGGATGTCGACGCCTACGACCGCGAAAATCTGATTTCGCGGCTGGAGTATCTCTCTGAGGTAGTCGATACCTGCGGTGGGGACTCCGAGCGTGAAGCGTTCGACAATCTCCGTGAGTACGCTGATTGGTAACGAAATATCGGACCGCGGACCAGCCATAGCGTTGCAGTCCGGCTTCGATACCGATTCGTTGACGGAATCGTCAACGATTGAT
>CAZCXJ010000305.1:0-1418 GCA_964502585.1 uncultured Candidatus Halobonum sp.
GACCGATCGGTATCTGGCTTCTGTGCTGAGGGTTCTACCCGTCCCGAAAACAGGAGGAACCCCATCGAGGCGACCGACAGCTGAAAGACGACCGCGATTCCCGGGACTGGGACGAACAGGAGCAGCGCACCGACGACGAGCCCCACGGCTGCCCAGCTGGGGAAGACCCGCGCTCGATACGTGGCCACCCCGAAGATCATCCAGCCAATCGTCTGGGCGAGGAGCGGAATGAGCAATCCGACGGTCAGCAACGGCCCCCCCTCGGCAGCCCGAACCGCCTCGGTGAACGCCGGGACTTCTGCGGCCATGGTCGGCACTATGAACAGTTGATACCATGCAGACCCCGTCAGGAGGACCGTCCCAATCGTACCACCGACGAATCCCACCAGCCCCAGCCTGCCGACCGCCTCGATCTGGTATGCATAGAGAGCGACGAGGCCGAACACGAGGAGTGTCCCGCCGAGCAACCGTACTGCTCCGACCACCACATAGGGGGTTGTCATCGCGGCCTCGACGATACCGCCCGGCCCAGCGCCGAAGGCCCGCCACAACCCATAGAGGTTCGCAACGAGTACCAGCAGCGGGCCGAGCATCGCTGCGAGCCCACCCCACCGGATGTACGTCGACGCCAGTTGGCTTCCCGGTACGTCAGCGTCCTTCGACATCGCTTGTGCATCCGTCATCGTTCCTCACTGCGCCACGTCGGCACACGACAGTCCAGAATCGCACCGGTATTAATCATCAGCCATATGAGAATATTGTAGTCGATCTAACAGATGGTAATCGGGGGGGATGGCCCCTGGAGATGGCCGATACGCGCCCTGTCTGCAGCGCGGTCGCTGAGAAATACACGATTTTTGTTATAAGCGTATGCTGACGCGATGGAAACGCTGCTACTCCAGGAGCGTGAAGCAAGCATGGGGCGCACGAGCCCGACCTGTATGCTGTGCCATCGAGCACGTCGTGCTGACTGGTCCACGCGCGAAGGAAGCCGAGTCATGGGCGCTCCAGCCGGCTGCCGCGCGGCGGCCCGCAGTGGCCGGCCGACCCCATCCGTGAGCGACTGCTATCGCCAGCCCCCGACCGCACCGCTGAACTCGTTCCGACCACCTGCCGGCGGTGAGAACAGTAGCTACCGAGACGGCACAATCATTTTGTCGCCAGCGGTGGTTCGTTCGGTCAGCAGCGTTTCCATAGGTGCATACAGAGAATCCATGAAAATCCCGCACCTAAGCTCTTGAGGCGTGAACACGGTTGCAGGGGCTGGCTGAGACCGCAATACACCCGGTGCGACAAGCACGATACTAGAGAATGGTCCCAGCAGTGACAAGACGCGGGAACTTGTGCCTCAGAGCACGCATAGGAGGGTGTATTCATCATCTGGTAATATCGACCACATTCAGGTCGTCGTCGACGGT
>CAZCXJ010000306.1:0-1418 GCA_964502585.1 uncultured Candidatus Halobonum sp.
GGGACGCTTCCAGCACAATAGGGTACGATAGGGCAAGAGCAGTTAGCTATGGATAAGTTATCGATCGCACCGCGAAATAGAATTGTATAAAAGTCCCAAAACTGTTAATATCCACGTGCCGACTAAGTGAAGTGTATAGAAAAGTATGAAGCGCACACAACTGGGTGGCGGATCGGGCCATCCCCAATGATCGACGTCGCGTCGCTCCCGTCAGCGGTGCAGGCAGCCATCCTCATCGGCACCGTGCTCGTAGAGGCGATCATCCTCTACGTCGCCTATGGGGCGCTGACGAACGCCGTCGGGCCGAGGGTGAAACGCGCCCTCGGGGGTGCGTAACCCGTGGAACTGTTCGGGATGAGTCTGGCCCTCCTGGGGCTGTTCGTCGGCTTCGGTCTGCTCATTGGAATCCTGTTTGGCTTCTTTGGGATGGGTGGGTCGTTTCTTGTCACGCCAGCACTTCTCGTGATGGGTTATCCATCCCGGGTCGCTGTCGGGAGCGGACTAGCGTTCGTGTTCGGGACCTCGGTCATCGCGACGCTCAAACATCGCGACCTCGGGCAGGTGGACTACAAACTCGGCGTGTTGATGATTGCCGGGACAACCGCTGGCATTGAGGTGGGGAAAGAAATCGTGCTCTTTCTTGAGGAACTCGGGCTGGCTGGTAGTATCATCAGTGTCACCTACGTGTTCCTGCTCGGCGGTATCGGGACCTTCGTCACTTACGAAGCGATGACGGGTGGTGCTGGCGGCATCGATCATGACGTGGAGGACGCAGACGGTGCTGCCGACAACGTTCCGGCCATCGCGAGGACGATCCAGTCGTATCGGGCGCCTCCGATGATCAGTCTCCGCGGCGGCGTGACGGTGTCGCTGTGGCTGATTCTTGGTGTCGCGTTCGCGACGGGCCTCCTCTCCGGGTTTCTCGGTGTTGGTGGTGGGTTCATCCGTATGCCCGCCTTGTTCTACCTGATCGGCGTCCCGGTCCCGATCGCCGTTGGGACCGACCTCTTCGAGATTGTCTTCTCCGGCGGCATCGGGAGTTTCCTCTACGCGATGGAAGGGGGCGTCGACCTCTCGGTCGTGCTGCCGCTCCTCGCCGGCAGCGCCCTGGGTGCCCGTCTCGGTTCCGCCGCGACAAGCATCGTCAACGAGGACGATATCAAGGTCTACTTCGGGCTGATGCTTCTCGGTGGGTCCCTGGCAGTCGCGGTTCGGGAGGTCGGCGCAGTCCTGGGAATCGACATTCTCAATACCGTGAGCCTGGTGCTGATCCTCGGGTCCGCACTCCTCGTTAGCGGGGCTGTCGCGTACAGTAGCATCGCGGCCCTCCGCGAAGAGTCGTCGTCGAGGTCATCGACGGCGGATTGAGGTTCCCACAGGATTGTGTAATCTATACACAAGTCTTTTGTCACCACAGT
>CAZCXJ010000307.1:0-1414 GCA_964502585.1 uncultured Candidatus Halobonum sp.
AACGAGGAGCGTACTCCCCGGAGCTCCCTTGGGCACCTCATCCGCCGCCGCGGACGGTGACCGACCACGCTATCGCGCTGGCCCGGAATCGAGAGGACCTCGACCGCTTGGTGGTTCACTACAAACAGCCCCACGCCCCCTATACCGTTGCCGCGCGCCGCTCTGGCAGATCAGAACTGACGGAGTTCGAGCGAGCCCCCTTCGACTTCCTCGCGGCCGGTGGGAATCCGAAGGCGGTCGAAGAGGCGTACCTGACGGATCTTCGGGCGGCCGTCGATGAAGTGGAAGCCCTCTGTCGAAACGTCGACGGCCGTATTGTAGTGACGGCCGATCACGGTGAGGCGTTCGGCGAGTTCGGTCGGTTCGGTCACCGGCCAGCGATGCTCCACCCCCACGTTCGCACGGTCCCGTGGGCAACCCTCTCCGCGAACGATAAACAGACCCGTGATCCCGATCTGTCGACATTCCAGGAAGCCGACCACGACATCGGCGAGCATCTCGCGGCGCTCGGCTACCGGTAAGACCCGATTGGAAAGAGGCGCCTGGAGAATCGTGACCGTCAGTCGTCAGCCGGGGGTGCAGATCGACTGTCCTCGTTCGTCAATCCGCCGACCGTCTCCTCAAGCGTATTGAGACGCGCTTCGAGCTCCTCGATGTGGGCGGCCTTCTCGTTGATGCGCTCCTCATGCTCCTCAAGTTCGTTCTGAAGCCGCTCGTTCTCCGTCTCTAACTCGTCGACGCGGTCGTCCTGTACCTCTAGTTTCTTCTTCAGTTCTTGAACGGCGGCGAACAACACCCCGTCGGCATTGATGGAGTTGATGTGCTCGTCGCTGTCGCCGACGTCGAAGGCCTCGTGGAACTCCTCGGCCATCGGGCCGATCTGACGAATGCCAGTCCCGCCGTCGTCGTTCTCATACTCCCAGGTCGCAACGTCTAATTCCTCAACGCCGTCAAGCACTGTCTCTGTGTCAACGGGGTCGATGTTCGTCTTGAACGCTCGGGAGGAGGCAGTCGACCAGCCGGTGCTGTCGCCCGGGATATAGGTGCTGCCGCCATTGGTGAGGAAGAGGACGCCCCCCTGCGAGCGGGCTTTGAACGTGTCGCTGCCGGTGACTCCCGAGAAGTTCGGTTCGTCAGCCGCCTTGAAATCGGCATTCTGGCTGTCCGCCCAGATGAACACGCCCTGGGCTGTGGAAGTCACCTGCGCGCGGCGCCCCGCCGCCAGGCAGTACGTCTCCGCGACACACCTTTGTCCGCCGGGAACGGTTGCATACGCTCCCCTGGCGCGGTTGCTCTCCCCTCCGCCGACCGTGGCCGCTGTCGCCACGGCAGAGTTGGAGTCCCCGCCGCCGACAGTCGCGTGGGTCCTCGTCGTCGGGTCGCCATCGTCGTCGAAGCTGAATTCACCCGCCTC
>CAZCXJ010000308.1:0-1413 GCA_964502585.1 uncultured Candidatus Halobonum sp.
ACCACCACACCCGGTGGTTTCACGAGACTGGTGACAACCCTATGTCCCATGATCCATCAGCTCAGGCACGATCCACAGCCGTCAAACAGCTCAAAGCATTCGGCCCTAGTACCTACGCCGCACGGACGTTCGTCGCTCTCGTCAGCCTCGGGGAAGGGACCGCCCAAGAGGTGAGTGAGGTCGCCGATGTCCCCAGAACCCGTGTCGACGATGCGGCTGATGAACTCCATGATCACGGCCTGGTCGACGTACATCAGTCGAAACCCAAGCGATACTGGGTGATTTCCGCCGAAACGACCGGTCGGCACTTCGAACAGAGGTATAAACACCGTGTGACCGCCCTGACAGACGCGCTGGATACCCTTGCACCAGCGACCCAAACCACCGAGCAGCGGGGCGTTTGGACGGTGACTGGCCGTGATACTGTAGACTGAACGCGTGATCGATTTCGTCTCGACGGCTGACGATGAGGTCGTCTACATGACTGCCGAGGAAGTTCTTACTGAACGGATCGCCGACAGCCTCTCGAACGCGGGCGACCGCGAAGTGTCGATCCGACTCGCGGGGATGTCCCGCGCCGCCGAGGATCGCCTCGAACAAGCAGTCCCCGACGCGCAACTGTTCGAGTCGCTGTGGGACTGGTCGGACACCCCTGCCGGTCGCCTCCTCATGGTGGACCAGGAGAAGACACTGGTGAGTGTCCTCGTCGACGGAGACGGTGAGCACCCGCCCGAGCCGCGTGACGAAACCGCCATCTGGGGGGTGGCCAAACGAACAGCCTCGTCGTCGTTCTCAAGACGCTGTTCACTCGGCAACTCAATAACAATCGAGAGTAGCGATGTCCCCGTTCACGCAAGTACTCACAACGATTATATACAACCACACATTGGCGAAACGGGTACCGTACACCCCGTCACCTACACCAGCCATGGACGGCAGGACCGCTTCGCTGAATCGGATGGGTGAGGGCTGTGGAGCCGCCGGTCAGATGTGGGGACGTGCTCGGTCGATAGCGACGCCGGCTGCCGCGTACTCGGTGGCTACCTCTGGCAGGGCGTGGAGATAGTCGTCAAGATCGAGCGCGAAGGTGGCGTCCGTCGCGAGGTCAACCCAAGAGAACTCGAACTCTTTGCCGCGTTCCGTGCCCGTCCCGGTGACGGTGTGGGTCCACGCGTCGCGTGGCTCATAGGCCGATGCGTGGAAGAAGTTCCGTACGTACCGCCGCGGGGGCGACTCCCGCCGTGTCCACACGTCGCTGCACAGGTGCTGGAGGTCCCCAAAGGTTGCCAGTCCGCTCTCCTCGATGACCTCTCGGCACACGGCCTCACGCGGCGTTTCGCCCGGTTCGACCGTTCCCTTCGGGATCTGGAGACCGTCGTGGTCCGGCCCTTCGAAGACGAGGAGTTCGGATTC
>CAZCXJ010000309.1:0-1404 GCA_964502585.1 uncultured Candidatus Halobonum sp.
AGAAGACGATGCGGGGTTGCCGCGAGCGGATACCCCGACAGGGCAAGCACACCACCCCCCGCGAGGGGCCGAAGCGGACCCCGCAAACCGGAGTACCACGCTCTGCGTGGGAACGTTGCCTCCGGGTGCCGGCAATCACCGGGATTGCCCACCGCGCGGGGAATCCCACCCCCCAGGGGTGGGAGGAGGTCAACTACGGGCCCAGTCCCCGAAGCTCGGCTTCCAGCAGCGGTACCTCCCGTCTATATACCGTACAGTAGGCCACTTAGTAAGAGCTATTCACGCATGGAGAGGACTGTGGCGTATGAGCGACCGCACGAAATTCGGATTCGTCTGTGTTCAAAACGCGGGGCGAAGTCAAATGTCAGCCGCGTTCGCCAACCGGGAGCGACACCGTCGAGGATTGGCGGACGAAGTGGAGATTCTCACAGGTGGAACAGATCCAGCGGATGACGTTCACCCCGAAGTTCTGGAGGTGATGCAGGACGTCGATATCGACATTGCTCTCCAAGAGCCTCGACGGATTTCGACGGAGGAACTGAACGCGTGTGACGTTGTGATAACGATGGGCTGTTCGACGCTGGAAGTAGATGCGGATGTTGAAGTCCGTGATTGGGACTTAGAAGATCCCCACGGTAAGGACATTGAGACAGTTCGAGAAATCCGTGAGGAAGTTGAACAACTCGTCGGCAACCTGTTTAACGAGTATTTCCTCGAGACGCAAGCGTAAGAGACGCCCGCCCGTCCACGGTCATCGGCCTTCACCCACCACATCAGCGACTCGGTGCTGGAACGACGCGGCGTGATCCCGGAGCACTGAATAAGCGGTTCTCGACGCGATCGTGGGGGATTGCACGCCGGCTGTTACGGCTCCACGGCGAACTCGTAGAACCTCCGGCCCGACGGACGATCCCCTGGCGTCACGAACCGCTGCAGCAACAAACTCCGCCGTGGCCTTGTCGAGGCCTGTCTCTGTGCCGACATCAAGCCACCATCCCACGATCGGCGACGCGAGTTGGAACAAATGCGCCGCATCCGCCTGTCGGATTCCCGGGTGTGGGTGTGGTGCCATCGAACGCTGACCGTCACATCCGTCGTACCACAGAACTGCGACAACGGGACCGCTACATCGCGTCGGACACCCAGTCCAGCACGGCCTCGATCTCGTGGGCTCCGTTATTCCCACCCGGCTCCAAGATGATCGCCGCATCGTGCTGCCGGCAGATGTCCACGACCGCCTGCAGGCCGGTCGGGGCGCCGTGCTGCGCGTCCAGCACCCCGTCGTCCACCGGGTCGTTCAGATGGACGGCACGCACTCGATCGCCACACGATGGAGCGTCACGAGGCCGAGCACGCGGCACGGCGTGACACCCGCGACCGAGACTAACCCCGGATAGCGGCCGA
>CAZCXJ010000310.1:0-1403 GCA_964502585.1 uncultured Candidatus Halobonum sp.
TTCCCGACCCCGCCTTTTCCGCCATAGAGAACGTACCGCGGCGCGTCGACCGCCGTGTCAAGGCTGTCGACGGCCTTCACGTCGATGTCGCTCATGCCAGATTCTGTGCCGTGCACCCGGGAGTATCCGTCGGTTCCGGGATAACGTTGGGGCGGCCGACATACCTGAACAGACAGGGACATCTACAGGATAACTAAATCGAGTCGTGCCCCGCCGATTGTGACCGGTCACAGCTGCTGGGACTTCGCCCCCACACGCCACCAGACAGAAGGTTCATTCCGGCCGGCCGGCAACCCCGGGTATGAGCGACGTGGAGGTGAGCGTCGTCCTTCCCGCATACAACGAGGAGGACACCATCGAGCGGACGGTCGAAGTTACCCTCGACACGCTCGCCTCCTTTTTGCCAGCTGATGCGTTCGAGGTCATCATCGCTGAAGACGGCTGTGAGGATCGTACACCAGCGATCGCCGACCAACTCGCCCGCGAAGATGACCGGGTCCGGCACGTTCACAGTGACGAGCGACTCGGTCGGGGCGGCGCACTGGAGCGGGCCTTCCGTGAGAGCAGGGGCGAGACCCTCGTGTATTTCGATACCGACCTCGCGACGGACATGGCCCATCTCGAGGAACTCGTCGAGAGCGTTCGCTCCGAGAACTACGACGTTGCTACCGGCTCCCGGCGCATTCCCGGCGAGAAACAAGACCGGGAGCCGGAGCGGGGCGTAGCGTCAACCGGGTACAACACCCTTGTCCGGTTCCTGCTCCGCTCCGACCTCCGTGACCACCAGTGCGGGTTCAAGGCGTTCGACCGCGAGACACTGTTCGACCTACTGGATGAGGTGGAGGACAACCACTGGTTTTGGGATACGGAGGTGCTGGTGCTCGCCCAGCGGCGTGGCTACCAGGTCAAAGAGTTCCCGGTCGGATGGACACCGAAGGGCGATACCAAGGTCGACCTCGTACGCGACGTGCTCGGAATGGGCAGTCAAGTACTCCGTCTGGCATATCAGGAGTTCGTCCAACCTCGGATTACACGACGGGTGACGCTCGCGGCCGGCACCCTGCTCGTGCTCGTCGCACTCGCGTTGATGACCATCTACCTAGACCCCGCCCAGGTACTCGCAGCCCTCGAAGGGGCCGACTACCGGCTGGTCGCCATCGCGGCCGGTATCTACGCCATCTCGTGGCCACTCCGCGGGGCGCGCTACCAGGATATCCTCGACGAACTCGGCTATCACGAGTCTCTCGGATTCCTCACCGGCGCGGTGTTCATCTCCCAGACTGGGAATCTCGTATTCCCTGCCCGGGCGGGCGATGCGGTGCGGGCGTACGTTATGAAAGTTCGTCGCGCGGTACCCTACCCGACGGGATTTGCGTCGCTGGCCGTCGAGCGAGTATTCGACC
>CAZCXJ010000311.1:0-1391 GCA_964502585.1 uncultured Candidatus Halobonum sp.
GCGCGCGTGTTGAGGTGTTTGGGTTCGGCGAGTCCACGGCCGAGGAACTTCGGGACGCGGCCGATTCCTTCGTTGACCTCAGCGAGGACAAAGACAAGTACCTGCTGTGAACTACCTCAGCCTACTCGCTCGCGGTTTATACCGTTCGCTCCTTGAGAAAGGGGCATTCTCGCCTCAATTCTAGTAATCTTCGCACGCCCCAGCGCTGGGAGCTTCGGTTCGTTGCTGCTGTGGGTTATTTATTATCTGCCCCGATGTTCTGTTCGCCTTCGAAGCTCGTCGGGTCGGGTTCGATGTTCGCATACTGGACCACTCGTCGACCAAGCGTGGCGATCCGGTCGGCATAATTCTCGTCAGTGAATTCGCCTGCCTCGAGGTCAACGGCTGACGACGAGCGCGGGACGGCTGCTTGGAACGGCAGGACCCATGCATCCAACGCCCGGAGCACGGACCGTAGGTGGTCCAACGCAGTGATAGGGAAGCTCCCGCCAGCGACGGCCAGCAGACCCACCGTCTTATTCTCAAACTCATCAAACCCGCAGTAATCGAGTGCGGTTTTCAGCGGTGAGGAGTAGGAGCCGTGATACATCGGCGTCCCCAAGATGACTGCATCCGCTTGTCCGACCCGCGCGACGAGGTCGGCAGCGTCCCCCGCCTGATCGGCATCGATGTCGGAGTCAAACACTGGCACCTCGACGTCACGCAGATCCACGAGGTCGGTCGTGGCGCCAACGCGTTCGGCCGCTTCCAGTGCATGCTCGAGACAAAACCGCGTGGCGCTCTGTTCAGCCAGGCTGCCACAGAGAGCTACCACATGCAGGTCGTCGGTCGTCATGAGGTGGCGGTGCGGTGGTCGTCGACAAAAGACTGGCGGGACATTACAGTCTGCCTGGGGAGCCCCCAAACCCCAGTTGGAGCAGCTGCCCGCAAGCAAGAACCACCTGTCAGCCGACCACGTCTGGCACCGCGGAACGGTCGCAACCCTTATGTGCAAATCAGTCCTTTGATGAACAAGAATGGACACTAGCGGAACCGTAGATGAGTCAGGCCTCGCGCCAGAGGTACGGTCCATCCTCGCAACGGCTCGCGAGCGCGGTGGCAACCAGGGGCAGGTCGCGGTGGAGGCGCGCTCACTTCCCAAGGCGTTCGCACGCGCTGAGCAGGAGGGGCGCGTACCGGTCATCGCCGAACTGAAACCTACCTCGCCGACAACCGACGGCGAGCGAGACGAAAACCCTGTCAAACTGGCAAAAGAAATGGTTGCGGGCGGGGCGGCCGCATTATCAGTGCTGACCGAGCCGGAGCACTTCGGCGGGTCGATAGACGCACTCAAGCAGGTCCGGACAGCTGTCGATGTGCCGATCCTTCGGAAAGATTTTGTCCTCAAGGAG
>CAZCXJ010000312.1:0-1390 GCA_964502585.1 uncultured Candidatus Halobonum sp.
GCGTTGACGCCAGCGACGTACGTCGGGGCCGCAACTGACATCGCGGAAGACGCTTAATCCCACGAATCATCCTACCGCTGCGGCCGCCTTCGTCCCCTGGCGTGACTAGCGGAACGTGCTTCGGTGACTTAGGACAGTGGTCCCCCCACTTGCTGCGGTCTCCCAGTTGGCTACTATTTTTCACGTACCCTCTATTTGGGTAGCCGAGGCGCCCGTATTTGGTTCGGCGCGTAGCCATCCCAGAGACGCTGGCCCAATTTGACGGCATCCGTGATGGTGACATCACAGGGAGGTTTTCCTCCTGTATCTGGTGTCCGGACTGTTAGACGACGCCATCTTCTTCGTGATTGGGTTGACGGAACTGTCGGTGCCCCGGCTCGTTGCTATCGCCGTGGTCGGTCGCGCGCAGGGGTTTCCGTTCGTCGCGTCCGCCGGCGCCGAACTCAATAATCAGCCGCTCGTTGGTGTCACGCTGCTTCCCGCGTTCGCGCTCGTCAATTCACTGCTTTCTTTACACGCGACCGTAGCACAGCGCGCCTCGGGATCCACCAACCCAATTAAAAAGTCGTGGCCAGCGTCAGGGTCGACTGAAGCGGCCGCGCGCGAACTCTCGCCAGTGGTTGAGCGCCCAGTAGCCCAAACCGGTAGAAATGAGCGCGGCGGCGACGAGGTACGCTAGCAGATGTGAGCCGAGGTCCGCCCCCGAGAGCCCGAACAGCACGCCCTCGACGGCTAGCGCCGCCAGCAGGAACCCACCGATCGCGACTGTTGTCGATCCGGCCAAGACTTTCCGTCCATCTTTTCCGCCTGTCTCCAGTGTGACCACTCCCGCGACGAACACAGCCGCCGCGAACAGCGCGTACCACGGGAATCGGTTAGCCAACCCGGTCGCGCTCCCCGACACGATGGCCACGAGTCCGACGAAACTCGCGGTCAGCGCCAGCGTGCACACCGCGACGGCCGCCCCCAGCCGCGCCACCACTACCCGGTTGCTCGTCCGGTATCGGGTCATGTGGGAAGGTGGTCCGCGCGTCATCAAAAACCTCGCGCCGTCTGTCGGACAGGTGTCTGACGGATCCGATGGCTACCCCCGCCTCCCCGCCCCTTGCGTTGTCCGGAGCTGCCACCACCGGCGAATTCCCGCCAGTGGTTCAGGCTCCAGTAGGCGAGGCCACTACCGGCAAACCCGAGAGCAAATAGATATAGCAAGTTCGGTGAGGCTAGCGCGCGAGTCGGGTCGCGTGCGGTGGACGTCATGCCTTCGCCAGACAACATGACGAGTGAGAACGTTACGACCGCGTACGCAGCAGCAGTGCCGAGGGCCGTTCGGATTGGATGACATCGATGAGGAGCCACCTGTGTTCGATACGGACGGGGATCTGCTTGCGGC
>CAZCXJ010000313.1:0-1376 GCA_964502585.1 uncultured Candidatus Halobonum sp.
AGTAGTTTCAGGACTGTTCGCCGGTCCGCGTTGTCTGGCAGTTGCATTGGTTTGGTTTCGCTCGTCGGCCGTGATCAGTTGGCTATCGGTTCTCGGCACTCGTGTCTCACTTCCTCGTGTGGTACTTCTTCGTCGGGTGCCTCCTCGTGGTGGAGAGTACCATACCATGGCAGGCATGTTAACCGTTTGCCACATTCTTTTATAGTCAGTCAGGTGAGGTGTTCGAGATCGAACAGGCACTGCGGCGGTGACCTCGCTGACGCCGCGTCCTCCGATTTTGTTCGCTTCGGGTCACCTCCTCCGGGACCGGTCAGCCGGGTCGTGCGATCACCAGGGTGACGGTCACCGATCCGGACTATGAGATTTCCGTCTGGTCGTCTCCACGACGGTCAGGTTCTCATCCACCGTGAGAGTGATCGCGTCGTCGGCGATCGCGAACGTGAATCGACCCCTGAACGGGTCGGTGGAAACGACCTCCTCTGCGTACCTATCCAAAACGGCTCGCATCGCCATCGGTGACTCCGGGGCGATCGGGTTGATCCCGTGATCGGTGAAGAAATCCAGCACCTCCGTCTCGGCGAGGAGCATCCACCCGAACTGTCTCATCCGGGCGTAGTTGCAGTTCGAGCACTCGTGGACGTGGTTGACCGCGTACCGATTGTCACACGACGGACAGATCTTCTCCGCCTCATCGTGGCGATCACAGACCCGGAGTGACGAGTCGACAGGGGCCGAGCACCGCGGACACACGTCGACCCTGTTCGCGATCACTTCGAGGTTTGCCCACGCGTTGCCCGCCCGGAGGAGTTCGCCCGCGGATCTCTCCTGGATCCCGGCGGGCGGGAGTTCGAAGCCCCTGAGCAACCCGACGGCGTCGGACTCGCCGTCGAGTCCGGCGTGTCCGTCGACATCCGGAGCCGGAATCGAGTGGTTGCCCTGACACTCGGTACAGACAGCGGCCAGATGCCCGTCGTACGCGAGCGCGATCGGAGCCTCACAATGGTAGCACTGCTGCTCGCGAATCGCCCATTCCTCGACCGGATCCTGGGTTACGACCCCCGAGAGGATGGCCTCGACGATGCGCTCGCCTGGCGGGGCCAGCGAGTAGCCCTCGTCGGTCTTCGTCACGAAGTGCCCGACCAGTTTGTCGAGGTGGTAATTGAATTGCCGGCCCCGGGCCAGCCCCACGTGGTTGCGCAACTCGGTGAAGGACAGGGGACCGTCGGCGTCGGCGAGGCCACGGATGATGCTGATGCGCGTCTCGTTGCCCAGGACGGAAAACGCCTCGTCGGGCGACACCGTCGTCCCCACCTTGCCTGTGTCGAGCACCATACGGTCCCGTACGCGATGATCGTCCGTAAAACCAGACGCCCCCC
>CAZCXJ010000314.1:0-1353 GCA_964502585.1 uncultured Candidatus Halobonum sp.
CCGGATGGTGACTTGAGCAAGTACCGGATCGCCAAGGAGGTGGACGCGTCAGAGCCCTGGGTGCTTGAGTACACGAAGCAGCTTGCGGAGGAGGGACTGATCGAGGACACGACCGTCCTGCAGCCGCGGGCGTTGTACGAGGAGTGGCAGGACATACGGGTCACGCCGAACCAGCTGTCCGTCTCGCTCCAGCAGCCCATGGACCTCCTGCAGGAGACCAACCTGGGCTACGCGCTCACGACGTACCAGGCCGAGAACCTGGTGCAGGGGTTCCTGTTCCCGTCCACAACCGACTTCTACATCCGGCCGGAGCAGGCGGAGGAATGGACGGACATCATCGAAGACAAGGGATTGCTCGGCGGCGGAAACACCCGGGTCAGGGTGATAGACGACCACGTGTTCTACCAGATGGCGCGGCGTTACAGCCACTCGGTCGTGTCGACCCCGCAGCTCATCGTGGATCTGCTTGAGGAAGGCGGGCCGTGCGAGGAGGCGGCTGACAAGCTGCTCGATTCGTTCCACGGTGGAGGGACGTAGCATGGTCCGCCAGTACTACGCCGACGAGATCACCGGTATCTCCGAGGAGGAACTGCGGCCGCTCTGTCAGACGGTTGAGCCGCCGGCCTGCCTGCTCGGTGGGTGGGCGGTCCATCTCCACGTCAACGACGGGTTCCGAGACGCGTACGGCCGCGAGTACATCGGCTCCCGCGATGTTGACCTCGGGTTCCACGTGGACCCGGATTGGAGCGGGACGAACTGGAGGCAGCACCGGTCGGACAATCGGTACAGCGGGTGATGGACGCGGGGTACATCCCGCTCAGCTTCCGGTTCGTCCGGCACTTCAACAGGGATACCGGGGAGACGCTGACTGCGGAGGAGGCGCAGTCACTGCCGTCCCATCAGGTGTTCGACCTGTACCTGGACATGATCCCGGACACGGACGAGCTTGCCACGTCCCACGCCGTGTTCGGGTTCCGGCCGCCGGCGGAGCCGTTGCTAACGCATGTGTTCACGGACGGTGCGGCGCAGCCGCTCACACGGTTCCAGTCGTGGGATATCCCGGCAGAGGTGCAGGTTGTCGATGCTTAGCTGCTGGCGGCGATGAAGATCCGGTCCATCCCGGACCGGGACCGGGATCAGAAGCGGGTGAAGGACGTGGCCGATCTCCACGCCCTGCTGTGGTACGTCAGTGAGTACGAGGAGATGCGGTCGGCTGTGCGCTCCTGGGTCTCCGACTCCGACCTTGACCAGTTGCGGGATCACGTGGATGATGGGTTGTATATGGAGACGGCCAACCTGCTTCAGATCGATGCATCACTCGTAGAGGACTCGATCGAGCAACTCATGCTGTGA
>CAZCXJ010000315.1:0-1352 GCA_964502585.1 uncultured Candidatus Halobonum sp.
GAGGACGCCCCCACCGTCGTCGGACTCGGTTCCCGCGGCCATTCGTTCGCCACGTTGCCGCGACCACACGTGAACTTTCCGGCCCAGGATCGCGGTGCACTCCAGCCGACATCCGGCTGTAGTCTTATTGTGCCGGCGCAAGATGGCTGGCGTATGGCACACGTCCAGCTGGAGCGTGACCTCGCAGTGGAGTCACCGACGCTCGTTGAGGGGTTACCCGGCGCAGGTCTCGTCGGGAAGATCGCTGCCGACCATCTCGTCAAGGAATTCGAGATGGAGTACGTCGCAGGCATTCATTGTGACGGCATCCCAAACGTCGCCGTTTATCACGGTGATGATTCCATGACGATGCCGCCTGTCCGGCTGTACGCCAACGAGGACCAAGACCTACTGGTCCTCCAGAGCGATGTCCCAATCTCCCCATCGTCGGCCCCGGAGTTCGCCGCCTGCGTCACTGGATTCCTCGAGAGTCACGACGTCTTCCCACTGTACCTCTCCGGTCTGCCGGAAGAAAAGAGTGGCACGCCCGAACTGTACGGTATCGCCACCGGCGACGCGGAGCCACGGCTCGCCGAGGCCGGTATCGTCCCCCCTCGCGAATCCGGGTTAGTATCCGGCCCGACCGGTGCGCTCATTTACGAGGCGAGCCGACAGAATCTGGACGCTATCGGCTTCGTCGTCCAGACGGAGGCGAAGTTTCCCGATCCCGAAGCCGCCCGCGCCATCCTAGTCCATGGTGTGGAACCGGTCGCCGATGTCGAGGTGGAGACGGAGTCGCTCGTTGAGCAGGCCGAGGAGATACGACAGGCCCGAGAGCGGCTCGCCCAGCAGATACAGGAAGGAGGAGATGAGTCGACCGAGGCACAGCCAATCCGGGGCTTTCAGTAGCTTCGGTCCGCCCGTCTATCGTGGCGTGTAGGTTCCGGTGAACGCCGCCGGCGATGCGGGGGGGTTTTCACTCGCGCCGGCATCCCTGTGACCGATGAGTCATCAACAGCGTAGCGACGCCGCTCCGAGCTTTTCCGGGATGCCCGCCTTAGGTCTTGGAACCTGGCAGAACGACGACCCACAGCAGTGTACCGCCTCAGTCGAAACCGCCCTGGAGATGGGTTACCGACATATCGACACTGCGCAGGCGTATCGCAACGAGGAGGCCGTCGGCCGCGGTATCGCGCGTGCCGACGTATCCCGCGAGGACGTGTTCTTCGCCAAGAAGGTATGGATCGACCGACTCTCGCCCGAGGACGGCATCTCCTCCACGGAAGCGTCACTGGACAAACTCGGGACTGACTACGTCGACTTGCTGTACGTTCACTGGCCGGCCGGTGCCTACGACCCGGAGGCGACGCTGA
>CAZCXJ010000316.1:0-1348 GCA_964502585.1 uncultured Candidatus Halobonum sp.
CGGGGCGAATCAAGGAGTTGCGCCGAACCATCGCGCGAATCAAAACGATTCAGCGTGAGCAAGGCGACTTCGAGGACGAGGAATGAATCCCGAAACCCTTCCCCGACACGAGCTCGCCGGCCTCCATGTGGAGGTCATCGATGCGTCCAGCGACGACTACGTCGGCATCGCCGGCGAAGTCATTGATGAGACGCATAACACGCTCGTGGTACGGGAGGGTCCGGCGAGCAATAAGCAGGTGCCGAAGGCGACCGCGACCTTCTCGTTTACCCTTCCCGACGGCGACGTCGTCATTGTGGAAGGCGCGCGGCTGGTCGCGGATCCAGCCCGACGCACCGAGACGACAGGAGACAACAAATGGCGCTAGGACTGAACGTATCGGAACCGGAGGAGGCCTGCTCTGACCCGAACTGTCCGTTCCACGGCACACTGAGCGTGCGTGGCGGAACGTTCGAGGGAGAGGTCGCCTCTACCGACATGGCAAAGACCGTTGTCGTCGAGCGAGAGTACGACGTTCGGGTCCCGAAGTACGATCGGCTGATGAAACGCCGGTCGCGGGTTCCCGCACACCATCCAGAGTGCATCGACCTCTCGGTTGGTGACACGGTCCGTATCGCGGAGACACGACCGCTCTCGAAGACGAAGAGTCACGTCGTGGTCGAAGTAACCGAGGTGGACGACTGATGGAGGCGCTCAACGCCGATGTCACTCAGGGGCTTGAAAAGGGGTCGTTGGTGACATGTGCGGACAACACGGGCGCTCGCGAACTGAAGGTCATCTCCGTGTCCGGCTACTCGGGCACGAAGAACCGGCATCCGAAGGCCGGACTGGGTGACAAGGTGACCGTTTCGGTCACCAAGGGTACCCCGGAGATGCGCCGACAGGTCCTTGAGGCAGTCATCGTGCGGCAGCGGAAGCCGATTCGCCGGCCGGACGGCACGCGACTGAAATTCGAGGATAACGCGGCGGTCGTCGTCGACGAGAACGAGGATCCGCGCGGGACCGAAATCAAGGGACCTATCGCGCGTGAAGTGGCAGAGCGGTTCGGTAGTATCGCCAGTACGGCGACGATGATAGTATGAGTGAACAACCACGCAAACAGCGTAACCGCACGGAGCGCGCCCCGCTGCACGAGAAGCAGCGCCAGGTCCGCGCACACCTCTCGGAGCAACTGCGAGAGGAGTACGGCCAGCGAAGTGTGCGCGTCAACGCCGGCGACGTCGTTGAGGTCCAGCGTGGCGACTACGCTGGCGAGAAAGGTGAGGTCATCACGGTTGACCTCCGCGACGCCGTCATCCACGTTGAGGATATCACTCAAGAGACGGCCGACGGCGAGGAAGTTCCGCGT
>CAZCXJ010000317.1:0-1341 GCA_964502585.1 uncultured Candidatus Halobonum sp.
TCGGCGGCAGTACGCGTGATGTGCCGTTCATGTCGAGCGCGCGCGACCGCTCGGCTGTCCGAGTCGTCTGGACCGACGTCGGCGAGGTACGGACTGGAACGGTGGCCGCAGACGGTACCGGCACCGGACCGCAGCGGGTGACACAGTTCGGTGGCGAAACCGGTATGGGCGCGAGCGGCGACCGCTGGATGGTAACCTGGACAGTCCCTGGCGGCCCGACGGACGAAGATGCGTTTTATCTCGACGAGGAGGGACGTACGGGCGCGGTTGCACGCCTGTCGGGTAACGAAAATGAACCGACGCCAGTCTACGCGCCTGATCCTGCCGTCGCCTGGTACTCGTGGGGCAGTGATGCACGCGTCCTACTGGCTGCCCAGGATCCCGGTGGCTCCTCTGGCCCGGTGTACCGGGTGACGGCGGCCCCACAGCGGTTCGTGTTCCTCTCGATCTCGGCGGCTGCCCTTGGACTGGTCACGCTTCCGATCATGCCGTGGTCGCTCATCGGCTTCTTTGTGGCGTTCGTTGTCACTACGGCGTTTGTCAGCGGGCCCGTGCTCAGGTTCGGCGCGCGGCTCACCGGTGCGAACGGGCAAAGCGAAATGCGAAACCGACTCGAGGACCTGCCGACCGTTACCTGGCCCGTGCTGTTCGCCGCCGTTGAAATCCCATTCACCATCTGGGTCATCTTCCAATGGACCCAACTCACCTCGCTCGGGTTCGCTCATCCGCTCCCGGCGAGCCTCGGCGCGCTCGTGGCGTCTATAGTCGTTATCACTGTCCTTGAGATCGATTCCGGTTGGCGGGCGACTATCATATACGCTGCTCTCCAGAACGCTGCGCTGTGGGCCATCGGTGGGACTACGTTTCTGTGAGCAACGGCGGCCCGCACACCACGGCCGGCGGTGTCTGTTCGGGGTCTGGGGCAGTTGTATAGGTCGTAATATGCGCATCGACGGCGATTAGCGGGTCGACACTGAGTCGCCATCGAGGGACGACAGATAGTTCGACCGCGTCGGGACGACCGTCCGTTACCGAGTTCGCGACGGCGTAGTGTGGGTTTGTTCCAGAAGCGGGACGGACCGATTTCTACATCGCGCGTGATTACGCATCGGTACGGGCACAGCGCTCATATGCCGGCTCCGGGACCAACTGACGTAATCGCGATGGATATCGTCGATTCCAGGCAACCGGACAATGTTCCAAACGGTCCGGGACCGTGGTGAGTGGGACGAAAATGCTCGTAAACCGCAACGAGCCCCTCAATACTTGTACGCTTCCCGTTCGGCACCTCGAATTGCGGTGGCCGCGGCTCACTCACTGGCCCGCGGTCGAAATCAAAAC
>CAZCXJ010000318.1:0-1339 GCA_964502585.1 uncultured Candidatus Halobonum sp.
GCAGTCTGGCCGATGGGTGGGAACCTCGGGCACGGCCCGGACGCTGCCTTTCGGTGGGACCACAAGCGCCACATGATCACCATCGAGGCCAACTGGGAGGACCACGACACACCCGCGAACCTGGAGTGGGCCCGGGAAACCGAACGCCGGTTGCGCGCGACGGGCGCCGAAGGTGCCTACGCCGGGTTCACCGGCGTCGAGGAGTGCGACTGGGAGAACTGGGCCGAGCAGGTGTACGGGACGAACTACGAGCGACTCGCCGCGGTGAAAGCCGAGTACGACCCCGAGAACGTTTTCCAGCACAGCGTCAATATCGAACCGCGGGGGTAGCAAGTCGGTCCCAGACGACTCTCCCCCGGATTGTTTATTCTGTCGCGTGGTATCTATCCACATGGAAGGAACGAACTCCGCGGAGTCCCCGCTCGAGGCGGCCGCCGGTGCCGCCGGTCCCCACGCCGTCGAAGCGTTCAAGCTCCTCGGCAACGAGACGCGGCTGGCCATCCTGTTGGCGCTCTGGGAGGCGTACGAACCCCTCGGGTCGGACGACCCGGTTCCGTTCTCGACACTGTACGACCAGGTGGGGTACGACGACACGGGGAACTTCAACTACCACCTCAAACAGCTCACCGGCCACTTCGTCGCGGAGGACGAGGACGGGTACCGGCTCAAGAACGCCGGTCTGAAGCTGGTCCAGGCGGTCATCGCCGGGACCGGACTGGACGAACAGACGCTCGACCCAACCGAGATTCCCCGGGTGTGCCACCGATGTGGCGCCCAGGTCGAGATCAGTTACGAGGACGAACAGCTGTACAATATCTGTCCGTCGTGCGAGGGCAACATCGGTCCGGAGTCATCCTTCCAGGCCCCGCACGGAACGGTCATGGCTGTCGACTTCGATCCTGCTGGACTGGAGAACCGGACCCCGGAGGAGGTGTTTCTGGCTGGGTCCACCGAGTTCCTCCAGGAGTCCGTGCTGCTCGTCAAGGGGGTCTGTCCGGAGTGTTCCGGGCCGGTCGAGGAGACACTCGATATCTGTACGTCCCACGACACACAGCCGGGTGAGGTCTGCTCGAACTGCGGCACACGGGACGAAGTCCGCGTCGATTACGTCTGTTCAGTCTGCAAACACGCGTCGTCGTTTCCCGTAGAGGGCGTACTTCACGACCACCCGACAGTCGTCGCTTTCCGCGACGAACAGGGCATCGACGGAACCTACGAGCTCGACAGCCCAGAAGCGTGTGCACGGCTCTGGGCCCATCTGATGGACTACGAGCACGAACTCGTCTCGGACGATCCCGTCCGCATCCGCGTCACTGCGCCCGGCGACGGGGAAGCGCTT
>CAZCXJ010000319.1:0-1332 GCA_964502585.1 uncultured Candidatus Halobonum sp.
CGTGAAGTGTGATGAACTCGCTGACGTATCGACTCGATCTCGGCATCCGGTGGGTGCCACCTGCGACGTATTGATTGGAGACTCATGAGAACATGTCGACTACAAGATGTCCACGCTAATCCGAAAGCAGGCACAGGAGCGGTACGACCATCTCACCGGCAGGGAGTATCGTACCCAGGACAAGCTCCAGAGGAATCGTTTGCGATAACAGTATTACTTGTGTTAGCCTTCGATCTTAAATTGCGACTCGGAATTCTTCGCTCAATTCGGGCTAATTCGTGCCGTTTTGAACCCGGATGCGATGGCTGGATGTCGCTTCTGTTGGACGTCAGCGGGTCGCACCGCTTTTGGGACGATCTTGTGACCGCCGATGATGTGTGCACAGTTCTACGATATCCTTTAGCACGACGCTATCCGTCAGAAACGCTCTACCTCCCGTTATCCCGGGCGTGAGCAGATGGCAAGGGACAATAAAACGGTTCTGTTAGGATGTACGATACATACTCTGGTCTCCATGGCAAGTCGCCGACCTGCGCGTGCCCCGGGTGAGGACATAGCGACTGGCGGAGCCGAGGGCGGACCCCTACTGCGGTCTTGGTTCATCGACGATCGCCCGCTCGAGGTCCGCGGCCGCGGCCGTGATCGTGTCCGCAACATCGTCACGGAAGACCGATAGGCTCTCGCGGTATGCCGGCGCCGAGATGTGAAGCGCACCGAGCAGACGCCCATCGGGATAACAGACCGCGACACCGATCGACCGCATTCCCTTAACGAACTCCTGATCGACGACGGAGTACCCCTGCTCCCGAATCGACGCGATTTCCTCACGCAACGCGTCCCTATCAGTGATCGTGTACTCGGTCGGTGCGGCGTGACCGTGGGTGTCGATGATCTCCTCGACGCGTTCGTCGTCGAAGGTCGCTAGCATCGCCTTTCCCGCGGCTGTCGCGTGCATCGATCCGATTTCCCCCGGCCG
Organism: uncultured Candidatus Halobonum sp.; assembly: GCA_964502585.1. Lineage (GTDB taxonomy): Archaea > Halobacteriota > Halobacteria > Halobacteriales > Haloferacaceae > CAZCXJ01. The sequence continues at coordinate 977 of CAZCXJ010000319.1, forward strand.
AAAAGTCGAGTCCCCTACGTTCGCGGCGTTGTACAGCAACACCGCTCGGTCGTTCTCCTCGACCGCGAATCCGGCTTCGTCACCAGCCTGTTCGACGAGGTCGTCGACGGCATCGCGGACGACGGCGTACTCCGCTTTCCTGTTGCGGGCCCGTTCCGCGTATGCCAGCGTCCGGACACCGACGTGGTATGTCTCGCCATCCTTGGCGACCAACCCATGGTCACGAAGCGTCTGGAGGTGATTGTACACGCTGCTCTTCGCGTTCCCGGTCTCCTCAACGAGCTGTGCCATCGTTGCCCCGTTGGCTTCCATGATTCGGGTGAAAATGGACAATGAGATGTCCGTCGTCCGCCGTG
>CAZCXJ010000320.1:0-1331 GCA_964502585.1 uncultured Candidatus Halobonum sp.
TATATAAAGCTGCCGGAACTACACAGCAAACCACCACAGGGCAGGCTACCGTGTATCGTGGGAGAGCGTGACAAGCAGGTGTTTAAATAGGTGTCAGCGGACGTCGTCCAGCGGGTCTTCCTCAAGATCCATCTCCGGCACGTCCTCGGGGGCACCCTGCTCGATATCGATGTCGTCCCCGGAGAATTCGTGGTAGGCGATCTCCGTCGACTGCATCTCATTGTGCTTCCGCTCGAGGAACGAGTAGACGGCGCCATGGGGCGCGCCGTCAACGATCATCTCCACGGCCGAGCGGACGGTCTCCACCTCCTCGGGACCACCGATAATACCGACCGTCGACCCGTAGACGACCACCTCCGCGCCCGACAGCTCCTCCATCAGTTCCCGAGTCCGGCCGTTCTCGCCGATGATGCGGCCCTTCTGTCGACGGAGGTCGTTCTCGTTTCGGGTCGCCGCGTCGAGGTCGACGAGGTCGAACATCCGCATCTCTTCGTCAAGCAACGACAGCGCCTGTTCGGGTGCGAAGCCCCGGCCGATGGCGCGCACGATATCCGGGCCCTTGAGGCCAACTACGGGGTCGCCGACCGTCTCGATCTCGACGCTTCCGGTCTCCGAATCGATGTTGAGCCGCACCTCCGCGCGGTCCTCTATCTCGCGCATCGTCGCGCCCCCCTCCCCGATCAGGGCACCGATGCGGTCCTGCGGAATCGTCACGTGTTGCATGCTCGGGGTTACCAGCTACGCGAATTTAAGAGTTGGTTCACGCACGCGAAGCACCGAGGAAACGGCGACAGTCGTCGTCCTGGGATTCGTCGTCCGCCTAGTCGTCGTCATCGCGAAACGTCCTCAGATTCCTCGGCCTCGTCGTCCTCAGGCTCGTCCTCGGCAGGTGCCGCTTTAGCTTCCTCGTCCTCGCTGTCCTCCGATTCGTCTGTTTCCTCATCCTTGGCGTTCTCGAGTTCCTCGCCGTACTCATACTCCTCGTCAAGGAGCGTCAGGTCGCCGTCGGAGAGGCGGTGCTCCTGTTCCGCCTCGAAGGCTTCAGTCTCGACCCCAATTTCGAGACAGTCCTCGGCCTCGATGTCGGCGGAGACGGTGCCGTTCGCGGCCGTTTTATACTCCTCGTCATCAACCTCGATGGTCGCGTTCTTGACGGATTCGCCGGCGTTGGTGACGGTTACAGTGACGGTACTGTTCGTGTAGGTCGCGTCCACGGTCGCGTCGTTGGCCGTCGCGTCGCCGGTCCCCTCCTGGACGGTGCCGCTCACGGCACCCGCGCCGCCGACTGCCAACGCGAGCGCGGCGAGCGCAACCGCGAGTACCTTTGTTCC
>CAZCXJ010000321.1:0-1326 GCA_964502585.1 uncultured Candidatus Halobonum sp.
CGGAACCGCTGGTCGAGTACGCGAGCGAGGCGGCGCTGATGCGTGCCCGCGTCCGCGTGGAGGTAGAGTACCTCTTGGCGCTTGCGGACCTCGAGGATACGCCACTGACGCTGGCGGATGACGAGCGTCCGGAGCTCCACGCACTGCATCAGCGATTCGACGACCAGGATGCGGCCATTATCAAGCAACTCGAAACGGAGGGATGGCGCGACTACGCCGCCACAAACCACGACGTCAAAGCCGTCGAATACTTCATTCGCGAGCGGCTCGAAGACCTGGATCGCAGCGACGCGACGCCGTGGGTCCACTTCGCGCTCACGAGCGAGGATGTCAACAACCTCGCGCATCGGCTCCTGGTAAAGCCAGCAGTGGAAACTATCCTCGTCCCCGCTCTTCACGAGGTCAGGAACTCCCTAGTCACGCTGGCCCACGACCACGCCGACGTGGCGATGCTCGCGCGCACGCATGGCCAACCAGCCACCCCGACGACGTTCGGTAAGGAGATGGCCGTTTACGCGGCCCGGCTTGGCCGGTCGCTCGGGAAACTCGATCGCGCCGTCGACGCGCTGACCGGCAAGCTCGCAGGAGCGTCCGGCACCTACGCCGCCCACACTGCCGCCTACCCGGAAATCGACTGGCGCGCGTTCTCACGGTCGTTTGTTACCTCGCTCGACCTCAAGTTCGTAGAGCCGACGACACAGGTGAACCCCTGTGACGACCTCCAGGAACTCTTCGACGCACTCCGAAGTGCGAACAACGTCCTTCTGGACCTCGATCGCGACTGTTGGTTGTACGTGAGTGAGCGCTACCTGGGGCAGGAGGCCACAGAGGGAGAGACAGGATCATCGACGATGCCCCACAAAATCAATCCTATCGACTTCGAGAACAGCGAAGGGAACCTTTCGAAGGCCAACGCCGATCTTGTATTCCTTGGTGACTACCTCACCACGTCGCGGCTCCAACGAGATCTCTCGGATTCGACGGTGAAGCGCAATATGGGCGCCGCGCTCGCGCACTGCCTCATCGGTTACCGGAAGTGCGAAACCGGTCTCGAAAAAGTGACGCCGAACGTGCAAGTCATGCGCGAGGATCTGGAAGAAAATCCGGAAGTCATCGGTGAAGCGGTTCAGACGATTCTCCGCCGTGAGGGCGACGAGTCGGCCTACGAGCGAGTGAAGGAGTTGACTCGCGGGCAGCACACGACGCTCGAAGACTTCCGTGAGCTGTTCGATTCGCTCGATGTTGACGAGGCAGTCCGGGAGGAACTACGCGCGTTGACGCCAGCGACGTACGTCGGGGCCGCAACTGACATCGCGGAAGACGCTT
>CAZCXJ010000322.1:0-1311 GCA_964502585.1 uncultured Candidatus Halobonum sp.
AACCTAACGTCGCTCATGCTTCTACCTCCTCGGCAAGGCCGAGCGTCTCCTTGACGCGTTCGGCGAGTTCATCCGCCTTGTAGCGGACGCCGTTGTACTTGTTGATGCGCTCAACACGCGTCAGTGTGTCGTGCTCGATGATATCCGCGAACTGCCCCGTCGCGTTACACTCTACGACCACCGTCTCATCGGCGGCCTTGATTTCCGCAGTGAGGTCCGGTCGTGGGAACAGGTACGGCACGGAGATGAACCGTACGTCGACGCCTTGGTCGTCGAGGATATCGATGGCTTCCCGCATCGCACCCTCGTTCGAGCCCCATGAAATAATCAGGTTCTCGGACTCGGGGTCGCCGAACTCCCGGTAGCTCCAGTTCTCCCGTTCGCGGGCGGTCTCGACCTTCCGGTTACGTTTGTCCACCTGCTCGACGCGCATGTCCGTCTCCTCCGTCCGGCGTCCGAGCTCGTCGTGCTCGAGACCGGTCGACATGTGGGCGCCGCCGTCGGTACCGGGGAACGCACGCGGTGAGACGCCATCCTCGGTGAGCGCGTGCGGCTTGAACTGTCCCTTCTCGTTTTGCCATTCATCGATGTCGCCCTCGTCGACGACGCGACCGCGGTCGATCTCGACCGCCTCCATGTCAAATTCGTCGGGCTCGAAGGTCTGCTCTGTCACCGCGAGCGCGAGGTCCGAGACGAGATAGACGGGCGTCTGATACTTTTCTGCGAGGTTGAACGCCTCGATGGTCTTATGGAAACACTCAGCTACTGTTGTGGGACCGACAACGAACCGTGGGATTTCCCCGTGGCCGCCGTACAGGAGCATATCGAGGTCTCCCTGCTCCTGTTTAGTCGGCATCCCGGTCGATGGCCCGGAGCGCATCACGTCCGCGATGACGAGCGGCGTTTCCGAGGTCGCGACCAGCCCGAACGTCTCCGTCATTAGGTCGATCCCTGGGCCAGACGTTGCCGTCATCGCGCGAGCGCCAGCCCGCGCTGCACCGAGTGCCATGTTGATAGCCGAAAGTTCGTCCTCGGCCTGAACCACCTTGCCGCCGAACTTGTCGATTCGCCCGGTCAAATACTCCATGACATCCGTAGCAGGGGTGATGGGATAACCGGCATAGAACCGACAGCCACTGGCGATAGCGCCCATGCCGATAGCCTCATCGCCGTTCAGCAGGATGTAGTCCTCATCTGTACACTCGACCTCGTACTCCTCGGTGAGGTCGTAGTTCTCCTGGACGTGCTTTTGCCCGAGGCGAGCCGCTTTTTGATTGTTCTCGATAATAGCCGCCCCCTTGTCGCCGAACC
>CAZCXJ010000323.1:0-1297 GCA_964502585.1 uncultured Candidatus Halobonum sp.
GACGAGACACTGTTCGACCACGACACCGTCTGGGCTGCAGCAGGGACGCCAGAGGCCGTGTTCGCTATCGCTCCTGAGCGACTGCGCGAACTCGCGGGCGCGGTGCCCGCTGACATCGCTCGGTAGTCACTCTCCATGGGGCACAACGAGGACTGGTACCTCCGACTGGGCGAGGGTCCGCTCTGTAGTGGACCCAATGATGTGGTCGACGCCGCGCCGACCGTGCGTTCCCATTACCACGAGCTCAATATCGTTCGCCTCCGCGTACTGTACGATGGCCTGGTTCACCTGAAAGCCACGGACGACTTCGGTTATCGTCTCAACATCTTGGCCGAGGGCGGCCGTCTCAGCTGTCGCCCGCTCACCCTCCTCTGTCAACGACTCCAAGACACTGGACATTCGCTCGCCAGTGGTAAGAAACTGCGAGGCGGATTCATCAACGACGTAAATCAGATGAACGGTCGCCCCAAGCTCGTCCGCGAGCGCGAACGCCTCCTCCGCGGCCACCGCGGCTGCCGGCGAACCGTCAGTCGGCACAAGCATCGGGTCGTACATACTCCCGAATACGGGGCATGGGAGTTAAACGACGGGGGACTTATGCGGCGCAGTCACGTACCACACGGTGGAGCCGATTCGGCTCCGTAGCGTCACACGGGGCACACACCCCCGTTCTCAACAGCAACCTGTCCCGTATCGTCCCAACACATCAAGTACCGGCGCCGCGTGGATTGGATATGTTCCGCGTGGTGTCGACGGACTCGAAGACCCGGGAGCAGTTGCCGGAGGCGTTCACCTGGGGGGGTGTGGATGCGGACGTTACCATCGTGGACGCCAACACGGAAACCGAGGTGATCGACAGCGCGGCGGAGGCCGACGCGTTAGTGGTGGACGCTACCACACCAGTCACGGAGCGAGTGATTCGTGAGACGCCCATTCGAGTCGTAGGGCGGGCTGGAATCGGTGTTGACAATATCGACCTCGCCGCTGCAGACGGATACGACGTCCCTATAGTGAACGTCCCAGACTACTGCACCGACGAGGTGGCCACGCATGCGATGGCCCTGGCGCTCTCCACGTGGCGGAGGCTCCGTCCATACGATGAACACGTTCGATCGGGCGGGTGGTCTCGAAACGCTGGGACACCCGTTCATCGCCTTGCAGGAGAAACGATAGGATTGATTGCCTTCGGTCGCATTGGGCAGCGGTTCGCAGACCTGTTGGCCGGCTTCGACGTAGACGTGCTGGCCTACGACCCGTACCTGGAAGATGCGACAATCCGTGACCATGGCGTTCAACC
>CAZCXJ010000324.1:0-1297 GCA_964502585.1 uncultured Candidatus Halobonum sp.
TCGCGCGTTCGTTCGATGACTTCCCCAACACGGTTGAGGTCGCCGCTGGCAGCCTTGTAGCCGACGATGTTCTCATGACTCGCGAGGTTGATAGCCGTCTCGACGGCGATGTTGCGGCCGGTCCGGGAGGGGACATTGTAGATAACCTGCGGTAGGTCGACTGCGTCCGCTACCTGCCGAAAGTGGTCCTCCATACCCGCGGGTTCGGGCTTGTTGTAGTATGGCGAAATAAGCAGCAGCCCGTCCGCGCCGGCGGCCGCTGCGCGCTCAGAGAGGTCTAGCGCTTCGCGGGTGTTGTTCGAGCCGCTACCGGCGATGACTGGAACATCATCGGCAGCCTCAACGACAGTCTCGACGACCTCGATGTGCTCGTCGTGGCTCATCGTCGCGGACTCACCGGTCGTTCCGCAGGGGACGATCCCGTCGACGCCGCCCTCCTCAAGACGACGGACGTTGTCGGCGAGCGTTTCGTGGTCGATACTGCCGTCCTCGTGGAATGGCGTAGTGAGCGCGGGGAACGCGCCCTCGAAGGTTCGTGTCATGTGCTGTGTGGTGTGGGTGGATGTTCTGTAGACGATGCCCGCGGGCTGGCCCAGCGACGGGGTCGCTACGCCCGCCGTGAGCCGCGGCTACGGGCGTTTACCTTTCGAGAAGGAGCCACGCTCGGCTTTCTTGCCGCGAGTCCCGAGCGTGGTCGACGTCATACACCTAGAACTCTCGCCACGAAACTTATTGGTTGCGTCCTCTGCAAGAAGCGTCGGTAGGTGGGTCGCAGGGGTCGCTATCGAGTTCTCATAAAGACACACTCCCACCAACCCGACACCCTTTCAACTGGAGCGGGACCATCCCAAAGTATGCCACCGCTCCACTCGAGCCAGCGCGTCGCCGTGTTGGCGGACTCGCAAAACCTCTACCACACGGCCCACAGCCTTTATTCGCGGAACGTCGACTACACTGCCCTACTTGACGAGGCGGTCTGGAATCGCGAACTCGTGCGCGCCATCGCATACGTCATCCGCGCTGACTCCCCTGCTGAGGAAGATTTTTTCGACGCACTTCGGGACATTGGATTCGAGACGAAAATCAAGGAGATCAAAACATTCGCTGACGGCACACAGAAGGCCGACTGGGACGTCGGTATCTCACTGGACGCGGTCACGCTCGCCGAGCACGTCGATACGGTCGTCATCTGTTCGGGCGACGGGGATTTCAAGCGGCTCTGCTCGCACGTCCGACATAAGGGCGCGCGTGTTGAGGTGTTTGGGTTCGGCGAGTCCACGGCCGAGGAACTTCGGGA
>CAZCXJ010000325.1:0-1287 GCA_964502585.1 uncultured Candidatus Halobonum sp.
TCTGGGAAACGCAAGTAGAGTCAAACCAGGGAATCGATGACGAAACATACATCGCGCAGTCGGGCGCGCTAGCGGACACGAAACGCGCTGTCGAGGGGACCAGGCCGTTCGACGCTGACGCGCTCAAGCTCCCGACGCTCGTCGTGCGTGGCACGGAGGACGCGATCTCCACCCGCTCGGATGCGCTCGCGCTGTACGATGCTCTCGACTGCGACCGCGAGTACGTGGAGTTGTCGGGCGCGGACCACTATGCCATGCATGGCGAGCGCCGGCACACGCTGTACGACCTCGTTGATGACTACTTCGGCCGGGTGTAATACTGCCCTACCAAAACCCAGTCTCCGGCGTCATCAGTTTGTCACTAGCGCTGACGACTGATTCGCGGCGAATACCTCCAGGACTTACGCCGGATCGAACTCGGCATAGTTCGGTACTCACGGGCTGTCACACCACTTGCAGCGCGCGCGCCGATTGTTCACTCACTGTCCGTTCCACTGTACAGGTGCCCGGTGTATGCCGGCGGGGCTTGTTGCTGTCGCCCCGTTCCCACTTCGCCGGCTTGTAGTGTGACGGCGCGAGTCGACGCGGGTTGTCCTGTAACTAATCGACGCGAGTATCTCGGGCCGTGCTCCTGAGGTATTTTACTCGTCCATCTCCTCGAGAGCAGCGACCGCCTGCCGGACGAGTTTCCCTTGGCCGCGCCTGAGCGTCTTCGATACTGCTGGTTTGGAAATACCGAACTCGTCAGCGAGGTCGCCGAGCGTGGCGTCCCGGGGCGATTCGAAGTAGCCAGCATCCACTGCAGCCTCGAGGGTCTCGCGCTCGCGATCGGTGACCTCGCGGGCACCCTCCACGAGCGTCATCGCGGCCCCGACGTTCTGGACGAACCCAGTCATCTCCGCGAGATCGACGCCATCCCGGGCGACGACGGAGAAGTCGTTCTCCCGCTCCAGTTCGCCGAGCGTTTCCTCAGCGCGGGTCTCACGGTCGAAGCCGACGTGCCACAGCTCGGAGCCGGCCTCGATGTGGAACGGGCCGGTGATGTAGCCATCATTGGAGCGAATCGTGCCCATGGCGGCAGTCTCTTCGATGTTTGTGCAGATGTGCGCAACCGGTCCCTCCTTCGACAGCAACCGGCAGTCGTGCATGTTCCGGTGGTCGCACAGTGCCGACAGGCCGTTGTCAAGTGCGCCTCGGTCGGCGCCCTCCACCAGCATCCGGGTCTCGAGCTCGTGGGCCCCCTCGTCGAATTCCCAGTGGACTGCAGAGAATGACACCTCGTAATCG
>CAZCXJ010000326.1:0-1277 GCA_964502585.1 uncultured Candidatus Halobonum sp.
CCAAAGGTGTCTACTGCCCGTACCGCGTAGCCATCCACGCTCGCACGGTCGAACCCTGGGACATCGATGGCGGCGTCAATTCGCTTTGCAAGCACGCGGCCCCGGGCCTCGTCCAAGGGTACGTGTTGGGAGTCGGGAGTCAAGTCGAGCGACCGAATCGCTTCATGCGCTTCGTCCGGCTCCGCGAGGTCACGGAACTGTTTTCTATCAGGCATGGTACTCCCAGTTCTGGACGGCGACTGTCTCGCCTTCGTCAAAACCCTCCGTCGATTCGGGGACCACAACCCAGCCGTCGGCGAGCGCCACCGAGGAAAGTACGCCCGCGCCCGAAGCCCTGGTTGGTTCAGCCTCTAGACTGCCTTCGCTCTCCTGCATGCGAACCCGCGCGAACGTCCGCGTCCCAGGCTCCGAAGGCACTTTTCTCGTCAGTTTCGCATCCTGTGTTGGAAACTCCGGACACGGCATCCCGCCAGCTCGTTTTAGCGCCGGACGGAGGAACTGCACGGCGTTGACGATGCAGGCCACTGGATAACCAGGGAGCATGAGAATGGGCGTTTCCTCAACCTCGCCGAGCGCGACCGGGTGGCCGGGTTTCAGCGCAACACCATGGACGAACACTTCGCCGAGGCTGTCGACTACATCCGGAACGAGGTCACGCTCACCGACCGAGGAACCGCCGGTCGTGACCACGATATCGTGATCGATGTCGCGCTCGATAGCAGCCCGGAGCGCATCCTTGTCGTCGGTGACGATATCACGGTAGGTAGCGTCCCCACCCCACCGCTCGACGAACCGTGAGACGGTAAGACCGTTTGTCTCGACCACCTCCCCCGGAGCTGGGTCAGACTCAACGAGTTCCTCACCGGTCGGTATCACAGCGACCGAGGGCTGCTCGTGGACACTCAGTTCATTCACACCGACCGCTCGCAGGAGTCCGAGGTCGGACGGACGCAGGCGGTGGCCTGAATTGTAAAGTCGCTGACCCTTCTCGACATCCTCGTCAGGCGGAGCAACGTTCTCACCGCCGGCAACGGCGTCGAACACTTCTACCTCGCCGGCGATTGTATCTGTCTCCTCAATCATCACGACGGCGTCTGCACCGTCCGGGAGTTCACTCCCGGTGTGGACGCGGACGGCCTCATTCGCCCCCACGTCACCGTCGCCCTCACGAAGCACGGTCGGCGAGCGGTCGCTCGCGCCGAAGGTATCCTCGGCTCGGACAGCGAATCCATCCATTGCGGCACGCGTATAGCCTGGCAATGAGCGCGGCGCGTCAA
>CAZCXJ010000327.1:0-1276 GCA_964502585.1 uncultured Candidatus Halobonum sp.
CCCTGCTCGAGGGCCTCGTCCGGGCTCTGGAACTGGACCTGTTCGCCTTTCCAGTAGATCTCGCCCGAATCGGGCTGATGGTACCCGACGATGGTTTTGATGAGCGTACTCTTGCCGGCGCCGTTGTCGCCGACGAGCGCGAGAACTTCCCCTCTGTTCACTTCCAGGGACACGCCCTTAAGCGCTTTAATGGAACCGAAACTCTTCGTCACCTTGTTCAGTCGGAGGAGTTGGGATTGTTCGCTCATTGTGATCACCTGCTTTTCTGGCGGAGTCGATCGACATACCGGTTGAAGATCACTGCGGCGACCAGGACGACGCCGACGAAGAACTGGAACCAGGCCGAACTCGCACCAGCCGCCACCAGCCCCGCACCGAACGTCCCGAAGGTCAGCGCGCCGAAAAAGCCCGCGTTCGGACTACCGCGGCCACCGAACAGGGCACAGCCACCGAGGACGGATGCCGCAATCGCCACGAGCGGGAGTTCCGTCTGGAGGACGGGACGGGCCGACCCGAACCGTGCGACGTGCATCAGCGCTGCGAACGAGGCGGCCATCCCGGTCAACATGAACGCGATGATACGCGTCCTGGTCACCTTGATCCCCCGCGCCCGTGCAGCGTCCCTGTCACTCCCAACCGCGTAGAGGTGGTTGCCGTACGTCGTCTGGTGGACGAGATACAGCGCGGCAGCGAGGATGATGAACATCCAGACGACCGACGCCTCGAAGTTGGAACCGAGGTCGTAGCTGAAGGCTTGCATGAACGCCACGTCACCCTCGAGTCGCGCACTCCCGCTGAAAAGCAACAGCAGGGCACCACGGATAGAGAACCAGCCACCCAGGGTGATAATGAACGAGTGGATGCCGGTGTAGGTCACCAGAACACCGTTCAACAGCCCGACGGCGGCACCGAGGCCCAGCGTCACCAGGAAACTGAGGATCGGCTCGAGTCCCTGGTTGACGAGCAGGATGAAGAACATCGCCGACATGGCGTAGTTTGCGCCGACGGTCATGTCGAAGTCGCCGCCGATCATCAACACGGCAACCATGATCGCTACCGGGCCGATCAGTGCCGTCTGGCGGAAGATGTTCCCCCAGATATTCGGCCGGGACATCACCGATGGGTTCAGGATGAGGAATAGACCTGTAACGCCCAGCCACGTCAGAATCGCGACTAGGACGGGATGGTCGATCAGGTACTCCATCATCGGAGTCTTTATTCTGTCGACTGCGGTGGTCTCTGTCTCGACACCCATGGGTGGGGTAATAATTTGCAT
>CAZCXJ010000328.1:0-1271 GCA_964502585.1 uncultured Candidatus Halobonum sp.
AACCGGTCCTCCAGCTTCGCTTGGAGTGCAGGGTGGAGGTTCAGCGAGTCGGTTCGGACCAGATCGACTTCATCAAGCGTCGCCGATATCTCGTCAAATTTCGTGAGCTCAGGATCGAGTTCGCCTGACAGTAAGTTCCGGATGCGGTCGAGGTCACCCACGTCGAGCAGTAGGTCCTCTAATCGGTCGCGCGCACCGGACCGTAGCCCACGGAACTCCGCTTCGCGCTCCAGTTCTCGATGGGCACAGTCCGGGCAGATGGTCTCCTTGCCGGCCTTGATCGCTGTCTCGTCGGTTATTGGCGAATAGCGGCCGTCGTTGGCACACCGTCGGCAGGTACGGACGGCTTTCACCTTGTCCTCCAGTTGGTAACCGGCTAGCATCGCGCGGATTCGCTTGCGCGTCGCTCGAGATGTTTGTTCCGAGATGCGTACCCGGCGGGCGCGTCTCGCGATGTCAACGAACTCATCACCCGGTCGTGGCACCTCATCATGACCGTCCTTTACCCGGAGACGGGCGGGGCGCGGTCCCGCGTCGGTCTCCTTCAATTCCAAGCGCCCTCGGAGCACTCGCTCGCCACCACGGAGCACGGCGACCTGCAAATCGTCGCCACGTTCATGGAAGAATAGCGTATCCACCCGAGCGAGCTGCTTCGACACGGAGGTGGCTAGTTGGTCGGGCTACTTCACTCGCCCGGCTTGGAGCTGCGACATACAGCCAGCACCGGCGTCAGGTCGATTTTACGCGGAGTGCTCGGTACAGAAACGTCCAACTGTCGAGCTGTTCCTCCACGACCATCGACGTCGGTTTTCCGACGCCGTGGCCGGTATCATCGTTTGTTCGGAGCAGAAACGGGCCGTCCTCACCGCGGTGCTGCATCCGTGCAGTCATTTTCCGGGCGTGAGACGGATGGACACGCGTGTCGCCCGCGGCTGTCTCGAATAGTACCGGCGGGCACACGCGGGTTTCGACGTGCTGATACGGACTGTAGTCACTGATGTAATCGTACGCCGTTTGTTCATCCGGATCGCCGTACTCGACGGTCCACGACGCACCGAGCAGGAATCGGTGGAACCGAAGCATGTCGAGCAGCGGGACCGCACAGACCGCTGCGCCCCAAAGGTCCGGGCGCTGGGTGACGCAGGCTCCAACCGACAGGCCACCGTTCGACCCGCCCATGACGGCCATTCGGTCACGCGTCGTGACACCACGATTCGCAAGCGCCTCGCCCGCTGCAATGAAATCATCGAAGGTGTGCTGTTTCGTCTCCC
>CAZCXJ010000329.1:0-1254 GCA_964502585.1 uncultured Candidatus Halobonum sp.
CTTTCGACCGGACCGGAGCAGGCCGGACACAGGCCGTCGAACATGATCTGGGTCTGTCGCCAGGCCGCCACCCTGCTCGCCGCCCGTATCTCGTCGGGGGATCGATCCGCCAGGCCGGCGGGATCGAAGGGAACCGCACTCAGATAGCCTCGGATATCTTCGCCGGTCGTCACGCCCTCACACTCGGTACAGAAGTGGACGACGAGTCCTTCCCGGTAGGTGATCGCTGTCGGAGCGTCACAGAACGGACACGGCTGATCCATCTCGGTCGGTTCCACGGTGGAGTCTTCGACACCCGCTCCGGCGATGACTGCATGGATAAACCGCAGCGCGGGCACTCTAAGTTCGTAGCCCTCGCCGTCAGGGTACTGCTGGATGAACTGTCCTGCGAGCTGCTGGAGGTGGTAACTGAACGTTCCAGGATCGTCGGCGTCAACACGGTCGAATATCTCGGAGAACGGCACGACGTTGTCAGTCGCATGTGGATCGTACTCCGCCCAGAGCGCCAGCAGAATGGCCAATCGCGTCTCGTCCGCGAGCAGGGCGAACGCGTCCGTCGCGTGGGCTCCGGCTGCCCCGACGGTCTCCTTCAAGGGTAATTCCGCCGTCTCCGTGTCACTCATGAGCTACGACCTCGCGATCACCCTCGGCGGACGATTCCTCCTCGTCGGTCGGAGACGCATCAGTCCGGAGGGTCGTCCCGATGGCGAGGTGGGCCATAGCCTCACCCGCACTGACGACGAAGACCGTTTGAAACCGATCCAGTAGCGGGTGCCCGGTCACGATCGAGACGAGCATGAGGATCGTAATGACCCCCGGCAGCAACAGGAGGAGTCCGACCGTTCGTGGGTAGACGTCGGCGCGCAGACTAGCTATGCCGATGGAGATATACCCCGGAATGAATCCGACGAGGGGAAGCAGTCTGAGGAACTGCCATCCCGGCAGGTTGTCCGACATGACGCCGGCAAGGTACACGAAGTCGTTCACGGACACGTACAGTATCCCAAGGATGCCACACCCGGCGGCCACGGTACCGACGCGTACCAGCCACGGGCTCTGGCGAACCAGGGAAGGATACAGCCCGAGGAGCCCGAGGAAGCCCAGCACGTATCCGATTTCAAGACCGTGCCGTGCCGACATCAGGTCGGTAAACGCCCACAACCCATTGAATGTCGCATAGACGACCAATACCCCCCCGGAGAGCAAGAACAGTGTCGGGCTCCAGCGTGCAAGTGAGTTCCACGGTGATGTGTT
>CAZCXJ010000330.1:0-1254 GCA_964502585.1 uncultured Candidatus Halobonum sp.
AGGCTGGCGACACTTACCGGGTAGCACTCATCGCAGGCGAGCGCGACGAGGAGGCAGCCGAATCGGCTTCTAGCACCGCTGGCGGCGAACCGCAACCGCCCGTCGAGCCCGGTGAAATCCGCTATGTCGAAATCGAGGATCTCGGCAAGCAGGGGGACGGCATCGCCCGGGTTGAGCGCGGTTACGTTATTATTATTCCCGACGCCGAGGTCGGCGAGCGGGTAAAAATCGAGGTTACCGAAGTCAAGTCAAATTTCGCGGTCGGCGAAATTATCGAGTGACATCCTCCTCGCCGTGAACGGCGGGACTCTCGCTGCACGAAGATAGCGGCTCCGTCACTTGCGCGAGGGAATCACCAGCCGGTGACCCGATTCGTGCATCCGTGGCTATTTAGTACCGAACGTAGACGCCCGAAGGCGCGAGTACGAAACCTACTGGCAGGCGGTCCCAGCCAATCGGCAGTCGATGCACGGGCGCGCGGGGACGGGGAGTCGCTGCCCCGCGGGCACGTCGCCTGTTCGGCACGCCAACGTTTCGAGCGTGTACCACGTCGAAGCGTCGAACCCTCCGGAACGGCTGAGTTTTTGTATAAAACCACCAGACAGCACCGTGTTGTTCGTCTGTACCAAACCCACTATGTGTGGACAGCCGACAGCGGAGAGTATGAGTGCAACGACCACATCGGCGGCTAACCTCACGGACAAACAGCAACGCATCCTCCGGTATCTACGCGAAGAGGCTCGCACAAAGACGTATTTCAAATCACGGCTTATCGGGGAGGAACTTGGACTATCGGCAAAGGAGGTCGGAACGAATATGATCGCGATTTGTGACGGTGACTTCGATGTCGAGGTAGAGAAGTGGGGCTACTCTTCTGGGACGACCTGGAAGGTCACGCTGTAGGGTCGTAGCTAACAAGTGCGTCGGCGTCGGTCGCCAGTTCAGTTGCGCGCGCACCAAGCGAATCCGCGTATCGAATAACGAGCAGAAGCAGCAACTCCGGGCTCTCAACAGTGTAGCCCTCCTTCCTGGAGAGCAGGCCTGCCTCCTCAAGATCTGCCGCGTAGCGGCTCACCGTCGACCGGGAAACGTCGAGCTCGCGTGCAAGGTCGGCACCGCTCGTCTGAGGGTTCCGGAGCAGTTCGATGAGCATCCCGCGCGGCGTCGCGCGACGGAGGTAGCCGAGCGCTCGTTTTTCAAACGTTGAGAAACGGTTCGCGGGGTAGAGTCGTTTATAATCGCCATCGCGGTACG
>CAZCXJ010000331.1:0-1246 GCA_964502585.1 uncultured Candidatus Halobonum sp.
AACCGTTCATCCATTTCATGTTTGACGAGGATAACGTCCAATTCGACTGATTCGAGTCTCGCCACGGCGACCCACAGTGGAGCGCTCGGGTCCTTCCTCATACTGGCCGACCTCGTTGTCCAGCATGCGCTCGCCGGTGTCGTGACCACGGTCATCGCGACGGGCGTACCGGTTGCGACATCGCGAGCCTGGTCGCCACCCAACCGGACCGCTACGACGCTGCCGTGAGTATCCGGAGTCACCGCCGATCGACGGAGTTACGCCCGCCGTTCTGGGCATCCGTGGCGCCCACAGAGCCCGGGAGAAGTCGTCCATATACTACTGCAGTCGGGCGATTTTGCGAATGTCGCCGCACCCAGCCGTCGTTTCGATACGAACGTCGATCGCCAATACGGCGGAATACAGCCAGTACCACGCCGGAGACACGGAGTCTATGTCTCGGATATTAGCCGACTTATTGGGTCGACATGAGGAGGATTTCCACAAACGGATTCCGTCGGGGAGTTCTGCAGTCCGGATGACAGCCGACGTCCGGCCAATGAACGGCACGATCTGGTCGCAAGAGCTGTCGCCCGGTCGGACAGATTCGCCAGCAAGCGGCGTACTGTCCGATTAGCTCTCCTCTCAGTCAGTATCCAAGGGCAGGTCTGCCGTTCCACACGCCGTTATCGGAGCATACTCTTCGGACACATCGCGGTTGTGGAACCGCAACCCGATGAGTCGTCTCGCGCCGCGCCGGGTACAGCCAGAGTCTCTCCGGCAATCGAAGACCGCATATAAGAGGTAGTGTTCATTTATTTCGCGGAGGCTATGGGCGAGTCATCCATCCGATCGGTCTTTCGCCGAGAGGGAAAACGAGACGCCAGTGAGGTTCTCGGACACGTCCCACAGGCGCTCTGCCAGCGCCGTATCGTTGCTTCGCTCACTGGAGGCTTGCGTTTCGGGAGCCCCGCGCATATTCAAGAACTCACCGGGACCGATGTAGTCCCCACCGTCGACATCAGGGGCGGTTGCAGCATACAGCATCGGGAGTGCACCCATCTCGGGCGACTGCGCGACGAGCGTATTGGCGAGTCGCATAGCCCAGAGCCGCACCGTGGACCCCTCCATTTCCGGGCCCCCCGCTGTAGGTTCGTGGCGGCATACCCGGGATGACAGGCGGTGCTGGTCACGCTCGCGTTCGCTTCCCGGAGGCGGCGATCGAGGCCGTCGAGATCGACGAGGACTTTGACATCGCTGAATTCCC
>CAZCXJ010000332.1:0-1237 GCA_964502585.1 uncultured Candidatus Halobonum sp.
CCATCACCTGCCCTCGCGGGGCATCCGTCGAGCCGTCGGCGACGACGTCGCCGTCGTTGCGGATGGTGACGCGGAGCGGCTGGTTGTCGTTCGTCATTTTCTGGGCCGTCACGACGATTTCTTGGACGTCCTCGGTCGCCACGCCCAGCTGTGTTTCGATGTCTACTATCTTGGAACCCTCATCATCGAACGCTTGGTGCAGGTCCACCTCGGCAGTCGTCACGGAGACTGACCCTTGCCAGTCCCCGTCGTAGGCAAACCGGACACTCCACCCACCCGAATCTGGTGATGGCGAGTCAGTGGATGTTGGCGTGTCCGAATCCGTTGCCGTCTTGGTCTCGCCATTGGAGTGACCGTGGCGCGATACCATCACCTGCCCTTGCGGCTCATCCGTCGAGCCGTCGGCGATGACGTCGCCGTCGTTGCGGATGGTGACGCGGAGCGGCTGGTTGTCGTTCGTCATTTTTTGGGCCGTCACGACGATTTCTTGGACGTCGTGGGTCGTGACGCCGAGTTGTGTTTCGACGTCTACTACCTTGGTCCCCTGATCGTCGAACGCCTGGTGCACGTCCCCCTCGGCAGTCGTCACGGAGACTGATCCCTGCCAGTCCCCGTCGTATGCGATCTGGACACTCCAGCCATCTATCTCTGGGCTCGGCGTCTCCGTCGCGGTGACCGCGTCGGTGGCCGTCGGTGTCGGTGTCTCCCCGGGATCGTCACCTGGATTCTGGCTGGCGCACCCAGCGAGGAGTACAGCCCCAGCCGTGAGGATGTGTCTCCGGCGAATCCCCGGTTCTGTCAGTGTCATATGGTATCTCTCGTCGGCGTCATTCTGATTCAGGCCGATCTGGTGTGCTGCTCGTCGTTGTGCCTGGCATGCGACGACGCACCGGTCCCCGGACGTTCCGTGCAACATGGACGGCAGCCCCTCCCCACCCGCAGATGCTGATTCGCCTCGGTATCGCGGTCATCGGGTGCCTCCCCTCGGTCGGAACGGCGTGTCGAAGCCGGGGTGGTGGTCGTCATCGCAGAGCTCACTCCTCACGTCGATCACTCGCCGGGGGGTCGACGACGCCGAGCTGGTGCATCAGGCCCATGACGTCGATGTTCGACCAGGCTTCGACGAGTGTCCCATCGTCGAACTTGCCGATGCTGATCCCCTGGATCTCGACCGCGTTCCCGGTCGGCTCGATACCCATGAATTCGTGGTGGTGGGTTCCCCGGAGCGTGTACCGTG
>CAZCXJ010000333.1:0-1231 GCA_964502585.1 uncultured Candidatus Halobonum sp.
CCGTGACAGTGCCGTCCCGGACCGTCACGAGGTCGGTGAACGTCCCGCCGATGTCGACGCCGATGCGGGCGCCGTCACCGGCCGCTGTCGCGTCGCCGTCACTCATCGCGCTGTGCTCCACGTCGACACCCGCGACGGGTATCAGGTATCGGATAGGCTGTCATCTGAATCATGGAGGTCGATATCGTAGCGGCATCACGCGAACGGGCCTCAAAGTTGGGGTCCGACGTCAGACCAGTTCGTCGGCCGGGATCGTCTCCTGGTCCTGGAACTGACCGTCCTGGACCTGGACGATCACCATGTCGCTGGCGACATCGCCGTTCTCGTCGTAGTTGACGTTGCCGCTCGGGCCGCTGTAGTCGATGTCGGTCCCGTCATCAAGCAAGGAAACGCCGCTCTCGAACTCGCCGTAGCCGACCGCCTCGCCCTCGGGGTTCGTGACGGGCCGCATCTGCTGTTTCACCTGGTTCGGGTTCGCGCTGCCGGCCGCATGGACCGCCAATGCGTACGACACCAGCGCGTCGTAAGAGTTCCAGGAGTACGGCGAGAACACCTGGGCGTCGGGGAACTGCTCCTCGTAGTCGGAGACGAACGCCTCCGTGTCCTCCCCGGTCGGCGGCTTCGTCCGGACGCCGTACATCCCTTCCATGATATTGGCGCCGACGTTGTCGATGACGTCCTCGGACAGCAGGCTGGTGTGGAGGATCCAGTTACCGCCGTACCCCTGCTCGTTCCACTGAGAGAGCATCGTCGTCCCGCTCTCCGGGTACCCCGCCAGCGCGACGAACCCTGGGTCGTCGTCGAACGCTTGCGAGAGCACCTGCTGATAGGAGGACTGGCCCGAGGAGTAGCCGACCTTCGCCGTCGTCTCGCCGGTAAAGGCCGCCTCGAACGTGTCCGACAGCGCCTTCCCGAAGTCGTTGTTGATGTAGATGACGGACGCCTTGTCGGCACCCTGGTTCTCGGCGATCATTGCCATCACTTTCGCGACGAACCGATCGTTCGTCCGCGTACGCCACACCAGGTTGTCGTCGTCCAGCGTCGTGATGGTCGGGGAGGAGGACGCCGAGGTGATCTGTAAGATCCCGTTGGAGATCGTCACCGAATTGGCGATACTGATAGTCACACCCGACGAGACAGCGCCGATGATACATCGGACGTTGTTGGTGTTGACCAGCTTGTTGGCGGCGTTGACCGCCTGCGTGGAGTCGGTCCCGGAGTCTTCATCAAG
>CAZCXJ010000334.1:0-1218 GCA_964502585.1 uncultured Candidatus Halobonum sp.
TTTGACATCCCGGGGCCAGAACGCGGCACAGTCGATTACGACATCCGGGTCGTATCGTGTGGCGAGGCGTTCGAGCGGAGTCCGATCAGTGCGGTCATCGGTTACGTGATCGACAGCGCTCGGGTCGGAGAAGGGAAACTCCGGTGGATGCCGACTCAGACTCACCACATCGTAGTCGTGGGCATGCAGGTTCTCGACTGCGTGGCGACCGAGGAATCCCGTGCCGCCGATGACGAGAGCGGAGGTCATACGACAGCTATGATCTGATCCCTCAAAACAGTGTGTGACAGATACACACGGCTGCTGCATACACCCTCTGTATTCAGCAGTCGTCTTCTGACAGCAGAGGGGTAGTTCTCAGTGACCGTGCTGAATACAGGGCGTACATCATGCCGGAACCGTACCAGAAACCGTGGCGTTGACCATTGTCAGTCAGAAGCTACCCCTCAGGCTTCGGCACCGTTCCCGCCACCGTGAAAACGGTAATGGCGAAAAAGAACCGATCGGACTCACCGGCTTCGCGAAGCCCCTCGTGCCAATCGTCGATCTCTTCGGCGGACGCCACGTTCGCGGCCCGCATGGCCTCAAGCCAGTCTTCAAGCATGGTCAGGCTCTCGAAGAAAGCTACGTCAGAGACATGAGTCGCGAACGTGTCCACCACGATTTCGGTTAATCCGGCCTCCTGTGCCAACCGACGCAGCCGACGGCCAATCCGGGGATTGCGGTTGGGGGCGTGCTCCAGCGCGAGGAACGTCCACCCGTGGTCGCCCGGGGTATCGATAACGCCAGTCTCGAAATCCGCGTCCGAGACGCTCACTCGTCCGCCGGGACGCGTCACCCGGACGAGTTCGTCGAACGCTCGGTCGGGATCCGGCAGGTGTTGGAGGACGTGATCCGCTCGTGCTGCGTCGAAGCTGTCGGCAGCAAAGTCGAGTTCTTCGGCGTCGCCGACCTCGAACCGGGTCCCGGAGACGTCACTGGCAGTTTCGCGAGCGGTTGCAAGCATCTCTTCGCTGGTGTCGATCCCGACCACCTCTCCCGTGGGACTGACCGCCTCGGCAAGGTTCACGACATCATCCCCGGTACCACATCCGACATCCAACATACGATCACCCGACTCGGGAGAGAGCAGCGCGTACGACCGCCGTTTGTAGACCTGCGCCCGTTCGAACGCTGACGTCGCCTCCATCAGCGCAACGAATTTTTCGGCATCGGCCT
>CAZCXJ010000335.1:0-1208 GCA_964502585.1 uncultured Candidatus Halobonum sp.
CCGGTCCCGAACTCGCGAAGCGTCTCGTGGAGCTCCCTGGTCCATCCGACACAGGTGTCGTCATTGGCCTCCTCCAACCAGTGGCCCCAGATGTGCACCGCGAACGGCGCGTCGCGATGTGGATAGGCGGTTGCGTCCGACGCGACACGGTTGATCGCACCGCCGAGTGTGTAGATCGCGATATTCGACTGCGGTGTCGGCATCGGGATCGCCTCATCAAGCAAGGTCTCGATGAAGGCCTCGTCCAGGTCTTCCATGTAAAACGACTCCCAGTGGTGTCGGTGCCCGCTTGGGACCTTGAACGGGTCGTACAACTCGGTGTAGTCGGCGGGATAGACCGCCGCGACGTGGGGATCGCCGAAATCGGCGAAGGACTCCAGTGTGTCTTTGAGGTCGTCGCCGGATCCGACACCCATGACATAGCCGGCGACGGCGAGGTCCCCGTGGAGCTCGTCAGGCAGATCCGGAAGCTCCGGCACCGTCATCACTGCGGCGGTTGGGAACGTCTCCTCGGGCAGGTCCGGCGCGACCTCGTTGAAGTACTGCAAGTACTCGGCTGCCTCGTCGAACGGATACAGCACGTTCGCAACGAGGCAGTCCCGAGACGCCTCGACACAGTCGAACTCGAAGGCGGTCACGATGCCGACGTTGCCGCTTCCACCACGGATCGCCCAGAAGAGATCCTCGTGTTCGTCGTCGCTCGCGGTGACGACCTCCCCGGTGGCGGTGACCACTTCGGCCGAACGGAGGGTGTCACAGGCCAGCCCGTTCATCCGACAGGTGACGCCCATTCCGCCGCCGAGGGTGAACCCGGCAACGCCGACGTCGTCCGGGATCCCCGGCGGGATGAGGCCATGCTCGAGCGCCGCCTCGTTGACCGCTTCCCAGGTGGCGCCACCTCCGACCGTGACGGTTCCGGCGTGCGGATCAACGTCGACACCGTTCATCGGCGCCAGGTCGAGGACGACGCCGTCCTCGACGATGGCGTGGCCGGTCGTCATGTGACCTCCCGCCTTTACCGAGAACGGGGTCTCGTGTTCGGTGACCGTCTCGAGCGCGGCGACGACGTCTTCGGTCGTCTCGCACTGAACGACAGCGGCTGGATCCCGCTCTATTGCGCCGTTCCAGATAGCGATCGCCGCGCTGTACTCCGCTTCTCCGGGGAGCAGGCACCGATCGTCGAATCTGGTTTGGAGATCCGAGACGAG
>CAZCXJ010000336.1:0-1201 GCA_964502585.1 uncultured Candidatus Halobonum sp.
CGAACTCGAACAGGTCGCGGCTCCCATAATAGTCCCCGACGCCGATTTCCTCCATCATTTCCTTGTCATTACAGACGACGGTTACGCTGATGCGGCCCGGAGCGTTCGACCGCAGTGTCAGCTTCCGCTTGTAAGAGGCCGCGGATGCCTTGTTCGCCCCGATCGGGAAGCCGTCGCCGACGTACACCTGCGTCGCGCTGTCGGCGTCAGGCGCCCGGAACACGTCATCTCGGCGTACGCTTTGCTGATCAGTCCCGCCTCCCATGCTCGTCCAGCCGTCGTCGACTCCGCTCGACCGGACGACGCTCGACTCGTCCGATGAGACGCCACTAACAGCGCCTACCGCCGACGATCCGCCCGATGAGACACCACTGACAGCGCCTACCGCTGACGATACCCCCGACGAGACGTCGCCCGACCGGACGACGCTCGACCTGTGTCCGGCCGTGGTTGAGATCGAATGGCCTCCGTCTTGGGGGCCACGAAGGAACTCCTCGACCGCGTCAACGGGACCGCCGGACGCCTGTTCTCGTTTGTCGTCAGTTCGAGTCGATAGCGGCGCTGCCTCGTCACACCGAATGTAGGCGAGTTCTGCAGTGAGGTGGGGGAGTACGTCGACACGCGTTGGATCGCTCGCCACGTCAGCGGTAAGCCGCCACTCCGGGACCAGCGGCTCGACGGCTTCGAACGGCACCTCAAGTGACGCCGCGACCCGTTCGTGAAGCGGCCGGTCGTATAACGCCGCGTAGTCGAAATCGAGTCGGGGGTCACTCTCGGCGCGTCGGCGCTCCGCTAAGTCGACGGGGTAGTACCCCTCGACACGCGTCAAGCAGTCGATGGTGAATATCTGCTTCAAAACTCTCTGCACTGTGGTTTCGAAGCCTGGATCTCGATCGAGGTCGTACGAGTAGCCGTCGACTGTCGTCAGCCGAGGTGTTGACCCCGGTACGACCTCAGCCCCGACATAAAACGCAAGCGGAGCGACCGGGAAAACGTACTCCGTGCTTGCCGGAACCTCAATCCGCACGCCTGTCTCCGGCCGCCGGGTGCCGCCCGGAATCGACAACTCATCGCCGAGTTCGACGAGTGGTGGATGCCCGCGGAGTGTCGGGAAAGATCGCTCAGGTGATGTAGTTTTCAATGCCGCGCCGAACTCCGAAACAACGGTCATCAAGTCCTCCGGATCGGTGGTCGTCGTCAG
>CAZCXJ010000337.1:0-1190 GCA_964502585.1 uncultured Candidatus Halobonum sp.
GCGACACCTGCGGCAAGAATTAAGCTCCGTCCGCGACAGCAGGGACCGTGACCGACGAGACTCCAGCCAGGGCCGCGTATCGGCGCCGGGCTGATGTTTACGCGACCGAGCGGGGCGATGGCCCGCCGGTTGTGTTCGCCCACGGCACGTTGATGGACCGGACGATGTTCGAACCGCAGCAGGCGGCATTAGCAGGCCAGTATCGGACCGTCGCGTTCGACTTCCGGGCGCGAACGGATCAGTATGACACGACCTACGGCTTGTACGACTTGGTTGACGATACTGCTGCCCTCCTTGACACGCTTGATATCGACTCCTGCGTTCTCGCGGGCATGTCGATGGGCGGATTCATGGGGCTTCGCTTCGCCGAACGCTACCCCGAGCGACTCGACGGCCTGGTCCTTATCGACTCGGGCGCACATGCTGAGGAGGAGGGAGATCGCGAGCAGTACGGAAAGATGGTCGAGCAAACCCGCGCGGCGGGAGAGGTACCGGAGCAATTGGCAGACGTGACGAAGAACCTCCTGTTCGGAGCCACGACGATCGAGGAACACCCGGCACTTGCGGACGCGTGGCTCGACCGCTGGCGGACGTATCCTGGCGAAGCCGTCTACCAGGAAGTCTCGTCGTGGCTCGATCGCGACCCGTTTTTCGATGAGTGTTCGACAATCGACATCCCAGCCCTCGTCGTGCACGGCGAAGAGGACATTTCCATCGAGATGGCCGAGGCGGAGGCTACGGCCGAGGCACTCCCCGACGCCAGACTGGAGCGGATTCCTGAGGCCGGTCATTCGTCGAATATCGAGAACCCCGACCCGGTCAACGAGGCGCTCCAGGAATTCCTCGCCGACGTGTATTGAGCAAGGAGAGAGCCAGGAGGTCGTGAACGCTCTAAGCAGGTGCTCGCCGGGTGGCCGGGGGGTGTATGAACCTCCCGACGCGACCGTCGTCTTTCGCATCTTGTACAGGCACCCTCCGCCTTTTTGCTCGCGGCACCCCAGGGGTACTCATGGATGGCTTCGACCTCGCGTTCGGCGGGGTCCATGATGAACTGGACACACAACTCAACGCTGAGGGCGACGTGCCGTCGTGGCTCAACGGCACCCTAATACGTAACGGACCTGGACGGTTCGACTTCGGAGACGCGAGCGTCGACCACTGGTTCGACGGACTCGCAATGCTCCGCGCGT
>CAZCXJ010000338.1:0-1186 GCA_964502585.1 uncultured Candidatus Halobonum sp.
TGGCCCACTATCCGAAACTATACGACGAACTCATCCGCGTCCCGCTGCTCGTCGACGTCCCAGGCGCCCCGGCCCGCCGGGTTGACGGGCAAATCGGGCTGAATGCCATCCCGCCGACGGTAACTGATCTGCTCGATGTCGAGGCCCCCGAGACTTGGACAGGTCAAAGCCTGCTGTCGACCGCCCAGGACGGCGACGACCCTACCAGCGAGCCAGTCGTCTCGGTCACAGTCCGTGGTGAGGAGGTGACCAAACAGCCTATCCCACGGTCACTTGACGACGGCGACCTCCTCGTCAGCATTCGGGACAAGCACTGGACCTATATAGAGAACGTCGACGAGGGGACGACGGAATTGTACTACCGACCGTCCGACCCAACACAGCAGACGGACCTTTCGGTTGACCCGACCGACGAGGAACAGGCTCGGATTGACCGATTCGGCTCAATCGTCGATGCTCATGTGTCGACACTCCGGGCCGACGACGGCGGGGCTGCGGAGGTTGACGGGGAGCTTGAGCGCCAGCTGTCGGCGCTCGGCTATCGCTAAATGCTCCGGCCGTTCCTCCGTAACCTTCGCCATGGCCCACTGGCCGTCCGGCTCCGGCGGTTCGTCATCGTTGGAGCCGTTACCGCTGGCATCCAGATGGTACTACTCTGGTTGTTTGTCGATAAGGTCGGGCTCAACTACCTCGCCGGTGCGCCGATCGCCATCGAGATTACCATCATCCTCACGTACGTACTCAACAACGCTTGGACGTTCCAATCAATACAGAATACGGGGACCGTCGACTACCTCGTCGGGTTGGTCAAGACGAACGTCGTCCGTGGGACGGCTATCCCAATACAGGTCGGCATTCTCTATATGCTCGTTG
Source organism: uncultured Candidatus Halobonum sp. (assembly GCA_964502585.1). Lineage (GTDB taxonomy): Archaea > Halobacteriota > Halobacteria > Halobacteriales > Haloferacaceae > CAZCXJ01. The sequence goes on from CAZCXJ010000338.1 coordinate 874, forward strand.
AGTGGGTGAGCGTGTGGTACCTATTGGCCAACGCAGTCGCGATCCTCGTCAGTGGACTGTATCGGTACGTACTTGACGCACGCTGGACCTGGGGCTAAGATCACCTGAGTGGAATCATACGGATGGTACAGACTTTGATTGATGCGAGGAAGCGATGCTACCGCTGTTTCCCCCTTACTCTCGACGGTGAGGCCATGTCTGGCACCTTGGGCAACTAGCCTGACTGAAAGGGATGTGTTGGCCCCAGAATTGTGTCAGCCGGCAACGATAGTTGCCGAAAATTAGATGACGCGGTTCTGGAGGTAGTCCAGAT
>CAZCXJ010000339.1:0-1174 GCA_964502585.1 uncultured Candidatus Halobonum sp.
TCGGGGTCTTTGAATCACTATGGCTGTGACTACCCTATGAGCCGGTTAAAACATCCCAGCCCACTCTCTGGAGTCAGGCCGCCTGATCCGCATCAGTAGTGTTCGGCTCGCGGATGAAGCGAGGCTTTTCGTCGTCAAATCGTCTCGCATGCCCGGCACAATCTTCTATATAAAACCGTCTGCTTGTACTGTCTCGACGACTGCCGAGTCACCGTCATCTGTGCTGGGACCGGCTAAACGCAGAGGGAACGAGAACTGCTACCGAAGGAGCGACGATGTTCGAAGAGATCTCATCGAAGATGATCGACCCTCACGCGTTGCGGGGGTTGCAACAGAAATCCATTTTAGTGGTGGCGACGGAGAGAAAACATGCTTATCACCATCTCTGGACCCGCGGGCAGCGGCAAATCTACAGCCGCCGCGGCGCTCGCGGAATCGCTCGGCTACGAGCACGTCTCGGGAGGTGACATCTTCCGTGAGCTGGCCGACGAACGGGGACTGTCAGCGCTTGAACTCAACAAACGTGCGGAGGAAGACGACTCTATCGACCGTGATCTTGACCAGCGACTCCGTCAAGTCGCAGCCGAGCGTGACGACCTTGTCCTTGAGTCGCGGCTGGCCGGCTGGATGGCAGGTGAGCACGCGGACTTTCGAGTCTGGCTTGACGCGCCGCTGTCCGTGCGTGCCGAGCGCATCGCCCAGCGCGAGGGGAAATCGACAAATCTTGCGCGCAAAGAAACGGAGGAGCGCGCCGCCAGCGAGGCGCGCCGATATCTTACCTATTATGATATCGACATCGACGACCTCTCTATTTACGACCTCGTGTTGAATACGGCACGGCTTGAACCGGACGGCGTCGTAGAGGCCATCGCGACGGTCGTGCGGGCTTACAAGCCGGAGGGTGACGAAGGAAAAACGCCGGTCGCAGTTGATTACGACTTCTGATGCGCGCTCCCCCCGATGCGCGGTCGCCGGAGGAATTGCTGAACTTTGGGGTTGTGAACCTCGACAAGCCGCCTGGCCCTTCCGCACACCAGGTCACTGCCTGGATACGTGACCTAGCAGGCCTGGAGCGGGCGGCCCATGCGGGCACGCTCGACCCGAAAGTAACCGGCTGTCTCCCAGTACTCACCGGTAGCGCCACCCGGGCGGCGATGGCCTTAGAAAGCGCTCG
>CAZCXJ010000340.1:0-1169 GCA_964502585.1 uncultured Candidatus Halobonum sp.
ACGTCGTGGCGACCATCGCCTGCGACACGGGCCTGAAGTACCTCGACGACGACCTGTTCGGGGCACGAGGGGGGGCGACCGGCGGTCACGGTCAGGCCTGAAGTGTATTCGTCTCCACTTTCGAAGGTGATTGCTGCATACACACCTCTGTATTCATCACCGGCCAGTTGGCAACATCTATAGAGGTACACCGAGCCGCGCTGAATACAGAGCGCAAGTCAGTTACAAAGTATGGGTTGAGAGCGTCCCGATCAAATCGTACGATATAGAGGCGATAGTTACAATTGACAGAATATTGAAAATTACGGCGAGGGTTTGAGGGGCTCAATACGGATCTGTCTCTGAGAACAGTATACGAAGAGGACAGAAGAGGTCGGGAGACTGTTAGTCTTCTTCGAGGATGCCGAGCTGTTGGAGCATGACGAGGTCGTCCTGTTGATACAGTTTTTCGGCGATTTTCCCGTTTTCCATCCGGAAGAGCGACAGGCCTGTAACCTCGAAGGAACGGTTCGTCGCGGGAAGATCGAACATCTCGTGTTCGTGGGTCCCGGTGAAGATCCAGCGTGTAGCAACTCTGTCCCCGGACTCGAAGTAATCTTTCAGGTCGAGGTGGGCATCGGGGAGTCCAGACAAGGTCTCCCTCCACCATTCGCGGTACTCCTCGATACCGTTTATATCCCCATCGGCACCGATCAGCCCCTGAACGTGGATATCCTCAGTCACTACCTCCGGCAACACGTTCAAGTCTTGCTCGTTGAACGCCTTGATGTACCGCTCTATCACCTGTTTGTGCTCGACGGGTGTGGTTTCTCCCATGAATTATTCCCGTGTCGGTAACTGGCACTTGTCGCGCGCTTCTGAGACGTTCCAGACAACACGGCTTCCAACCGTTCCCACTGCTTCGGCACAAAGGGAACGCCAAGTGTGGTTAGATATGCGGTAAGTTAACGTTTATTATGGTAGTGGAAGTATTGTCCTGATCGATACGGCCGGGAAATGTGACGGAATCTGAACAAGTAACACACCAAGACTCCGTGCTGGACACAGCCTCTCCATCTTGCACGCCACTTCTGACAAATAGTCGGTAGATAGAATCAGCGGTGCAAGATACAGAGCGCGAATTCAGCATCGGTGAGACGCCACGTTCGGACTGCTCAAGTCGATTAATA
>CAZCXJ010000341.1:0-1167 GCA_964502585.1 uncultured Candidatus Halobonum sp.
TCCTGGTGTTGAACCCCGTCTACCTGTTTTCCAACGGGGTGCCCGTCGAGAAACAGTACACCTATCGTGCCGAGCGGGTCGACAGTTACTACGACTTCCGGGACGTCGTCCGGCCGTCAGCGGCGCTCGACTGCGCCGATCGTATCCACCACCGCGAATGCGTTCTGGCGCGACAGGTCGGCTACGGCGGCACTCTCCGCGTCGACAACGCCACGGCCGTCCATCTTGAGGACGACGAGCGCGGGCTGTTCTTCGGGTACGACTACATACGGTTCGACGAGGGGTACGCCCAGCCGAACGCCACCGTCAAGAACGGCACCCTCGTGCTCTTGACGAACCCCCGGTCGAGAACGGAAGTGATGCGCGAGTACGCCGTCGAGTACGATACCCTCCCGCCGGTCGGCAAACGAGCGATCCGCAACGGGAGCGCGTCGATTACCCGCCAGGTCCAGTTCGGCGAGGATGTCGACCCGCTAATCGATGAGCACCAGCGGCTCGTCGACCGTAACGGCACGTTCTACCGGGTCACTCGCTACCCCGGCGAACAGCAGCGCCTGTTTCCTCCGTGGGCACTCACGCTGCTCCGGGTCGGCGGGATCGGCGGCGGCGCGGCCCTCGCGTTCGTCGGGGCGAGTCGTCACGCCCGTATCGTCGACGAGTAAGGCCCTGTCGGCCATGGCCGCCGTCGGGATCGGTAACTCTCCGGCCCCTCCTGCATGCTGGCGGCCAGTGGTGCGCCGGCCGCACGGATTTCACAAGCAGAATCGACGCCGTACCCACACTGAGTGGATCCCTATCCCCACTCCTCACTGCGTCGAACTCGTCGTATGAAGACATATGCCGGCCCTCGGCCAACACGCCGGCGATGTCGAACCATGCCCTCCTTATCCTGGGTCTCGTCGTCGGGTTGACCCTGACGATCGCTGTCGGTGTCGACGCACACAACAGAGGTCGCTCCGGGTTCCTGTGGGGTCTCCTGACGTTCTTCACGGGGTTCCTCGGAGCGTTCATTTACGCGCTGATTGTGCTGACGCAGGATGGGACCCACGACGACCCCGACACCGTCCGGGCCTGTGGGAACTGTGGTGCCACTCATACTGGAACCCCCGAGTACTGTAGCGACTGTGGCGAGCCGCTCGCAGCTGACGATAACGCCCCTGTTGGATC
>CAZCXJ010000342.1:0-1162 GCA_964502585.1 uncultured Candidatus Halobonum sp.
CCGACAGCACCCCGACAACGAACTCAATAGCGCGGATCGGCGCGTCCGGCGTCGTTGTAACGTAGTCGACGTGTGTCGGTACCGGTTGCATGCATAGATTTCCTACATGCACCCGGATAAAAGCGAGTGTCAGACATCGAAGACCACGTATGCCTCCCACCCGTCGGGTGTCTGCTCAAGACGCATCTCAGAGTAGGTGACGGCCTTCACTTCCCGGGCGGCGATGGCCGCCAGTGGGACGCCCCGTGCGGACGCTTCTACCGCCCATTCGTTATGAAAGTGGACTCGAGCATCATGGGCTGCCGGAAGCACCCCGCGGACGTCGCGCTGGTAGATGAGTTCGTCTAAGTACTCGAACAACGCAGCTTCCCGGGATTCTGCATGTGCTGCGATGCCAAACCGGTCGCCATCGTCGGGGACCGTTTCACATTGCGCCGCGGTGAGCCCGTCGGCGCAGGCGGCGAACGCCTCCCCGAGCGTGTCTCCGCGGGCCTCCACCCCGACGTCTGCAGTGTGTTCGACGAGACGGAACTCCCGGCTCACGCTCCGTCCTCCGAGTTGCCGTCCGACTGCTCCGTCGGGACGCCATCCGTCGTACCGCGGCGACGATGTCGCCGTGCTGCTAGTTCCGCAGGCGTCGCTGCATCAGTTCGCTCTGTGGCTCCCCCGTTATCCGCACGCTCGGCAATCTTCTCCGGCGTCTCCGAGTGCTCAGGGGCCACCGCTCCATCGTACTCCTCTCGGCGGGCCTGCGTCGTCTCGGTCGTCTCCCGACGGACCGAAGGGGAACCAAGCGAAGGGTCAATCTGTCTCTCGACGGCTTCAACCTGCCCGATTTCGCGCATTTCTCGGGCCGTGAGCCCCCGAAGGTCGGGGTCGTTCTCGCCAAACGCGACCCCTGACGTGACGATTGACTGCAGTCCCTGTTCAACGGTCATATCAACATCGACCACACGGTCGCGAGAGACGTGGATGACGAACCCTCCCATCACGGGGTTCGGAGCCATCGGCATGAATAGCGTCTCCATCTCTTCGTGGCCGGTGTCGCGCTCAATGACACCAGGCGTCTCGGAGGTCTTGAACGCGACCACGTAGGAGGCCTCACCGGGGTACTCCACGAGTTTAACATCTTTGAAGCTCTCCGTGTCGTCGTTGAGCAGCA
>CAZCXJ010000343.1:0-1159 GCA_964502585.1 uncultured Candidatus Halobonum sp.
GATGATTAATCCTATCGATAGTTCAAACTGAAGGACAGCGACGGGATTAGGAAGTTATTACCCGATTCCAAGGTATCGTTAACTTAGCGAAAGGGATGGAAAAATTCGACTCCTAGTGGAGTTGATGTAATTGAGCCGTCCCGAGTTAGCAGCGGTACTGGAAGAGATCGAGTTGTTCGAGCGTGAGCGGACGGATCGTCAGTCTGTCGAGGTGGCGATCCTGCTGTACAATCATGGAGTGAGTCTCTGCAAGGTGAAGCGGGTGCTTGGGTGGCTTGGCGTTGAGCGATCTCATGTGGCGGTGTGGACGTGGATTCAGACGTTCGGGCAGAAGCTGCCGGCGGCTGGTCGGCGGCCGGTCGCCGACCTACCCTCGATCATACTGATGGACGAGACAGCAATCTCACAACAGGGCGAAGAGTTCACGGTGTTCGCGGGGGTTGATCCGGAGACGCCGCACCTGTTACACGCGGCAGTTGCATCGTCGAGAACTACATTGACAACTCGGTGGTTCCTCTCGGACCTCGCCGAGTTGTACGGCCGAGCGCCGCCAATCGTGGTGACAGACGGGGCTACCTACGGCCCCGTCTTCAGGCCCCTTGGAGTGACCAGTCCGACGGCACAGCGTACGAACCCGTATCGAACGCTGGATCCAAGAGCTAAAACGCCGCATCAACACGTTCTACGCCTCCTTTACTGGGACGTACTCACCACAACTGGCTGAAACAGTTCGCCTAGACGTGGAATGGTTGCCTAAGTGAACGGTGCCGATTCCAACATTAAAGACACGGATTTATAATCGTAGGTCCACAAAAGAGATTCATGTCGGGAGACCGGAAGGACTTCCTGTCGAACCCATTCTACTGGCTCGGCAGACAGACCGCCGGGCTCTCGACGCGGGACATCGTACTCGCCATCGTCGGGTTCGCCCTCCTCGTCGCCGTCGCCCTCGGCGCGGTATCGCTGTCGCCCGCAACGATCGCGACGCTCGTCCTGCTCGTGCTTGCCATCGTCACCGTGGCGGACAGCGTCGTCATCGTGCAGGCCTACGAGAAGCAGGCGCTCACCGTGTTCGGCAATCTCGAGGCGCTACTGGAGCCGGGTATCCATTTCGTCCCGCCGTTCGTCTCGAAGACGTACGCCTACGATCTCCGTACGG
>CAZCXJ010000344.1:0-1158 GCA_964502585.1 uncultured Candidatus Halobonum sp.
AGCGTCCACGATTCGAAGTCGAACTCGAACGACTCACGGATTCAGAAACTGGCGACCAACAGTACGAACTCGAATACGAAATCAGGTGGACAGAGTAGCGGCCGCGTTGTACTGCTCTCAGATGGAGGCGCAGTGTTCTTGCGCCCTCGAAAAACGGGTAAGTAACAACATTATGAAATATAATGATCATTGAGGCACTTCGTTGCGTCACCATGCCTCGGCGTTCTGATTCGGGGATGGACCGCGAGAGCGACACCGAGGGAGCCGCCGCCACCCACTCCGAGTCCAGTGACGATGCCGAGGCGAGCCGTCCGACAGTCCGGATGCCACCTGAGCCGGTCGCCACCCCAGTCCCGTTCGACGACGTGTTCGCCCTGCTACGGAGAGAACGCCGGCGTCGTGTGCTCTGTTACCTGGCCGACCACGACGAGGAGACAGGCCCGGTATCGCTGAGCGATCTCGCCGAACAGATCGCCGCCTGGGAGCACGACAAGCCCAATGCCCAGCTCCACTCTGAGGAACGCAAAATGTCTACGTCGCGCTTTACGATGTCCACCTCCCGAAGATGGCTGAGCTCGGCGCTGTGACGTACAACCAATCGAGGGGGCTCATCGAGCCCGGCGAACACATCGAGACCTACCTCTGGTATCTCGCCCGTGCAACGGATTCCTACGCGGCCGTCACGGAGCCGCGACCCCGTTACTACGGGGTGCTGTCGGTCCTCGCAGTGGCAGGACTCGGAGGTGCGATTTGGCTCGAGCCACACACCACCGTCCCTCTTATCGAACTCGCGGTCGCCGGTATCGTGGCCGCGTTCGGCAGCTGTACGGGCTGGTACTTGTGGAGCGAACAAAGGGCAGCCGAAATCGGAACGACAGCGACAATATAATTTGATGCCGAATCGATGTCGACGCACTGGGGCGCCAGCCAGCCCACCCGTCGCGGACGCATCCTCCGTTCGATTCTCTATTCGTCTGATTGGCGGCTAGCTGCCCGACAGCACCGGTTCGGGTCAACTCAAGGCTACGCACCCGGTGTTGAGTCGCAGGTGGGGCCCGCCCATTCTGATGTGGCCCGAGAGGGTTGATGAGTATCCAAGCAACGACTTCCACTGAAGCTTTATACCTGAATCGAGAGGTTCCGGACAGGTGTCGATCC
>CAZCXJ010000345.1:0-1157 GCA_964502585.1 uncultured Candidatus Halobonum sp.
GTGTTCGGCATCGGCGATCGCCCAGAATCGATCGCGATGCTCGACGAGGCCGTGGTCCTCAAGCCGCGTCAGCGTCGGGCCGACACTCCCCGCCGGAACGTCGACGGCCGCGAGCGGGACGGACGCGGCGTCGCCGGTGGACTTCCGGCATCTGAAACGCCCGTATAATCGCTTATACTCGTTTCTTTTGTAACCGGTGATTCAGAGGGTGAAGGAATATCCGACTCTGCTATTGACGGTGGGTTGTGGAATGCGTTGTCGGATTCATTCCGTGCCTGAAGGCCTGTCTTTTACCCATACGTCCGTACCATGTCAGACTGGGATCTCGGACGCTCTCGCGGAGTATGTATGAGTGTGAGAATCCAAGGGAAGACGCGATCCAGGCGGCGATATCGATCACGGGAGTGGGAGGCTGGACCCTACTCGACCCGTCGGAACCGTGCTTTTCGTAGGGGGTACAGCGGAATACCGCTGGTTTTGGGATTGTCACCGACCGGTCAATCTCGTTCTGCTGCCCCGAGTTGTGGGTAAAAGACAGCCGTAAACGGGTGGGCGGAAACACGTCCGCTCCGTGCGACATCCCACCGACGACGGCAAGGCCGATTGGCCCTGCGTCGTGCTCACGCCGGAGGCGAACCGCATCGTGTACCATCCTATCAGAGCCTCCGGCTTCGAATCGGTAAAAAACGCCGCTCGTCAGTCATTACAGCCATCTCAGCCGCTGATTCAGATTGTTCTAAGTCCCAACAATCGTGAGGTAATCCGTGTATAGTTGTCAATAATCTTAACCTCCAAGGATAAGCTACGCTTAAATTATGACTACCCAGGGGAGTGGTAGGATCGTCCGAACGCTACGTGGATCGGCGTCGGGGACTATCAGGCTGAATCGGTTCGAAAGCGTGTGATCTGGATATCTGTGATTTCGTCGTAGTCGCTGTCAGCACCTGCAAGGAGCAGCCCGCCGACGTGCTCGGCGGTCCCGAGTGCGAAGGCATCGCCGAGCGCCGGCGCGTATCGGAATTTGAAGTCGGCTGCACGTGACCATACCTCTGGGGTGTCGACCCGCCGGATACCGCTCTCTGCAAGGATATCGACGACAGCGTCGGCCCGCTCTTCGCCATCGATGGCACGGACGATGTAGTGCACCTCGGTGAGAT
>CAZCXJ010000346.1:0-1141 GCA_964502585.1 uncultured Candidatus Halobonum sp.
AACAGGACTCGGTGCTCGTCAACGGCGAACCGGTCGCCGATGAGGAGCGTCCCATCGGGATGTTCGATATCTTGGAGTTCGCAGAGCGTGAGGAGCACTATCGGGTGTTCCCCGACGAAGGTGGCCGACTGTCACTAACCGCCATCGACGCCGACGCCGCTGGTTCGCGGTTAGGCAAGGTAATAGGCAAGCGACAGGTGCCAGGCGGCGACATCCAGCTGACACTTCACGACGGGACGACGCTCCTCGTTGAGGAGGATATTGCGGTCAACGACTCCGTCGTCGTCGGCAACGAGGACGGCGAGGTTGTCGCACACTTCCCGTACGAGGAAGGCGCGCTAATCACCGCAGTGCAGGGCCAGCATGCCGGCGAAATTGGCACCGTTGACGAGATTCAGGTGACGCCTGGCTCCTCTCCGAATAACGTGCTCGTGGAGAGCGACGACGGCAGCTTCGAGACGGTCGAAGAGTACGTCGTCGTTATCGACGAGAATTTCACGTCCGATGAGGATGACGAACCCGAGGATGCCACCGAGGAGGCTGCGGCCGACGTGGAGGAAGACGAGGCAACCGACGCCATTGATGAGGATGTAGAGGAGGTGAGCGACGATGAGTAGCGAAGCTGAAGGTAGTGACTTCCACGAGATGCGGAAACCCCGCGTCGAGAAGGTCGTCGTCCACATGGGCGTGGGTCAGGGTGGCCGCGAACTCGCCAACGCGGAGGAAATACTCAGCGAAATCGCCGGACAGCAACCTGTCCGAACTACTGCGAAGAGCACGATCGGTGAGTTCGGCGTTCGCGAGGGCGACCCTATCGGTGCGAAGGTCACCCTTCGAGGCGATGACGCCGCGTCATTCCTCGATAAGGCGCTGCCGCTCGTGGAACTGTCGCAGTCGCAGTTCGACGACACTGGGAACTTCTCGTTTGGCGTTGAGGAACATACGGACTTCCCAAGTCAGGAATACGACCCCAGCATCGGGATCTACGGCCTGGACGTCACGGTGAATCTCGTGCGGCCGGGCTACCGCGTGCGTAAGCGCGACAAGGCTTCCCGACAAATCCCATCGAGCCACCGGCTCGACCCAGAGGACGCGGCGGCCTTCCTTGAGACCGAATTCGACGTGGAGGTGAACGGATGAG
>CAZCXJ010000347.1:0-1138 GCA_964502585.1 uncultured Candidatus Halobonum sp.
GTCTGAGCCAGGTACTTGTCAACGCCGAGGACGCGGCCGGCGCCGAGCGTGGCGATCATTCCAAAGATGAGGATCCCGAGCAGCTCTCCCGTCACCACTCCGTGGGCCCAGCCGCCGCCCTCGCCGTTGATGAAATAGAAGAACATCATCATGAACGCGCCGAAAAACGCGGCGGTACGGGTCAGCGCTCCGAAGACCAGCCCAAGTCCGATCAGCAACTGTCCGACCGGGACCGCGACATTGGTGAACGCGAGTCCCGCTCCGCTGCCGAACATGGTCACGATCGGACCGATGCTAGTTCCTGCGGCGGCACCGCCGACGAACCAACTCGCGTCGAACGGCCAGTTGGCGAGTTTGTCCCAGCCGGCGTGTAACAGCCACCATCCGGCGACAAGCCGCATGATCACGAGCCAGTAGGCCAGCCATGGCTGGGAAAGATTGAATGCCACGTCTCTCCCGAGCATCTGGGTCTGGATGTTGGTTGTATCCCTGGTTGCCATAGTCTACCACAGATATTGGATGTTCAGTTGTTCATATTAAATCTATCGGGTAGCGCGGTGTGACCTCTCCCTCCGCTTAAATGAGTGGGGTTCCGCTCGCTGCGTTTCACTTCGGACGTAGTGACGAGCACAGGTGTCAGCCAGAGATGGGATGCCCCGGTGTCAGCACCATCGAACGAGCGCGCGTCGCTGCTCGAATGGACGCGGGAGCACGGCCGGCTCTGCCGACGGCATCGCACTCATCCAGAGCGATGGCTGTAGTGTTACAAGTATATGCGCGTAACAGAACTCCCCCGGTCACTCGGCAGACTCGTCGCCTTCGACATCGCACTCACAGACCCGTCTGTCGAGGAATTCTTCGATCGTGTACAACCGGCCGCAGTCACTACAGAAGACGTTCACGTCGATATACACCTCGAATGATCCGACCTCGACCGACTCCGTCCCCCGGAGCTGTTCAATTCCCCGTTCGGTCACCCGAGCGAGCCGGGTTTGCAGCGAGCGAATCCTGTCGCGCCACGTGGACACCCGCGAATCGGCGTCCTCGTGGGCCGGCTCGCGGGTCACGTCGAGACAGTCCGCCAAATGCCGGTACATCGTCTGGTGGGACACGAACTGTTCCTCGATGTCGTCGATCG
>CAZCXJ010000348.1:0-1134 GCA_964502585.1 uncultured Candidatus Halobonum sp.
TCGCGCTTCCGCCCACGGCTGCAGCCGTGGGCTTCCGCGCTATACGACGTGTGAAGCGTCATCGGACCGAGGTCTCGATCGTGGGCGATCAGCAGTACAGACCGGTTCGCCAACGAACGGGCGAATCCGCTGATACCACCGTCCCCCGACTCGCGGGGCCAACGGATAGGTCGAACTACCTGTAGGGCGGCACCGGCTCACGATCAAGAGCATGCCTGTCGGCGGTGAAGAAGGAGATCGTAGACCCGAGGCGGTAACCGGTCAGGGCGTCTCGCGCGTCTCGAGCGTGAGGTCGGAGGTGGGGTACGCTACACACGTCAGCGTGTAGCCGTCGTCGAGTTCCGACTCACCAAGCATTGACTGGGTGTGATGTTCGACGTACTGCTCGGAGTTGCCGCCGTCCGTGATACGACCGCCACAGGAGACACACTGACCCTCGCGACAGGCGTACGGGAGGTCCCACCCTTCCTCCTCGCCGGCCTCCAGCAGCGTCTCGTTCTCTTTGACCTCGATGGTCTCACCCTCTTTAACGTACTCAACCTCGTAGGCCTCGGCCTCGTCGTCCGGGATAGCTGAAGGGTCCTCGTCAACTTCAGCTTCCTCGCCCTCTGCGAGTTCCCCTTCAGTCTCGCCCTCGGGGACGGCACCGGCGGGGACGGCGCCGCCGCCGACGGAGCGGTTCATCGGTTCGGGAAAGTCCGTCTCCGGCACCGTCTCCGCGCGGCGTTCGAGTACCTCCCCGGAGATATCGTCCGGGATGGGATACTCCGTCCCGCGCGAGAAGTGCAGGACAACGACGACGAGCGTCAGCAGCACCCCGAGCCCGATACCCAGCGTGGTGACCATATCGACCCGTTAGACCAGCCCTCTCAATAGCGTTGCGATTGTCGTGGCCCTGCTTGACTGCGGTTCCCTACGCTGGTGGGTCCGCGGCGACGAACTCCAGCCCCTTCTCGGCGAGCAGGCGTCGGCCACGCTCCGTCACCGACGGCGCGACCAGGATGCCGCGGACCGTCGCCTGGTCGTGGAGGTCGCGTCGCAGGGCACGGACGTAGCGGTCGAGCTGGCCGACAGCATCCGGGCCGACTCGCCGGCGTTTCAATTCGAGGACGACGACGTTCCCGTCGGCATCCT
>CAZCXJ010000349.1:0-1132 GCA_964502585.1 uncultured Candidatus Halobonum sp.
GCTGGTCACCTGTGACTCGGACACCCTTGCCACCGGTGAGTCCGCGCGGCTTGACCGCAACATCGCCCTCGTACTCATGGACGTATTCTGCGGCGGCAGCGCTGTCTTCGAACGTCTCGAAGTCCGGACAGCCAGGAATGCCGTAATCCCGCATGAACCGTCGCTGGAACACCTTGTCCGTCTCGATTCGCGCCTCGGATTTCTGTGGCGCGAAGGCGTAGATACCTGCGGCATCAAGAGCGTCAGCGACACCTTCCGCGAGCGGGGCCTCCGGGCCGACGACAGCCACCGTTGCGTCGACGGCCTCTGCATAATCGACTACCGCCCCTGGGTCGTTCTCGTCAAGTGTTTTGAGTTCTGTAGCCAGCGACGCAATCCCTGGGTTACGGTTCGACGCGCAGCCGTACAGCGTCGCGCGGTCATCGCCGGCGACTGCACGGGCGATGGCGTGTTCCCGGCCACCACCCCCCACCAGCAGAACGTGCTCCGTATTCTCGCTCATGTCCGAACCCCGACCGCACGAAATTGTAAAGGTTGCTCTTGGAGGGTGATGAGGTATACATATCCGTGCAACACCGTGCAGTTCGCTGGTCGAGACCGTCTTCGGGTTCTCATATATTTTGCCAGCATTTTGAATGTGGTCCGGGCAAATGCCGTTCTGGGACCGTGGATGGCCGTACTCATCTCGGCCGTCGACCAGGCGTGATGGAGGCCTGCCAGTAATGGGTTTGGACAGGTCGCCGCCAGCTACGCGGTCAAGGTTTCGTCGTTTCGTCGCGTTCATAACCGAGCTCAAGCCGGCGTCGAGTTTGTGACAACGGAAATGGGATATATTGGAACCACGGACTGACAGGTAACGGGTAGAGTCACGGCTCTTAGGAAGGGCTGAGGAGCAGGACTCACCACCGCCGGGGCTTTGTTGGTCGGGGCCGAGTGTCCGGCATGGGCGTCCTCGACCGGAACCGGTTACACGAGGAAGAATCGCCATATCTCCAGCAGCATGCGGACAACCCGGTGAACTGGCAGCCGTGGGACGAGGCGACCCTCACGGCAGCTCGCGAAAATGACCGACCGATCTTCCTCTCGATTGGTTATGCCGCCTGCCACTGGTGTCACGTGATGGAAGAGGAGT
>CAZCXJ010000350.1:0-1131 GCA_964502585.1 uncultured Candidatus Halobonum sp.
CTCTTCAGCGTGTTCGCGTTCCTGGGAGCGTGGACGGTCGGCCGCAACGTCATCGCAACAATGAGCGATGGGATCGTGCCGGCCGCACAGTTCACCCCGGTGGCCGGTGTCGGCGTCCTGTTTTTTACCGGCCTCTCGCTGCTTATCTCGAACCTCTATGGGGTCCCCGCCTCAACGTCGATGACGGCTGTGGGGGCAATCGTGGGCCTCGGGCTCGCAACGGGCTCGCTCAATGAGGCGCTTATGTTCACGATCGTCTCCGCGTGGATCGTCGCTCCGCTCATCGGCCTCGGTATTGGCGCGGTCATCGGGCGGTACGTTTATCCGCAACTCGACGCCCGCCTGTCGTTTACGCGCCTGGAACGACAGTTGCTCCAAATCGATCGCTCGGGTCGTTTTCCACGCGTCCGATTCAACACGAACGCGGCACCGCGTGACCTCGTCGGATCGGCGCTGGTGCTTGGCATCGCCTGTTACATGGGGTTCAGCGCGGGCGCCTCGAACGCCGCGAACGCGGTCGCCCCGCTCGTCGGTAACGGTGCAGTCACTGTCGACCAAGGCGTGCTACTCGCCGTCGCCGCCATCAGCCTCGGTGGGTTCACGATTGCCAGACGCACCCTCGCGACGGTCGGTGACGGCATTACCGACCTCCCCATTCTGGCGGCGCTCATCGTCTCCACCGTTGGTGCGACGATCATCACTATCCTCTCGTACTACGGCATTCCCGCGAGCCTCGCAGTGAGCACGACCTGCTGTATCATCGGCCTCGGTTGGGGGCGGGCGAGTCGCGTCGTCACGCTTGGAGAGGTCGTCAAGCCACCGTTCAAGACCAAGCCAGTGCTAAATCTCACTACTGGCGCTCTCGCCGCCCCATCGACCGAGGATGGCGAACCAGCAGGCCCGTCCGTGCGTGAGCTCGCATCCGGAAAGACCCTAAGTACCAAGATTCAGAGGGACAAGACCCGGTCAGTACGCCCGATCGGCGAGGAGGACATCGAGACACTGACCACCAAGAGCCTGTTCGACCCGGCAGCGACGAGACGAATCGTCATCCTCTGGATTCTCACGCCGTCGCTATCGGTTGTTGGATCGTATCTCCTCTTTGCCTTCCTGCTGTAAGCCGGCCACCCG
>CAZCXJ010000351.1:0-1131 GCA_964502585.1 uncultured Candidatus Halobonum sp.
GACCCGATCGATATCGAGCTCTGGAGGCCGCGGGATTTCGATCCGGGACTTGATTTGGAACGCTAGGCGGATATCGCGGTCGTACCACTCGGGATATGCGAACGCTTGCCGGTGGTCTCGGTATTTCCCGGCCATGGGGTCGAGCTGACCTCGATCTGCCATGTCGCGGAGCCGCTGGTACAGTGTCAACGCCTCGACCGGACCGCGGTTGTGGAAGGAGACGAACGAGATGGAATAGGGGTCGTTGATGTAGTCGATCATGTTGTCGGTCCCCGACCGGCGCGTGGTGCCGCCGATCAGCCTGTCGACCCCTTCGACTGCATACTCCTCGTTGTCCTCGTGATAAAGGAGCCACATCTCCTGGCGCTGTTGTTTGGTATCCCCGCGATCGGTCCCGGAGTAGTTCATGTTGAAGACGGGCTCTTCCCAACTGGTCGCGTTGCTGAGCCACTGGTCGATCCCGTTCCGGACCTTCCGCTCGTCGATGAAGTCCTGTGACACGTACTCGTCGAGGCTGGTGAGTTCGTTGTCGACCCGCTCCAGGGTCAGGTCCTCGTCATCAAGCTTGTCCCGCCGCAGCGGGAAGACGCCGAGCCGTTTACCGGTGCCTTCCCGCGCGAGTTCCTCCTTCTCCTGTTCGATCGAGCGGTCGAGCGCCGCGATCCGCCGCTCGGCCGAGTTCCGCTCCGACTCCCGGGTCGAGATGAGCGAATTCACCGCGCCGATCTTGTCATCGAGAAGGCTCCGTGCCCGCGTGCGCCGGCTCTGGACTGCATCCTTCATTCCCTGGACGCGCTGGTAGCGGCCGTCGGCTGCCATGAGGTCATCCCGGCTCTCGCGCAGCAGGTCGAGTTTCTGCTCTGCGGCCTCACGATCGCTTTCCGTCAGCGGATGCCACGGCGGGAACAGCTCCTGAATCTGACCCAGCGTCCCGAGGTCGATGTTCTCGAGTTTCTCCTGATACTCGTCGATTTTGTCATCGTAGAACGTTTTGAGCGCGTCGACCTTCCCCTCGAGCGTCGTCGTCGCACTGCCGCCGTACCTGGTCCGGTCGGCCATGTCGTAGGTTCGCCATTGGCTCGAGACGACCTCCTCCCAGTAGTTCTCCACCGCCGGCGCAGCGTTGGGGTT
>CAZCXJ010000352.1:0-1128 GCA_964502585.1 uncultured Candidatus Halobonum sp.
CATCACCGAGTGTCTCCCCCACCACAGCAGTCCGAACGGGAGCCGACATCACGTCTCTAGCTGGCAGGTCAAGCAGTCGGGCCTGCTCCCCCGCCTGCTCACCGAACCCTGGTCCGAATGGAACCCCTCGTGGGACCCCGAACCGTCATGTCCGTCAAATCCTGCCGCGCCCCCGCCTTGCTCGCGGTCGACTGCACGCACGACGAAGTCGGCGACATCGTAGACACTGACCGAGAACCTCTCGGCGCTCGATACCGAGCGGCTCACCGATCTCTACGTCCTACTGTCGGACGTCCAGCGTGGCGCCGACCGGCTCCGACGAGCCGTGTCGAGCGTGCTTCTCGAACGGCTCGGACCGGAACAACGCCGTCGTGGGCGGTTCGGAACCGTACAGTACACGACGCGCACACGCCAGCACGTCCGGGACGATAGGACGGTCCTCGATGTTCTCGACGAGCACGGAATTCCCCACGACTGGGTTCTCGGGGTTGACACAGACAAACTGGATGGCGTGTTGGCGGTCACGGATGTCGACGAGTCAGCGGTCTACGACAGCGAGATACAAGAGTACATCCAGAAAACCGAGACAGACGAGCAGGTGAAACTGTCACGTCTGCAGGGGCTTGCTGACAAGCTCCAAGAAGTCGACGACGGCGAGCAACTACGTGCGGAGATCGCCGATCTCGAACGGCGACTCGACGACGCACTCTCTGCCGGGTGAAACCACGGCCGTGTCGTAGGAATGTCGAGGGATTAGCTCAGGACCGCCACCAGTCAATCTCAACGTCTGGTCGGGTCGGTAAGCGGTAACATGTAACACGCCATCAGCTTGCAGGGGCAAGCCTGGTATACACGCGCTTGACTGTCGTCTGTTCTCGTAGAGCGACAATGAAGCCGAACGACACATCGAATAAGGACAGTACCGCACGGAGCCTCAGCCATCGGAGTATCCTGAAATTCACTGGCGGCGTCGGCGATCTCTCGCGGGAGGAGCAACAGGCGCGGTTCGGCGGCACGTTCGCGCCGACCGCCGTCGTAGGATTCGACGGCACCACGGCCAAACTCGTCGGGACGTTCGGCTCTATTGAATCGCCATAGGGCGTTGGAATCAGCGGGTCACGTACTGTT
>CAZCXJ010000353.1:0-1122 GCA_964502585.1 uncultured Candidatus Halobonum sp.
AAATGCCGGTACATCGTCTGGTGGGACACGAACTGTTCCTCGATGTCGTCGATCGGAACGCCATCCCGTCGCAGTCGCTCCCGGACCTGTGTCCGGCTTCCGGCGTCGACGTCGTCCTCGGTGAGCACCCGATAGAAGTTCTCGACTTCTCCATCGAGTGGCGTGCGGCCGGACCGTTCGACACCCGCCCGCAGTACTCGCTGATTGAACTCCTTGGCGAGCTCGCGAACGCTCTCATCACCGTCTGTGCCCCATCGTCGTTCCAGTTCATCGTGAATTTCCCCGAGCCCATGCTCCGTGGCAACCCGGCTCACTTTACAATTACACGTTGGGGGCGTGTCGGCGGTGGTGTCTGACATCTTACCAGCCGCTATGTTCGCGTCTGGGATAAACCCGGGCGAGCAACGTGGACGCTACCGTTGATGAGGACTCTCGGGTACTGGAACGGACGCCCTGACACGCAGCCGCCACCGGTCGCGCTGACCAATCTGTGTCGGTTGCCGGGGGGGGCGAGCCGACCTGACCACTGTCGAGAGTACGGTACGACACCACCAGAAGCGGCGGCGGCGCGCGGTGGATAAAAAGGCGTGAGACCCCCGTTTTAGGTGTAGTTATCGATCAGGCTGTACGACCGCTCCCACTCGCGCTCCTCGTCGAAGTACTGTTCAGCGACCGGCTGGTCGGGGAGTTCGCCGACCGCCTGCTTTTCATCGTGGTAGGCCTGCCGACTCTCGTCGTGGTAGAACCGCCCGGTCAGCACTTGCCCCTCGTAGAGCGCGGATTCGACCTCCCGGGCCATCTCGGCGGCCTCGTCACGATCCGTTATGTCAACGTCATAGTCGTCGTTTTGCTGGATGTCGACGTAGGGGACGTACTGTTTGGCGTCCTTGTTCCAGGTGGGACACTGAGTCAGGAAGTCGACGTGCGCGAAGCCGTCATGCTGGATGGCCTCTGCGAGGATTTCTCTGGCCTGGTTCGGGTTGACGGCGGCCGTCCGAGCGACGTACGTCGCGCCGGCCGTGAGCGATAGCGACAGCGGGCGAATAGGGTCCTTCGCGGAGCCGTGTGGCTGGGTTTTCGACTTGTGGCCTTTGGGGCTGGTGGGTGAGGTTTGGCCTTTGG
>CAZCXJ010000354.1:0-1121 GCA_964502585.1 uncultured Candidatus Halobonum sp.
TCCTCGGAACGGTCGTGAACCGGGCGACCGACCGAACGGATATCTCGGCGCTCCGTGACCGATTAAAAACCGATATTCTCGCGGTCATCCCGGACGACGCCCGGGAGCCGGCTATCGAGCCGGTGGCGTTCACGGCGCCCGAGACACCGGTTGCCGCGGCCTACGAGCGCCTCGCCGGCAAAATCATCGACTGGGGCGGCGCCGACGGGCTTATCGACGGCGGTCCGGAAATTGGCGTTGCGGCCGACGGGGAGGGCCCCGAAGAAGAGGACGACGACAGTGGGTTCCTGGGCCGGCTGTTCTAACTTCTGTCCCCGACGGCTTTGTGTCGGGGTGCCGTAATAGGCCCCATGAGCACGTCCGACGACGAGATAGACAGTTCGGTGCCCTTGTGGTGGATACTACTTTTCCTGTTGTTGACGCTCGGTCTCGGGGCTGTCGCTATCCAGTTCATCGGCGGGAGCCTCATCGCGAGCGCCCTCCTTCCTTAACACTATCCCAGTGGTCGCCGGGCCGTCAGGCTTCGTCGAACAGCGTCTCGCCCGCGACCATGTGTTCCTCGACGACGTCTAAGTTCAGCGTCACGCCCAGCCCGGGTTTCTCGGGAATCGTGATGTACCCGTCCTCGATAACAGTCTCCTCGACGAGGTCGTCCCACCAGCCGAGTTCGTAGCTGTGGTACTCGACGGCGAGCGCGTTCGGGATGGCCGTGCCGACGTGCGCACTGGCCATCGTCGCAACCGGGGAGGAGACGTTATGCATGGCGACGGGGACGTAGTATTGGTTCGCGACATCGGCGATCTTGCGAGTCTCGCGCATCCCGCCGACCTTCGGGAGATCCGGGGCGATGATGTCGACCGCCTGCTGCTCGATGAGGCGCCGCTCCTCGGTGACACGGTAGCGGTTCTCGCCGACAGCGATCGGCGTCGCCGTCGACTGTGTGACCTCCGCCTGGACATCGAGGTTCTCCGGCGGGACGGGGTCTTCGAGCCACCAGACATCGTACTCCTCCAGCGCCGCCGCGAGCCGCTTGGCCGAGCCGGAGGCGAACGACCAGTGACAGTCGAAGGCGACATCGGCGCGGTCCGTTACCCGCTCGGTGACCTGCTCGACGATCTCGG
>CAZCXJ010000355.1:0-1115 GCA_964502585.1 uncultured Candidatus Halobonum sp.
AGCCGGCTGCCCATCGCATCTACGAGATTTTTGAGGATGCCGGCCTCACCGGCTATCGCGCCGGCGACGACGAGGAGGAGGCTCAATATCGGGAGGCGAAAGCTACCTGGGAATCACTCTGTGAGGAATTGTTTGAAACCATCCGGGACAGGGTTCGAGATGATGCGTCGCTCGAAGATGTGAACGACCGGATCGACGCACAAGTCGCCGAGGCGCGGCGCAAAGCAGACGACCTCACGTCTTGATCCCACTACAAACGTTATCGCTGGCAGCAGCGGGTCACGCGTTCGCCACCTGGCGGCGGCTGACTCGGGGGCGGACGATGGGAACCACCAGCTTCCGGGCCAGGGCGATAATCGCCCTGACACAGCGGGGTTAACCCCGGACGCACCCGACATTATCGATGACTGAGTTCAGTCGTCATGACGCTGCCACACTCCGGACATTTGGGGATTTCTCCCATGGCGATGTGCGTCCCCCTCCCCCAGCGATCGCTCTCCAGCGGCGCCTCAAACCCACAATCGAGACAGGTGACGTCCCGGGATCTGGCCTCATCGTCCCCCATAGGTTGGCCTCGTCCGTACCCGAATAGGAAAGCCCCTAGTCATTAAGACTGGCTGCCTTTCGACTCAACGTTCATCGGAGGGTTAGAGTAATCGACCGCCACAGCGATGGCCATTGAGCGATTCCCTGTGGGTTGTATAGAGAACTCCTCCAATTGCCGGTCTCGCACGCCACACCCGACGGAGAGGCGATAGAAGGTGGTGACGCAGAGTCCAGTATATAAACAACCTCTTTTATATCGGAGACGAGAACGGTCGAAAATTATAAAACCTCACGCAGTTGTCCACCAAGGTGCACCTCGCAGTGGTGCATCCTGGTAACCCCTCATTCCCTTCCGGCGTGGTAGCCTACCTCCCCCCAGGTCCGCGCCGGCTTTTGCCTCACCGGACGTACAGCCCCGCTGCACGCCTAGTTCCGAAGACCCACCGGCGGCAGCACGCATCGAGCCACATGCCGCGTCTGTGCACCGTCGCTACGGGTCTGGCCGGGAAGCGGGCGGTGCGTCGAAGGGTTGGACGTCGCCGGGCGGGGACTCAAGCGGCAGCGCGGCG
>CAZCXJ010000356.1:0-1113 GCA_964502585.1 uncultured Candidatus Halobonum sp.
AACACCGCTGCAATGAGCCCGTGGATACCGATGACTGCATACTCTAGGTTACCGAGGTCCATAGCGGTCCGACGAACCCACCCAACAAAAACGCACTCAACGACGAGCACGTGAACGTCATTCACGTTTGTTCCCGTCGCTCCTACCAGGAGCGCATCACGCATTCGTAGGTAGCTCAACAGACCGCCGGGGAATCGACCGGGTCGACGCAGGCGAGGGGAATCCCGTTGGCGGACGAACAAACCAACTTATGACGTCCTGGATACGAAGCCCGTCAGGTCACCTTCCGGAACAGGGCGAACAGTCGGTCACGGATACGGTCTGGGAGATAGGACGCGTACAGCGTTGCGCGAGCAAAGCCCCCGACCACATACCGGGGATCGGGATCCGGTGACACGGCGGCCTCGAGAATCGACTCGGCGACCTCGCTCGGGGGAACCGCGAACGGGCCCTCCCCGCCAAGCACGGAGCCGTCGGTCTGGAGGTCGTATACCCACTCATACGCATCGGTGCGCTGTAGTTTTTCTATCTCGTCGTCCACGCGGCCTCGAAAGTCAGTCTCGACGGGGCCGGGCTGGACGACGACCACGTCGACGCCCAGGTTATCGGTTTCTTGCCGAAGCGCGTCACTGTATCCCTCGATCGCGTGCTTGGAGGCGGCGTAAGCGCCCATGCCCGGTGCCGCGAGACGACCGGCGACGCTGGAGACGTTAACCACCGTGCCGCGGCCGGCCTCGCGCATATGCTCAAGCACGCGGCGGGTGAGCCGGTGGACACCAATGACGTTTACGTCGAACTGTTTTTCGAAGTAATGGGTCGGGACGTCCTCTAGGGGCCCGTGCTGGCCGTAGCCGGCATTGTTGACGAGTGCATCAATGCGGCCTTCTTCCTCCATCATCCGATCAACCACCCGCTGGCAGTCGTCACCGTCGGTCACGTTGAGTTCGGCAGTCTCACAGCCCAGGTCCGCGAGGTCACCCACGTCGTCGGTGTCACGAGCGGTTGCATAGACCGTCCACTCGTCATCGTGGAACGCCTCGGCGGTTGCGCGCCCGATACCCGAGGAACACCCCGTCACGAGTACCGTTTTCTCCATGGCCGCGTCGTCACAGG
>CAZCXJ010000357.1:0-1110 GCA_964502585.1 uncultured Candidatus Halobonum sp.
AACGGGAACAGCGTGGTGAGGAGGAAGAATACTGTTGCCGTATAGAATGTGGCCCGGTAGGCGCGTTCGGGATTGGAGATCATCTTTGCGGCCCACTGCTCGACGACGCCGCGGTCCAGCTCCGGCTCGTCGGACTTCTCCATCGCCGTCAGGTCACGTTCTTCGCTGCTCATGTCACACCAGCCTCCGTGTCACGCAGGGTAAACAGGTAGAGGACAACCAGTATGCCGATAACGACGGCGGTGAGAAAAGCCACCGAGGACGCAGTCGCCCACCGGCGGGTGTTCTGTAGTGCGACGATGACCAGACAGCTCAGCGACGGCACTGTCTGACAGCCGGCCGTCGCGTCGATAAGTCCGTAGATACGCATCGCGTCCATCGTCCGGAACAACATCGCCACGAGCAAGGCGGGTGCGACGAGCGGGAGCGTAATGTACTTGAACTGCTGCCATGGTGAGGCTCCCGACACTTTCGCGACGTCGTAGAGGCCGCGGTCGACACTCTGCAGCCCGGCGAGGATGAGCAGCGCCATGAATGCCGACGTTTTCCAGATATCGGCCACGAGCACGATGATGAACGAGTCGCTACTGGTCGCGAGCGGGTTCTGTCCGAAGACGCCGATGGCCTGCATGAAGTCAGTCCCGAAGCCGACCGTCGGGTTGAACATCAGGAAGAAGATCATCGCCTGGATGACGATAGGAATGGCGTACGGGATGATGATGGCGACGCGGACCCATCGGCGGCCGTAGAAGTCCTGGTCGAGAACCAACGCTTGGCCGAAGCCGATGAGCGTCTCGAACAGCACGCTGATTATTGCGAAGGCGAGCGTCACGAACAGCGCCTGCTGGAGGATTGGCGTCTCGAATGCGGGATCGAGGAACTGCTGTGGGATCAGTGCCTCGCCGGTCAACAGTGCCGCGTAGTTGTCGAAGCCGACGAAGCCGCCGAACGGGCTCGCAGCCGCGGTCTGGTCAGCGCGCAGGGAGAACGTGAACGTCCGGATCAGCGGGAAGAACGCAACCACCGCCAGCAGGAGGAACGCGGGTGTCAGCAGGATGTACGCGAACACGGCCTCGGTCTGGGTCTCTAACCAGTTCAGCGGCCGCATGA
>CAZCXJ010000358.1:0-1109 GCA_964502585.1 uncultured Candidatus Halobonum sp.
CGTCGGCGAATGCCGTCGAGTCCACTTCCGAGAAACAAAGCGCCGCTTCCCCACCGGGACGGTAGTCGAGTTCCGCCTCCATCGTCACGTACGCCGTCGACAACCCGAACAGATCTTCCGGGTCCGCCCGGCTAGTCGCGTCCGCCTCCGCGCGGGACCCTAAAACAGTCCGGAGCCGGTCGAGAATGCCCATGACCGGGGGTCGTCCCCCGATAACTTAATTAGCGGCATCGCGGGCCCGCCAGCCGCTACGAGCCGGAATCCGCTGACAATGAAAGGACGTACCCCTCGATCTCACCGTCAACACGATGGTCTCGAGCGGTACACAGCCCCCGAGATTTGAGGTCAGCAAGCGCAAGGCGGACCTCCTGGGCTGGCAGAAGCGTCCGCTCACGGAGGTCCGCCTCGGTCAACGGTGCGTCCGCGTCAAGTAGTTCTAGCGCAACCAGTTTCGTCACTGGCGACCGGTGCGTATCGACCCGGTCGCGTTGGCTCGGGGAACGGGGGGAGCTGGTTTGGGTCGAGTCCGATGACATACACGTTAGTATCGGTAAGAGGGTCATCAACTGCGCCAGTCGTTCATTCGGTTCAGACCGTTCAACCGGGGCCATGCGCACTATTCGTTAAGGCGTTGCCTGCGGCCAGTATACGTCCTCGAGTCGCTCGCAATAACGGGTGATTAACCCTGTGTTCTGGCTGTCGAGCGGTTCGGCACGGTCGGCGCCGCGGGAGAGGCCTCTTAGGCCGCACATCCTCCGTCCCGGAAGAATCGTCGCCCTGCTGTATTCATCGAATCACAGAGCGTACACGCTTACTCCCACGGCCAAAGCCATTGACTTCCGCGCTGTTACCGCTGTCAGATAGCGGTTACTCAACCCGTGTGTCGACGACGACATGGTTCACGCCAGGCGCATGAGTCTTAATGATACGTGTATCCAGCACCTCTGCTGTGCGGTCCCGTCGGGCCGCTGCCGCCTCTACACGCTCGATTGGACGGTCGAACGTCTCTGCATCAGGTGTCGCCTCATGAAGGTGGACAACGCCACCGGGTTCAAGCGCGTCGAGCGCCGCGTCGAGGTACTCGTGGGCGTCGTAGTAGCCCATCACGA
>CAZCXJ010000359.1:0-1105 GCA_964502585.1 uncultured Candidatus Halobonum sp.
GGGTGCGTCGTTCAGTTAGTAGGCACAACAGAGCGTATCCTGTACGCCCACCGGCAAACTCATCCCGGCTGGTTCTCATATCTGTGCATTAGGGAGTGGCGTCAGTCGGTTCGTCGAGCTGTCCCCACGAGCGGACACTCCCGGGCATCACGCGAATGATGGGACGGTCGTCGAGCGCATGCGTTGCGTACTGGTCGTACTTCTGCTGGAGAGCAGTAACCGCCTCTACGTGGAGCGGGTCGTCCGGCTCAAGATGCGTTGCGGTGCCGCGAACCTGTACCCAGCCGAGCTCTGACCACTCCTCCGTGTAGTGGTCGACCACAAGCGCGACACGCGGATTCTCGCGGATATTCTGACTGCGCTTGAGTGCGTCCGGCGAGACGGTCTGCGGTTTTTTGTCGATCGGCGTTACAACCTGGTCGTTGACGAGGGCAAAACACACTGGTACCACATGCGGACGCCCGTCGGTGTTGGCAGTGGCGAAGCGGCCAATGCGTGCAGTCTCGATGTAGCTGCGCTCCGCTGGCTCAAACATACAAGAATGTTGGGTGAGCTAGACAAAAACTCCGAGGACGATTATCTGCCAGTTTCCGGATAAATTGAGTAAAGCGTGATGAGTACATAGGACGCGTATTCGTCAGACGGCCTGTCGATGGCGCGCCCGCACGAATTGTCCTCCGAACCTGACGCTGGCACGAGGTAACTCGGAACGTGACCATCGAGAAAGAACGCTACTGAAGCAGTGAGGCTACTCGGAAAGTATTCACAACAGATCGGCCGGCGTTGTTGTAGATGGTATCGTAGATGGGGATTCGTGGTGGTTAATTGAGGTGGTAAAATTCGAATACCCACTCCTGCTTGACTAACTTGCCTTTGTAGATTCAGCGATATGACCCTGTCGCCAACCACGGCCGGTTTGACAGTTGTTTGATACGGGTGGCCGCGAATCGTGGAGCGCGCCGCTGAGGAGGTTGGAGCGGGTGTAGTGACGGTGTAGTGAAAGAACCGGAAGTTATTCGAGATTTAGTGACGGTGTAGTGTCAATCGCCAAACATCTGGCGCATCATCGGGTGCATTTCCATAAGTTGCTCCTCGGCGATCTCCT
>CAZCXJ010000360.1:0-1089 GCA_964502585.1 uncultured Candidatus Halobonum sp.
TCGGCACCCCGGAGGTGATGGCGTTTCTGATCGACCACGGCGTCGATCCGATTCGCCCCGAGGCCTTCCACCTGAGTGACTATGAGGAAACGGTTCTGTCGGTCGATCCCTTCGAGGCCCGCTTCACGTTCACTGCCGACGGAGACAGCATCACACTGACCGTAGACGATGATTTATCGGTGGTCGAAATCGAACGAGATCACGCCAGTGAAACAAACCAGTAACTTCCTCAACTCCTATCAGACTCATCTGGTGTATTCGCGCCCTGTATTCAGCACGGTCGAATCAACTCATACCGATTCTGGCAGAAACCGCGTGCTGCATACAGAGGCTGTAGTCAGCATGACAGCCCAGTTGTTTTCATCTGCTGTCTTCTGAGCCAATCCCAGTACACCAGCTTACCGTTCGACTGTTCGTGTTGTGATGCCAGACGGGGTCACCGAGATGGAGAGGTAGTCCCATTCGCCGGAGGGATGGGTTAGCCGCGTTTCGGCAGTTTCGTCTCGGGTCATAACACCAACCCGGTACTCGCCATTGTCAACAAACATCTCCTTGAACCACGGGTCATTTCCGGCCCCGTTGTCCGGGATGATAATCTCAATTTCTCGCCAGAACTCTCCATCCATTGTCTCCGTATTGACTCGAACAAACACCGCTGAATTGGTCTCGTTATTGAGTTTGATTGGTGCGGTTGGCTGTGTGCCAATCCCGGCACAACCAGCAATGGCCGGCAGACCAGCTGCGACGAGTCTCAGGCTGGCACGGAGGGCTTGGCGGCGGCGCATACTATGAATACACCAACACATATCGAACGTTTTGTCTCTGTCGACCAGTCCACCTCCGTGACTCTCAGGACGGGGACTGTGTACGCTACGTGCTCTGCAGTGACCACTGGCCATTCACGTAGACCGGTACTCGGGCGTGCTGACTATGCGTTTTGTATTCAGCAGCGACTGATAGGACTACCAAATCCCTGCAAAGAATGTCGTGCTAAATAGAGAGAATATATTGAGCAAGACTCGGGTATTCTACTCTTCGCCTGTGACCCCGAGTTGTTCGAGCATTTCTTGTCGGTCGTGGTATTCCCAG
>CAZCXJ010000361.1:0-1082 GCA_964502585.1 uncultured Candidatus Halobonum sp.
TCACACCGCTGTACGGTAAACGCGTCAGAGACGAGTACGTGATCCAGTCGCTTCTTCGCGGGTGAGCCATTCGAGACGACATGGGTGTAGTCGTCCGTGCTCGCCGCGCGGGGGCTCTCGGACGCGGCCCAGTAGGCGTCCTTCAGCTCCCAGTCACCGACGTCCGGATCGAAGATGCGGGCTTCCGCTCGCTGCCGCCGGTGTTTGAACTGCCGCTTGACGGGGTCGCCCGCCTCGGCCCGAATGTAGTGTGGATCCCCGTAGAAGGGATACCGGGTATACTGACTGGCCGTCGTTCCGTGTGGCACGATCTCTTGGGCCTCCGTCTCGCGTTTCGGAGCATTGAAATCGCCGCCAAGGAGGACCGGCGTCGCGGTTTTTGTCGTCTGGAGATAGACCCGACCGTACACCGTCTCCAGCATGTTGACCTTCTCTTCGCCCCAGTTCGACCCGTTGATGATGCCGACGTTCCATAGCTCTATCTCGTCGGCCGCTATCGGGTCGCTCTCCTTCGGTTGGAGTGACGACACGAGCAACTTCTCCGGGAAGTGGGCATAGTAATAGTCGAGTTCCACCGGCTTCCTGTCACCGCGATTTCGAAGCGTCAGTGGCCGGCGGTCGAGTGACCACCGACTCGCCGTCAGATTACAGCGGTTGTGTGCCCCGGTGATTCCGGCGTGCGGCTGGACATCCGACTCGGCGAGTTCCTTCGCCCAGTCGGCGGTATGGACGACATCGTAGCCGCGGGCCGAGAAGTGATCCAGCAACGCTCCGAGTTGGCCATCCCACCCGTCCATCGGGTTGCCCTCGTAGTTGACCGCTTGCAGGAGGAACACGTCAACGTCCGTCGTCTGTGTCTCAAGAACGTTCAGTTGCCGCTGGAGCCGCTCGTCGCGTATCCCTGTCTCCCCCTGAACGTTCCAGGACAGCACAGTAAGACTCGTAGTCATCCACAATCCCGGCGACACTCCTCCAGCCACGTTTAATATACTACGCTTGATTCAGCACGCCGAAATCCGCGCTCTCCGAGGTCTTACCTGGCCCACTCCAGATCGGATGGGGCGTACGAGTACTGGTTGATA
>CAZCXJ010000362.1:0-1079 GCA_964502585.1 uncultured Candidatus Halobonum sp.
GGTCGTTTCGGCTTGCTGTTTCAAGGACTCGATGACCGTCGGGTCGCTCGCCGCTGCGGAGGTGTCGGGGACCAGGACCAAGACGGCGACACCCACGAGCGCCACGAGGCCGACTCCGACCGTGGATAGCACGGCGAGTCGATGTCGCCATTTCGTATCAGATGCCGGTGGCATTGTTACGCGACGAGTTCCTCCCGTGCGATCTCCTCCAGTTGTCTGAGCCGAGCGATCTCCGCCTTCGGGTACGCGAACACGGTGGTAACGGAGGCGAGGTTCCGGTTTGTCATGGCCCAGCCGACGTTCACGTCCGGACAGTAGTACGACACCTCCTCGTAGACGGAACCCAGCGACACCTCACCGGACTCCCAACACCAGCCGGGGGCTCGAACGACGCCGACGGCGCTTCTCGCCTGCGTCGGCTGGATGTCCGCCAGCGTCTGTTTCCCGATCGCGTCAGCGATAAGCGAGGCCTCTCGGACGGATTTCCGACCCACTCCCCCGGGAACGAGGTATCCCACTAACGACTTGGTCATAGTGACGCCCCGTCCGATGGCGGCGTAGCCCGCCTTCGAGCCGTCCCCCTCGATGAACCGGATCAGGTCCTGGAGGTCAACGTCCTGCATGTCGACATCGACATTTCCCTCGACGCGTTCGGCTTCGGCGCCGAGAACGATGTCCAGGAACGCGTCCGCCACGTACTGGTTGTAGTCGCTGAACTCGCTCCCGGCCACGACGTCATACGAGAGCCGCTGATTGTCCACGAGGAGGATACTCTCGACTTCCTCCTCCAGATGGTCCAGCCCGAAGAGGGTGTTCTCGCACTGAGTCACCTGTGAACTGAGGTCCTCCTCTGTGTCCGCCTGGCCGAACGTCCGCGTGTTCGGAAGCACCCCGATCGCGATGATGTCCATGTCCGCATCGGAGTACGAGCGGATCTCCCTCGCGAGATGGGGGGCGATGCCACAGCCGGTGCCACCGCCCAGTCCGAGGAAGATGAACGCATACTGGAGCGTCGACGGGTCCGCGTCCAGGTCGTTGTACACCTGGTTCATGACCCGCCGGACCTCACGGTCGTGGTT
>CAZCXJ010000363.1:0-1077 GCA_964502585.1 uncultured Candidatus Halobonum sp.
TGGCAACGCTAACTCACCGCTGGACAAGGAGACCGCGATCCTACTCCTCGACGGCATAACCTAGCTCAGGCCGCGCCGCCGCGTGCATCGTTGTCTTGGTCGTGGTTGTCTTGGTCCTCTCCGCCGAGCATCTCCGTACCGTAGTGGAGCCCGACGATCGTGACAAGCACCATCGAGAGTACAGTTATCGCGATAAGCAGGAGCGCAACCGTAGCTGACATACGTGGATTTGCGATGCGTTCCGGCAAGTAACTGACTATCCTCGGCGCGTCCGTGTGTGATAGTGTCCATAGTCGTCGTCGATTGCCCGGTTGTGATGGGGCTCCATCGAGTACCGGAGGTCCTGGGGCGTTCAGCGATGATTGGACACGGTTGCTGAGCGCCGCCGGACTGCACACGAGGCGACGGACGACCGGACGTGAACCCGCGTCGAGCAGGCCCGTGGATACATCGACGAGGCGCCGGATGTCGCCGGGCTAAACTCCGTGTTTACGGCCGTGGATCCGTTCGTCGGTGTCGACCTGGACGACTGCCAGACATGTTCGGATACTGGAGGGCATATTCAACGGTAATCAATCGGTCGGAAAGTGTCTTCTGCGGGGGAAATACGCCACTCGGAGCACGGGAGCCTGCGAGATACGCGCCCTGTGTTCAGCACGCTCGAAACAACCCATACGAATTCCGTCAGGAGCCGTGTGCTGTATACAGAGAAGGGGTTCAGCAGGCTGCATCGATTCGAGTCACGTCCCACTGGCTGAAGTGCTGTCCGGTAGCATTGCGGTTGCCGGACGTGAACAGAACATTCTTGACGCGATTGGGTGATACGGGGAGCGTGTCGCAGGCGCGACGTAGTCGAGCCGGTCGTCCCTGGGTGCCGCGTCGAGATGCGCGCCGTAGACCTCATCGGCGGCCGCCTCTCGCTCGCAGAGCTGACACGACCCCGTCACTCCCACCACCTCCCGGAGATACGTTCAGCGGGACGCGTCGCTGTCCGTGAGATATGGGAGTGTAAAGTAATTGATGTAAGCTGCGGGTGGGATTTGAACCCACGGATTCTCGATTACAAGTCGAGTGCTT
>CAZCXJ010000364.1:0-1068 GCA_964502585.1 uncultured Candidatus Halobonum sp.
ACCGAAAAGGCATAAATGGATAAAGTGTCAGGGAATCCGGGAACACAAAGCGCTGCTGCGAGGCCGGCGTAGCCGTACTTCCGCGCGAGTTCGACAGTCTTTCGCTCGGAATACTCCACGATATCAATCGGCGAGCGCCGGAGGAGTCGGACGACGGGCCCAGATTGTTTGACGCCGTGCCCGATGCCGAACGCAAAGACACTCCCGAGCGCCTTCCCCAGTCCCGAGGTGACGATGATGAGCGTCAACTCAACCTCGTACGGGAGACCCAGCCCGAGGTTCGTCACCAGCACAACTTCGGAAGGGAGCGGGAGGATGAACGCGATAAGAAAAGAGTAAACCAGAATGAGCACGAGTCCCAGCGGTCCGGTCGCGGTGCGGACCATCTCCTCAAGCGCATGATAGTCCGGGAGCGAGTTGGCTAAGAGAAATTCGAGGGTGAACGCAGGATCAGGAACGGGGACGAGAGGCACGTTCTATCCTTCGTTCCGACTGATGGGGCGTAAGGCTACCGCTCTTCGAGTGCGTCGAGGTCCGTGAGGAACTCCTCAAGCGTGGCGCGGGTAACGTGTGGCATTCCGACGAACCGTGCCTCGCCGGCCGCAGTCTTTGACAACCGCCAACCCGCGTCTCTGAGACGCTCGTGGGTAGCGGCTCCAAGATCTGCAGCGACAATCGGGAGAACTGGGTCAACGACGTCGTGGCCGCGCGCAGCGAGTTCACCGGCGAGCCAGTCGATGTTCGCCTGGCTCCGTTCGTACTGTGCGCGATAGCCGTCGGGCCACAGCTCTTCTATCACGGCTGCGGCGCTTGCCACGCCCGCACCTGATCGGGTACCGGTGAGCGTCACTTGCGAGGTCGATTCGAGGTAGGGCGTATCGATGGAGAGCTCGTCAAGCAGTTCGGGACCGCGTGCGAGTAAGCCTCCTGCAGGGACGGCCGCCTGCCCCATCTTGTGCGGGTCAATCGTCATCGTGTCCACGGGCGCGTCCGCGAACGACCAGTCATGGTCCGTGAATGGAAGCACGAACCCACCCCAGGCGGCGTCAACGTGGCACAGTGCGTCGG
>CAZCXJ010000365.1:0-1062 GCA_964502585.1 uncultured Candidatus Halobonum sp.
GGCGAAGTCGTCGAGCGGCCCAACCGGTTCGTTCTTCGCGTCGATTTCGGGGATGGTCCCGAGCCTGTGTTCCTTGGAGATCCGGGATCGTTGGATGTGCTCAAGCCTGGCAAAACGGTGTTGTGTGATCCAGTCGACGATGTCGACCGCGCGACGGATTACGATGCGATCGCGGTAGCCCACGGAGATATCTATGTGAGTCTTAGGGCGGCGCTTGCCAACGATCTCGTTGCCGCGGCAATCACTGGCCGGCGGCTGCCTGCCTTCCAAGACTATGCAATCAGCGAGCGTGAACCGGCGTACCCAGATCACGGCCGCGCGGATTTCCTCCTCGATACCCCTACAGGGGACGCCGCCTACGTGGAGGTGAAATCCTGCACGCATGTTGAAGACGGCGTGGCGAAGTTTCCCGACCGCCCAACGGAACGGGGTCGGCGCCACCTGAATAGCCTCGCGGATATCGCGACCGCGGACGGCGAAGCCCACATCGCGTTCGTGATTCAGCGCCCGGATGCCACCCGACTGGAGCCGTATCGCGCAGTGGATCCAGAGTTCGCGGATCGTCTCGCGGCGGCCGTGGCAGCGGGCGTCGAGGTCACCGTCATCGCTGTGGCGTTCGTCCCTCCGGAGTACCACCTCCATGCGACCGATCTCCCGTTGCACTTACAGGACGGACCGCGACGGTGACCTGAGGCCTCGGCCCCCACCTGACCGTTCCTCTCCAGGCCAGCCGCGAAGCGGCTGACGGCGGACCCAGCAGTTATTCTGACCTCAACCATACACGACTGAACAGGGCCGTATTGGTACCGCATAGTCCACACATTTAATTAATGATAATTTTCAGCAACCTGCTAAATTTATACGCCGAGTGCAGCCGGATTTCCTCTGGATATAATCCAGAGTTTGGTTAAACTAAAGAAAATGTTAATATTTTTCGTTTCTCGTCTCCGCTTGTGACATACGTTGCTGAGTTTACACTTCCGGCTGGCGGGTTCCCCCTGGGGCGAGTGTTTGAGAACAGACCGGAAGTGACCCTCGATCTGGACCGGGTTGTCCCGAGCG
>CAZCXJ010000366.1:0-1059 GCA_964502585.1 uncultured Candidatus Halobonum sp.
CCGGACCCGCGTCCTCCGGCGTGAACCTGCAGGTCACCCGGCAGGCGATGATACCGAACGAAACGGTCGGCTGTTCGCCGTCCTCGACCTCACCGGCAGTCACGGAGCTCGACGACAACGACTACATTTTCCGGACAGCTCCCTCGGACGCGTTGCAGGGCCAGGTCATCGCGCAGGTCGCCAGCGAGCAACTGGGCAACTCGTCGGCTGCGACGATGTATGTCAACAACTCCTATGGGCAGGCGCTGTCCCAGTCGTTCGCGGAATCCTTCGATGGCGAAGTGCTCCAGCAGGTCGCGTTCCAGAAGGAGCAGTCGTCGTACAGCTCTCAGCTTGAGGAGGCGCTCAACGGCGACCCGGAAACGCTGGTCGTCATCGGCTACCCGGCCTCGGGCGTCCAGCTGTTCCGCGACTACTACAACGACTTCGACTCCGGCGAGGATATCATCGTAACCGACGGCCTCATCTCCAACGATCTGCCGGACGATGTCGACAACGACATGGGGAACGTCATCGGTACGGCGCCGAAGGCGTCCGGCCCGGGTCGCGAAGCGTTCGACGAGCTGTACATTGAGGAGTACGACCGCGAACCGGGCGTATTCAACGCTCACGCGTACGATGCGACGGCGGTCTGTCTGCTCGCCAATATCTATGGCGGGGAGAACACTGGCACCGCAGTCCGTGACAACCTGCGGCGGGCTGCCAATCCCGAGGGTGAGACGTTCAACCCGAGTAATCTCCCCGAGGCGTTCGAGGCGGCCGCCGCGGGTGACGACATCAACTACCAGGGGGCGTCCTCGTCGGTGAATTTCGACGATAACGGCGATATGGCCGCTGTGTCGTACGCCATCTTCGAAGTCCAGGACCGGGACTTCGCCGAGACGGATTCCGTACAGTTCGGCGGGTCATAGGTCCGTCTACAAGTAAACAGCCTCGGGCGCGGTGGCCCGAGGCTTTTGTAGTTCCCTCAGCCGTGCGCTAGCACTCCCTGTTCCGCGAGGGAACGGGATGAGGGTGGGCGGCTTACACGCCCCGACCCGGACAGACGCACCACCCGAA
>CAZCXJ010000367.1:0-1048 GCA_964502585.1 uncultured Candidatus Halobonum sp.
CGACGTTCACCTCGACATTCGAGCCGACATCGACTTCGATTATCTCACAACCGCGCCCGCTAGTCAGAAAACAGCCGACTTCTGCCGGGTCACCGACGGTCGCCGAAAGCCCGATCCGCTGGAAGGAACCCGCATGTTCCCGGAGGTGCTCAAGGCCGATGGCTAACTGTGCACCCCGCTTCGAAGCCGCAAGCTCATGGATTTCGTCGACGACGACGTGGTCAACGTCCGAAAGCGCGCGTCGCAGCTTCCCACCAGTAAACATGGCCTGCATCGTCTCCGGAGTCGTTACAAGCACGTCCGGTGGCTCCTCGGCCTGCTGTTGTCGCTGGTAGTCGGTGGTGTCACCGTGGCGGACATCAACCTCCACACCCAGCGTTTCTCCCCACCATTCGAGTCGCTCGCGCATGTCTCGGTTGAGTGCGCGCAACGGCGTCACGTATAGCGCCTGAACACCGAACTTCGGCTCCCTGTCAGCGATAGCAGAAAAAACGGGAAGCATCGCAGTCTCCGTCTTTCCTGTTCCGGTAGGCGCGACGACGAGTGCGTCTACACCCGCCGCGAGCGGCGGAATCGCGCGGCGTTGTGGCTCCGTGGGACTGTCGAACCCCCGTCTGGAGAGCGCCTCGCGGACTGGAGCGGAGAGTCGAGAGAAAGCATCTCTCCCCTTCACGTCGCCGTTACTCACTACTAATCGTACGGCCCCCGGCCGATTAAGCGCCCCGGTTAGCAAGTAGGCGTTTGCCGACTCCGACACACCGCAGCCGTGGAATCAGGACTGGGATCGGCCTGCCCCCGTGCTTCTCGGCCAAATACCGGCACAGCCCGATGTCGGGTAACTGATGATCGTTAGGTAGCGCTTTTGCTTCATGAACTGGACAATCGAATAGTCTGAAAGTCCACATCGAGCGATGAAGAGGTCGCGGTACACCTCCCATACCATCAGCCGCTCGCAACCGGTGTCAACGGGTTCGACGTCACGGTTCGGGAGTCCCTTATCCGGTGTCTGAAGCAGCAGCCACAATCGGCGTGGAGACGGTAGTGTGTC
>CAZCXJ010000368.1:0-1047 GCA_964502585.1 uncultured Candidatus Halobonum sp.
CGTTGACCTCCTCCACACGGCTTTACAGTCGTTGCTGACGTAGTGCTGCCAACACGTGTGCGAGCCGGGATGAGACGTGCTCCACGTCTTACACCGGGTGCACGTCGATCTACGCGATGCACCCGCTCACCTGCTGCGCCGCAGCACACCAAATCAGCAACGACTGTGAACGGGTGGGCTTTCGCCTCGCTACCGCTGTAAGCTGGCCTCCCGAACGACCGGGCCTTCGTCCTGCTTTTCCTCTCCCTTCCGCCCGCAAGCTACTTGTGATTACATCTGATTACATAGACGTACATGCCGATCCACCGTGAATCCCATCCCGACGACGTCGACCTCAAGCCGGGGACGACGAAATCCGACATCGTGGTCTTTCTCTACCAGCATCTCGACTTCGCATACACACCCAGTGAGATCGCCGCGGCATTGGATATCCCGAAGGGGACTGCGACGACGACGCTCCGCCGGCTCCATGAGCGTGGGTACGTTGGCCGGATGGAAGAGGGGTACTACCATGGACTCGACAACCGAGACGACCTGCGGCGGTATCCACAGAGTGTCGCCGAGACTGAAGCCCTGTTCACGACCCACCCCGACAACGCTGACGCTCCAGACCCGGACCCGGCCCGAGCCCCGGATGCTGACGCAGTTGCCGATGCGGCCCTCGAAGCCGAGCTTGACGAACTCGAGGACGACGTCGATGGCTGAGCGACTCCCTGCCGGCTCAATTTGCTGGGCTGCCGATCCAACTGGCGTGCATCCCGAGCGGCCTGTTGGTATCTTGTCGCATGAGACACACCCCTACGGTGCAACCGAATGCGCCGTACTGTGTCTCGGAACGAGTGTCTCACAATTTCAACATCCAACGCCGCCACTGAAGCAACACCACTATGACGGGATCTCGTTCAGCAAGACACCGCATCTTCTCCCGTGGGCACTCCGCACGGTCGCCCCTGGCTCCCTCAAGACGAATCGAGCCGTCGGTCATCTCACAGCAGACGGGGAACGGGCAGTCAAGAAAGCGTTCCTGCTGTTGTTCTCCGTATGACT
>CAZCXJ010000369.1:0-1039 GCA_964502585.1 uncultured Candidatus Halobonum sp.
TCTCGAACAGTTCCTCGCCGCGCTCCGTGTGGGCCACCTCCGGATGCCACTGGACGCCGTACAACCCGGCGTCCGGGTCCGACATCGCCTCGACACCACAGACATCACTGGTGGCCGTCCGGTGGAACCCGTCGGGGACGCGTTTCACCTCATCGGCATGGCTTGACCAGGTGCGCGTCTCCGGTGCGAGTGATCCGACGAGCGGATCCTCTGGGTCCTCTATCTCGACGGTCACGTCCGCATACCCGCCGTACTCCCCGGGCCCGACCTCGCCACCAAGATGGTCAGCCATGAACTGCATTCCCAGGCAGATGCCGAACACGGGGATGTCGAGATCGAGATACTCCCCGCAGCGGCCGGTCCGATCCATCGATGGGCCACCCGATAGGACGAGCCCATCGGCGTCGATTTCCTCAGGCGGCGTTTCGTTGTCCACGATGGAGACATCGACACCGAGATCGCGGAGCGCCCGCTGTTCAAGATGGGTGAACTGGCCATGGTTGTCCACCACGTCGATACGAGTCATTAGCAGAGGATATACAACGACGTAATAAAAGCCTCCTGATGAATCGTGTCAGCCGCTCACATTGTCCGCGTTCAGTGACCTTCGAACGTCGGGTCCCGGCCCTCGAGACGCGCCTCGAATCCCTCACGGTAGTCCCTGGTGTCGTCAAGTTCACGCCCGAGCGCACGTTCGTAGCGCAATCCCTGCTCGAGCGGCACTTCCAGTGCCATGTTGAGCGCTTCCTTGGCGTTGGCCATCCCGAGCGGTGCGTTCTCGGCCAACGAGTCAGCAAGTTCGCGCGCCCGGTCATCGACTTCGTCGTCGGGCACCACGTCGGTCACGAGTCCACATTGTTCGGCCTCCTGGGGGTCGATGAACTCCCCGGTGAGAACGAATTCCTTGGCTTTCGCGAGCCCAACCAGCCGTGGGAGACGCTGGGTAGCTCCGCCGTGTGGGAACGTGCCCAGCTGAACCTCCAAGACCCCGTAGTCCGCCTCACGCCCGAGTACGCGCAGGTCACACGGGAGCGTGAGT
>CAZCXJ010000370.1:0-1021 GCA_964502585.1 uncultured Candidatus Halobonum sp.
TGAGGGCATCCCCGTCGACGGTGAAGGTGAAGCGTGCCTCGAACGGGTCAATCGAGATGATTTCTTCCTCGTAGTTCCCTAGCGTTCTGATTACACGGTCCAGCGTGTCGGGTGCGACGAGGTTGATGCCGTGCGCAGTCAGGAACGCCTGCAAGTCGGTGTTGCTCAACAGGATGCCGGGAGCGATGCCATGCCAGACGTTGATGCAGTTCGTACAACGAGTGTGGAAATGGACGGCGTAGCTGCGACCGCACCTGTCGCAGGGGTCGTCGGTCTCGTCGTGGTCCTCGCAGACGGTTACGGACTGTTCGAGGGGGGCCGAGCACCGGGAACAGAGACCGCTCCCTCTCGCGATGAACTCAAGATGACTCCAGGCCCACGCCGCCCCCAAGATCTCCACGGCAGTCCGTCCTTGGATACCGGCAGGCGGGAGCGACATATGTCCGAGACTTCCGTACTCCCCCGGTGCGGACAGTCCCGAGATGGTCTCTACTTCCCCGAACAGCCCCGGACACCCGGTACAGTAGATGTCCACGCGCTCCTGCTCGTAGTCCACTGCTGTCGGGGCGCCACAGAAGGGACAGTCCATGTCGATTCGAGTCGACTCCACTTCGGGGACGTCAGTTACCACCCCCGAGAGAACCGCCTCGACGATCCGCTGTCCCGCCTGCCGGAGGGCGTATCCATCGTCGGTCTTCCGGACGAAGTGCCCTTCGAGTTTCCCGAGGTGGTAGTTGAAGTTCGAGGTGACGTTGTGCTCAACCCGGTCGTACAGTTCGGAGAAGGCAAGTGGTCCGTCGGCGTTTCCGAGCGCTCGCAGTATCGTGAGACGGGTTTCGTCGCCCACCACGGCGAACGCCTCGTCGGGCGAGAGCCCCGTTGACCCGCCCGTGCCGGCATCAGGTGTCATGTGAGCACTATCAGGAGGAGGATGTAAAACTTCATCCGGACCGGTCGGGCCCCTCTGGGGTGAGTATCGTGGCCGCTGCAAAGAGAACGCCGAACCCGTGAGGTGCCTCTC
>CAZCXJ010000371.1:0-1007 GCA_964502585.1 uncultured Candidatus Halobonum sp.
ATCTCTTCACCCGGCTCCAGCTGGCCGTCGACGAGATGGTCATCGATGAGTTTCTCCGTTACAGTTCCAGGCATGGATTGGACACACGACGCGTACCACCTTCCGTCTTGTGACTCGTTCGCACACCGCATCGTGACCACCCACTGGGACGTGAAAATCTGGGGGCATCACGGTCCACTCGACCTGCACGGGTGGGCGTTCGACCACTTCACGCGCATTCTCGAATCCGAGGCGAACGTGTGTGAAGCAGGCCGCTCTCGGTCGGGAACTCCGGCGCCACCCGCAAGCGGTAGTCGGCGTCGATCGTGAATATCTCCCGGTCGAACGCCTCGTGGTGGGTCTTGTCGAGCAGGAGGACGTTCCCGAATTCGATCTCCCGGCTGCAGCTCGTTCGTGGTCGCTTGGACGATTCGGACGATACTGTTGCCCGGATCGATCCTTATAGGCACGCGTCAGTCGCCGTCGTCGTGACCCCTACGCCACTCTGCCGAACGACGGACTCCTTCGGGACGATGTTCGAGGGGGGTTAACAATGGGACGAATCAACGACTGGAAGCGAACGAAGCACAGGAATCTCGACGATGCGGCCGTCCAACAGCCCATCGAGAAGCGTGGTCGGGCGGTCATCGCGACACGGCGACACACGGAGCTGCACACGAAACTGGTGCACATCTACGAACTGGACGCCGAGCGGCCATTCAAGATCGAGCTACGGGACGACAGCGTCACGCTCGACGAGGAAGGGCGCTACGCTCACCGGAAGGACGGCGGTGCCGCCAACAAGGCGCTCATGCGCCGCTATCCGTGACCGCGTGAGCGACCCACGGCTTCGGCCGTGGGGGTTCACCTCGAACGTTCTCCGGCAGCTGCCCCGGGATTGGTCGCAACCGGCGGCCCTGACGGGACGAGAGTCGACACCAGCTAGTCCCCTGCACGCACCTATGACCGCTATGTGAGGGCGGCCATCGCGTCTTGAATCATCTGGACGAGGTCACCCTCCAGGGTCG
>CAZCXJ010000372.1:0-1005 GCA_964502585.1 uncultured Candidatus Halobonum sp.
GCGCGAGGGCGAGGAGTACATCGTTCCGAACGACCGGGCGTTCGCCAACGGTATTATTCGAGTTCGTGATTAGCGGTCTAACGGCGCAGCGGGGACCCCGCCCCACGTCTCCCCAGCTGGAACATCTTCGGTGACAAGCGAATTTGCAGCGACCTGTGCGTCCGCGCCGATTTCGACACCGGGGAGGAGTATCGCTCCCGCCCCAATCATTGCGCGCTCGCCGACAGTCACTTCGCCGGTGCGATACTCCTCTTGTAGGAACTCGTGACAAAGGATAGTCGCGTCGTAGCCGACAATGCAGTCGGCCTCAAGCGTAATCAGTTCGGGCCAGAACACATCCGGCGTTGCCTCAAGCCCCCACGAGACGCCCTCAGCGACCGTGATTCCGAGCCGTTGGAGCGCCCAGTTTTTTATCCGGAGTGATGGAGCTAACCGTGCTACCAGGACAAGCAGGTAATTGAATACAATACGCGGCACGCTCTTCTCGTCGGTCCAGAACCACAGTGAGTTACGTGGTCCCTGAGTGGGATGGCGTGTCAGCCGGTTGAACCGCTCCCCGTCGTCGCTCACGACATCCGGTAGCGCGTGCGACATCATAAATGGGTTCCTCGTACCATATCCAGTGTGTGCCGCACACATCCTGTCATTGGAAGGCGACAGCATCCTGCTCGGTGACTCGGATACCCTTTCCTGCGAGGTGTCGCGTCCTGTCCCGCGCGAAGTCCTCCTCGCGGGTGCCACGGGTCGCGAGCACGTACATCCGAGCCTTCCCGACCGGGCGCATCGTGCGGCCCGCCCGCTGGGTTCCCTGGCGCCGGGAGCCGCCGAGTCCGGAAGCTGCAATCGCGACCTCTGCTTCCGGCAGGTCAATCCCTTCGTCTCCGACCCGAGAAACGACGAGGACATCCCGCGAGCCGTTTCGAAACTCGTCGAACAATTTCCGCCGCCGGGCGTGAGGCGTTTCTCCGCTAACGAACGGGGCCCCGAGGGCCTCCGCGAGACGGT
>CAZCXJ010000373.1:0-1005 GCA_964502585.1 uncultured Candidatus Halobonum sp.
GACTGCGGCGTCGAACTCGCTGTGGTGGAGATGCGGAAGCAGCTGCAGGAGTGATGCGTTTTCCACCCGTCAATCGTAACGAGAATCCGATCACGTGACTACCGGGAACGGATAAGGGCCATCGGAGCGACCGATTCCCATCTGCGCGCTGTATTTCAAGTTCGCCGGCCTACACGCTGTGCTCGTCGCCGGCGTCGTTAAGCATTAATCCTCCGTCGGTAACTCTGTCAACATGACGGATACCGGAACCGCGCTTGTCACGGGTGGTTGGCGGGGATCGGACAGGAGCTCGCGCGTCGGTCCGCAGTAGAGGACCACGACGTCGTGCTTGTCGCGCGCCGCGAGGACGAACTGGAGCGTACGGGCGCTACCTTCTCGACGAGATTCGGCGTGAACGCTCAGTACCTGATGCTCGATTTCACCACACACGGAAAGCGAGGCGGTCTACGAGACCACCCGTGAACGCGGCTTCAATACCGATTACTCAATTTCCAATGTGGGTATCGGGACGCAGGGCCACTCCCCTACGACCGATTTCGATCGCGGACTTGAGTAGGTGGCGCTCAACGTGACGACACCCGTCGATCTCACGAGATTGTACGCCTCGCGGATGCGCAAACGCGGCCGCGGGGTGTGCTTAATGTCGCTTCGACGGCTGCCTTCCAGCTATGACCCTACATGACGGGGTACTACGCAAACAACGCGTACGTGCTCTCGTTCTCCCAGACACTACATGAGGAATTCAAACCCGACGGCGTAGCCGTGCCGGCGCCGTATCCGGGTCCGGTGGCTATGGAATTCCAAGAGCGCGCGGGGAAGACCGACCCGTCGCTGGGTTCCGAGCGGCGGCCGCTTTCGTTTCAACGGGTTGATCGCGTCGACCGCGCCGGGTACAGAGGCCCCGAAGAAGGAAAATCCGTCATCGTTCCGGGATGGGATTGCAAGTCGCCGGCTGCCCTAACAGGGTGACGCCGCGTCCGCTCAGCGGAAACTCACTGTGCGATT
>CAZCXJ010000374.1:0-1003 GCA_964502585.1 uncultured Candidatus Halobonum sp.
CATTTCCGTTACGGCGAGTGAGTAGCCATCTGCCCGGGCTAAGCGTGGAGCGTGTTCCCAAACCACCTCTGGATCGATGCCGTGCAGTACGACAGCGGTAGGCGTGGGCGAGACCACCCGGAGCGCCACCAACGGCGACTCGCCTCGGGAAACCCCGGAGAACACGAGCACGCGGTTAGTAGATTGACCGAACAAACGGTAGAATTCTTCATGTGAGAGCCGGGTAATCGCCTCGACAGAGTTAATGACGGTATGGCCAGCGACCGTCTCTGCCCGACCCGCAGCCAGTTCGACGGCGTCGATAGCGTCATAAAACCGCCCCAGCGGCACGGTGGTGGCGTACTCCCGGAGATCGTACACAACGTCGCTGTCAAAGCCTGCGGAAACTACCCGTGCGTGCTGGCGGATTCGTGCACCGCCGCGGCGTTCATCGATATCCAATAGGGCCTCCACGACCCGGCGGACGAAGCCGATACCGGGCGATGAGCGCCGTCCAGATTCATAATCCGATACGACCGACGGTGAGACACCCAATTCATCCGACAGTGTCGTCGCCGTGACATCGAATTCCTCGCGCCATTTGCGGATGGTCGCGCCGGGATCATCCGACAGTACCACCTCACCGGCCATCTTTTCGGCAAGTTCACCGCGAGCCATACATGCCGTTGCGGCGGCGATGTTAAGAGGCTCCCGACCCGATGTAGGGTCATGCCCACGACGGGCGTGTCAGTCGCCTTTGCGGCGTTCCTCGCGGCCGCTCTCTTGGGACGAGAGTTCGACCGTCGAAGCGTCGCCGTGGTCTTGCTCGCCGCGGCGCTCCCCGACCTTGACGTTCTTTTCGGCTACTATCAAGAGACGCTTCATAACGCCGTCTTGCACAATCTCTTCCTTCCGGCCGCGCTCGTGGGGGTTCTGTACTACGATCTCTGCCTCCGGGAAGCCTCATGGCTCCGTGCCAAGTGGGGCGACCGCGGCGTGCGACTCGCGTGGGTGAGTCTTGCAG